>NZ_JAMYVK010000013.1:0-146926 GCF_040323975.1 Mesorhizobium sp. M0019 | reverse complement strand
CCTCGGTCCACACCCCCCCCGTGGGGGTCCACCCCGCCCCCCCAATCTCGGTAAACACAATCTCGGCCCGTTAAAGCGGGGGCTGTCGCCGCCCGCCGCGCGTAATTGCGGGGCGGGCGACGTATGCGTTAGGCGGTTCCTCGGCGTCGTCGCTCAGCAGGAACCCGCCGTACCGTCGAGGGCCGGGGGGCCTCACAGGCAGTTTCAATGCGAACAATCAGCAGACTTTTTGATTCCCATGACCAGGCGGCGCGAGCCGTCGAAGCACTTCAGGCGGCAGGGATCGCCCGCCACGAAATCAGTGTCATCGGACCCTACGATGACGAAATCGGCGCCGTCTTGCGCGGTCCAGGCACCGGTGCCGCCCTTGGCGCGGCGGCGGGTTTGTTGGCCGGCCTCGGCGCCTTTGATATCCCCGGCATCGATCCCCTCGGCGCGGGATGGCTGGCATCGGCCTTCGTCGGTGCAGCCTTGGGCTGCGTTGCCGGCAGACTTTTCGACACATTGTCCGGTACCGGCAAGCAGCTAGGCCAGCCGGATGCCGCACAAGGTGTGATCCTGGTGCTGGCGCATGTCGATGAAAGGCAGGCCGACACCGCACAGGCGGTGCTTGGGGCTTCCGTTCAGGCGACGCGGTCTTTGGCCAGGGCGGCATGAAGATTCAGCTCGGGCAAAGCGCTTGACCAGGCCGCGCAGCGGGGCGGCGATCCAAGCGCGAATTCAAAAATCTCTGGCAAGCCGCCGCCAGAAAGTGTTGAACACCGTGCCGATCACATTCGGCGAGCGGTTGCGCTCGGCGAGGCTTGATGATTTGCTGTCGGTTTGCGGAGAACGAATAATGCATGAGCCTGTCGGTCAAGACGAATATGGGTCGACCAGCCCGTTCGATCCGGACGATCTGTCGAGGTTGAACGCAATCGGCCCGAGCGCCGGCAGCAACGATTTCGAAAAATACGCAGTCGCCGTGATCATCGTGTTCGGCGCCCTGATCATCGGTGGCCTGATGGCTGCCGGCTTGAGCTTCGGGCGCCGCAGCACCTTCTTTTTCGCGCTTGGTGGCGCCACCGCGGCATGGATATCCGGCAATGCACTTCTGCTCGACCGGCCGCGCATCTACGCCCTGTTCGTCGGCATCGCGGCGCTGATGCTGATAGCGTCGACGATCGCGCTGGTCACCTGAAGCAAGGCGCAATCTTCTTGTTGACCATGATCTTATCCGAAAACCGGTTCCCACTTTTTGGGGTTTAATACCCGATAGCCTTGCCGGCTGCGGCGCGGCTGTCGATGGCGCCATTGTAGCGGGCGCCGCCACCCTTCTCGATTTCCGCCAGGCTCTTGCCGCCGACCAGGATGCCGGCCGCCTGGCCCCAGGTCGTGTCGGCAAGATCGAGGCGGTAGCCCATGCCGGTAAGCAGCTTTTCGGTATCGGGCGACAGGCCGAAGGGTTCGATATAGACCGTGTCAGGCAGCCACTGGTGATGGATGCGCGGTGCGTCGATGGCCTCCTGGATGTTCATGCCGTGATCGACGACGTTGACGATCGCCTCCAGCGTGATGGTGATGATGCGTGAACCGCCGGGGCTGCCGATGACCATGAACGGCTTGCCGTCTTTGGCGAGGATGGTGGGGCTCATCGACGACAGCGGCGTCTTTTTCGGCGCAATCGCATTCGCCTCGCCCTGGACGAGGCCATAGAGATTGGGCACGCCGGGTTTCTGGGTGAAATCGTCCATCTCGTTGTTGAGCAGGATGCCGGTGCCGGCGGCGACAACGCCGGCGCCGAAAGAGCCGTTCAGCGTGTAGGTTACCGCGACGGCATTGCCGTCATTGTCGATGATCGAAAAATGCGTCGTCTCGTTGCTCTCGCCAAAGCCCTTCGGCATCAATTCCTGCGAGACGCCGGCCCGGAACGGATCGATCTTTTCGCGAATTTCCCTGGCGTAATTCTTGTCGAGCAGTTTTGCGACCGGATTGTCGATGAAGCCGGGATCGCCGAGCGCCGAATTGCGGTCGACATAGGCGTGGCGCATCGCCTCGACCATGACGTGAACCGTCTCGGCCGAACCGGCGCCGAGATAGGACAACGGATAGAACTCAAGCACGTTGAGGATCTCGCAGATGATGACGCCGCCGGAGCTCGGCGGCGGCGAGGAAATGATCTCGTAGCCGCGGTAATTGCAGGTCGCCGGCTTGAGCTCGCGCACCGCATAGTTTTCGAAATCAGCCCTGGCCAGAATGCCGCCCTTCTCGCCACTCGCCTTGACGATGGCGTCGGCGGTCGCGCCTTTGTAGAAGGCATCCGCCCCGCGTTCGGAAATGGCGGCAAGCGAAGCCGCGAGATCGGGCTGAACAAGGCGCTCGCCGACAGCATAAGGCTTGCCGTCCGGCTTGAGGAAAATGGCCGCCGCCGCTGGGTCCCTGGCCAACCGCTCCGCGCCGCCCTGGAGCGAGGCCGCATCGCCCTGCTCCAGCACGAAGCCTTCTTTGGCAAAGCGGATGGCCGGCGCCAGCAAGTCCTGCCGCGACAGCGTGCCGTATTTCTCCCGCGCCATTTCGAAACCAGCGACCGAGCCCGGCACGCCGACCGCCAGATAGCCGTCGAGACTGGCGCCTTTTACCGGCTTGCCGTCCTTGTCGAGATACATGGTTTTGGTCGCGGCCAGCGGCGCGCGCTCGCGAAAATCGAGGAAGGTCGAGCGGCCGTCCTTGAAGCGGATGGTCATGAAGCCGCCACCGCCGATATTGCCGGCGGTCGGATAGACCACGGCCAGCGCATAGCCGACGGCGACGGCGGCATCGACCGCGTTGCCGCCCTGCTTCAGCACCTCGACGCCGACCTCAGACGCAAGGTGCTGGGCGGTCACCACCATGCCGTGCTCGCCCTTCGCCGGCTGCGGCGAGGCGGCATAGGCGAGGAAGGGTACGAAGGTCAGGGTGAGGGAAAGGCTTACGGCGATTAGGGTTCGGCGGGTGTTGTGCATGGCCGTCCTCCGAGGCGTGGGGTAGGCCTAGGAAACGCGCTTGGAGCGGTTGAGTCTACTGCGAAGATCGAAAGAATCGGGAGGGTTCGCACGCCTGTGCCGGTTCGCCTCGCAACCGCCGTTGCAATCTTCGGCGACTGCAACGGCATGGATCCTAGGGTCTCCGCTACGTCGCTTCGCTCCTGCTCCGCCCTAGGATGACGAAGGGAGGGAGGGATCGGCTAATCCCGAAAGTTTGCGATTTGCCAGCAGCCGCCAGCCTGCAACGTTTGCCATTGCCATCAGCCGCCAATCCCCAACATCTGCGATTAGCTGTAGGCCCTCACGCCTTCGTCATCCTAGGGCGGAGCAGGAGCGAAGCGACGTCGCGGAGACCCTAGGATCCATGCCGTTACTTCTGAGCGCCGCAGCGTTGGAAACAAGGCCACGCTTCATCGCGGCTCCCAGAATTTTCACGTTACAGCAATTTTGTTCTTGCTTTGTGCCGGCAGCTATGCTACTAATTTGAGTGTGGTGCTAATTGGCTCCAACGACCCGCCCTTCGTGGCGGATTTTTCATTTTCACCCCCAACATCAAACAATCCCGCCGCCGACGCTCGCCACCGCCGGCCGTTCGGCTGCGACCTTCGCTCGGTAGCCGGCGGCGCGGTAGGCGGCGACCGGATCGATGGCGCCGCCGGTCTTCAGCCGCGCCATGGCAAGGATCGGCTCGACGTCGGTGCGATAGGCTATCTTCAGCGTCTGCGTCGCCATCAGCGCGTCATTGGCGTCCTGGAAACCTTCGAGCGCCTTGCGGTCGACCAGCAGCGCCTGAGCATAGGCGCGCTGCACCTCAATTGCCGACAGCATCAGGCTTTCGATCGGGTCGGTGACGTTGTGGCTCTGGTCGAGCATGTGAGCCGGATCGAACCCTTCTGCACCTGAAAGCTCGGCATCGACCAGTTCATTGAAGACGAGGAACAGCCGGTAGGGATCGATCGAGCCGGCGTCGAGATCGTCGTCGCCGTATTTCGAATCGTTGAAATGGAAGCCGCCAAGTTTCTTGAACTGGATCAGTCGCGACACGATCATCTCGATGTTGACGTTGGGGGCGTGATGGCCAAGGTCGACCAGACAGAACGCCTTGTCGCCAAGCTCTTTGGCGATGATGTAGTTGGTGCCCCAATCCTGCACGACGGTCGAATAGAAGGCCGGCTCGTACATCTTGTGCTCGGTGAACAGTTTCCAGCCGTCCGGCAGTCCGGCATAGATCTCCTTCATCGCGTCGAGATAGCGCTCGAATGCCTTGGCGAAATTGACCTGGCCGGGAAAGTTCGAGCCGTCACCGATCCATACCGTCAGCGCTTTGGAGCCCAGCGTCCTGCCGATCTCGATGCATTCGAGATTGTGCTCGACCGCCTGCCGGCGTGTTGCTGCATCGGCATGCGACAGCGAGCCGAATTTATAGGAAAGTTTTTGGTCCCTGGCGTCGGAGAAGGTGTTGGAGTTGATGGCGTCGAAGCCGAGGCCGAAGCGGGATGCCGCCTGCTTCAGCCGGTTCGGATCGGCCTTGTCCCAGGGAATATGCAGCGAGACGGTCGGCGTCGCCTGCGTCAATTGCCGGATGACGGCGCAGTCCTCGATCTTGTCGAAAATGTCACGCGGCTCTCCGGCGCCGGGAAAGCGGGCAAAGCGGGTGCCGCCGGTGCCGACGCCCCAGGACGGGATGGCGACGGCGAATTTCTCGACCTTGTCGCGGATGGCGTCGATGGCGATGCCGCGGCGGTCGAGGCGCTCGCCGAGAGACTCGTAGTCGCGCTTGAGATTGGCGTTGCGCGCGGCATTGTCTTTCTCGACAACATCGGCGGAGATGATGGTTTCGGACACTAAAGTTTCCTCCCAAATGCGTTCGGTTGGCGCTGCCCCTCATCCGCCTGCCGGCACCTTCTCCCCGTATGGTGACGGGGAGAAGGGTAAAGCTCCGGCGTCGGCGCCAACCCTCAAACGACTGCTTATCGCGTAAAGCTCTGTGCGTTGCCGGCGTCGACGTTGATGATGTTGCCGGTCGATTTGGCCGACATATCGGAGGCGAAGAAATAGATCGCCTCGGCGATGTCTTCGGGGAACACCGACCGCTTCAGCATCGAACGCGAGCGGTAGTGCTCCTCGAGATCGTCGGTCGACATCTTGTAGGCGGCGGCGCGCTGTTCCTTCCATTCGCCGGTCCAGATCTTCGAGCCGCGCAGCACAGCGTCGGGGTTGACGACATTGACCCTGATCTGCGCTTCCGCGCCTTCCAGCGCCAGGCAGCGTGCCAGATGGATTTCGGCGGCCTTGGCAGTGCAATAGGCGGCGGCGTTTGGCGATGCGGCAAGCCCATTCTTGGAGGCGACGAAGACGACGTTGCCGCCGATCTTCTGCGCCCGAAACAGCCGGAACGCCTCCCGCGAAACCAGGAAATAGCCGGTCGACAGGATGTCCATGTTCTTGTTCCACAGCGTCAGCGTGGTGTCCTCGATCGGCGCCGAGGAGGCCAGGCCGGCATTGGAGACCAGAATATCGATGCCGCCGAATTCGACCGCCGTTTCGGCAAAGCCGGAGATCACCTGATCCTCGGACGTGACGTTGATGACTACGGGCCGCACGAAATCCTTGCCATAGGCCTTGGCAAGCTCGTCATTGGCGCTGGCAAGGGCTGCTTCGTCGATATCGGCCAGCACGACGCACGCGCCCTCGCGCAGCAGCCGGTTGGCGGTGGCCCGGCCGATGCCGCCGGCGCCGCCGGTGACCAGCGCAATCTGGCCGGCAAGAGCCTTTGGTTTCGGCAGACGCTGCAGCTTTGCCTCTTCGAGCAGCCAGTATTCGATGTCGAAGGCTTCCTGGTCGGGCAGGCCGACATAGGTCGAGACCGTCGAGGCGCCGCGCATGACGTTGATGGCGTTGACGTAGAATTCGCCCGAAATGCGCGCCGTCGCCTTGTCGCCGGCGAAGGTGAACATGCCGACGCCCGGCATCAGATAGACCACCGCGTTAGGGTCGCGCACCGGAGGCGAGTCAGCGTGCTTGCAGCGGTCATAATAGGCCTGATAGCCGACGCGATACTCCGCCACATCATCGGCAAGACGGGCAATGACGGCATCGACGTCGGGATTTTGGGGGTCGAACTCGATGACCAGCGGCCGGATCTTGGTGCGCAGGAAGTGGTCCGGGCAGGACGTGCCGAGTGCCGCCAGCGGCCGCAAATCCCTGGAATTGACGAATTCGAGCACGGCAGGGGAATCGTCGAAATGGCCGAGCTTGTGGCTGTTCTCCGAGATCAGGCCACGGATCCTCGGCATCAGTTTTGCGGCCACGGCGCGACGCGCAGGCGCATCGAGGGATTTGACGACTTCGCCGCCGAAAATCGGCTTGCCATGGCTCTTGCGCTCGAACCAGTCGATCGCCTGGTTGATCACCGAGATCGTCGTCTCGTAGCATTCCTTCGGCGTGTCGCCCCAGCTGAACAGGCCATGACTGGCCAGTACGACACCCTTGGCTTCGGGGTTTTCGCGGCAGAATTTCTCCAGCCATAGGCCGAGCTCGAAGCCCGGACGTTTCCATGGCAGCCAGCCGATCGTGTCGCCGAAGATTTCCTTGGTCAGCGCCTGCGAATCCTTGGCGGCGGCAATGGCGATGATGGCATCGGGATGCATATGGTCGACATAGGGCTTCGGCACGAAGGCATGCAGCGGCGTGTCGATGGAAGCCGCGCGCGGGTTGAGGTTGAAGGTGCAATGGGGCAGATAGCCGACCATCTCGTCTTCATGTTCGAGGCCGCGATAGAGACCTTTCAGCGCGCGCAATTTGTCCATGTAGAGCGTGGCGAAGCCGTCGAGCTTGATCGAGGCGCTGTCGCCGCCCGAGCCCTTGACCCACAGCACTTCCACGCTCTCGCCGGTGAGCGGATCGTTTTGCCAGATCTTGGAGGAGGTGTTGCCGCCGCCATAGTTGGTGACGCGCTTGTCGGAGCCAAGAACATTCGAGCGATAGACCAGACGTTCGGGCTCGCTCATTGCTTGCGCTTTTGCGTCATCCCAAAGATTGGCGAGGCGCGTGCCGGAGCGCTTGTCGAGCATAGGTATCCTCCCTTTGGGACACGCAAACGGCGCGGGTCCCTTTTGTACGAATTTCTACGCAAGCGGCGGCCTTGTCAATCACAAACGATCAATATCAGTCATATTGCAATGCACAATGAAATTATCTGATCGGAAATGATTGACACTGCGCGCTTTGGGTGACTAGATGCTCCGGCAGGGAGGAACCATGCACGAGAAAGAGCGCCACAGGATCATTCTGTCCGCCGTCCAGGAAAAGCCTGTGGTGACGGTGCAGGAGATGGTCGACCTGACGGAGTCGTCGGAGGCGACGATCCGGCGCGACATCGCGGCATTGCATGTGCAAAAACGGCTGCGCCGGGTGCGCGGCGGCGCCGAGGCGCTTTCGCCGCCGCAGTTCATCGGCCTTGCCGGCCGGCCCTTTTCCGTCAACGAGACCATCAACGCTTCGCAGAAGCGGGCAATCGCGCGGGAAGCCGTGGATCTGTGCAAGGACGGCGAGCCGATCATCATCAATGGCGGCACCACCACCTTCCAGATGGTGCATTTCCTGACCGGCCGCCGCATGCCGATCTTCACCAATTCCTTCCCGATCGCGGAGCACTTGCTCAGGCACTCCAAGAACACGGTGATGCTGTCGGGCGGCACCATCTACCGCGAGCAGAACATCATCCTGTCGCCGTTCGACAATGACGTGACGCGCAATTTCTACGCGCGCCGCATGTTCATGGGCGCGCAAGGGCTGGGGCCGCTCGGTCTTATGGAAGGCGACCCGCTGCTGATCCAGGCCGAGCAGAAACTGATCGACCAGGCAGACGAATTGGTGGTGCTGGTCGATTCCTCGAAGTTCCGCAAACGCTCGAGCCTGATCCTGTGCGGCCTGTCGCGCATCGCCACGGTGATCACCGACGACGCCATCGAGGATCGCGAAGCCAAGATGCTGGAGACCGCCGGCGTGACGCTGATCATCGCCCGCACAACGGCAACCAACAAGGAAGAATCTTCGCTGCAGGCCTGAGAACCACTCACGCCCGCAGCGGCGATGGAATGCAACGCTCAAGGGAGGATATTCGATGAGCTTTCTGAAGAAATTGATGGTTACGGCGGCGTTCTCCGCCGCCATGTTCGTGAATGCCGCCTACGCCGAAAACGTCAAGATCGCGCTGGTGGTGAAGTCGCTCGGCAACGGCTTCTTCGACGCCGCCAACAAGGGCGCCGAAGAGGCGGCCAAGGAGCTCGGCGATGTCGATATCATCTACACCGGCCCGACCAAGGCGACCGCCGAAGCGCAGATCGAAGTGGTCAATTCGCTGATCGCCCAGAAGGTCAATGCCATCGCCATTTCGGCGAACGACGCCGACGCGCTGGTGCCAGTGCTGAAGAAGGCGATGCAGCGCGGCATTACCGTCATCTCGTGGGATTCAGGCGTCGCGCCGGAAGGACGCCAGCTTCACCTCAACCCCTCCGATACCAACCTGATCGGTGAGACCATCATCAAGCTGGCCGCCGACTACCTGCCGGAAGGCGGCGATGTCGCCATCCTGTCGGCTTCTTCGACCGCGACCAACCAGAATGCCTGGATCGACGCGGCCAAGAAGGTGCTGCCGGAGAAGTTCCCCAAGATCAAGCTCGTCGCCACCGTCTATGGCGACGACGACTCGGCCAAGAGCACGGACGAAGCCAAGGGCCTGCTGAAGTCCTATCCGAACCTCAAGGCGATCATCGCACCGACCACGGTCGGCGTCGTTGCCGCCGCGCAGGTGGTGACCGATGAAGGCCTGATCGGCAAGGTCAACGTCACCGGCCTGGCGCTGCCGTCGGAGTTCAAGAAGTTCATCGACAATGGCGCCAGCCAGGCGGTTGCGCTGTGGAACCCGATCGATCTCGGCTACTCCGCCGTCTACCTCGCCCACGACCTGGCGGTGAAGAAGGAAGAGGCCAAGCCCGGTGCTACGCTGTCGATCGGCCGCGTCGGCAAGGTCACGCTCGACGACACCAACTCGGCTGCGATGGCTCCGCCCTTCCAGTTCGACAAGTCGAACATCGAAAAGTTCTCCAAGATCTATTGATCCTGGAACCTTCGAAACGGTGCGGCGGGGCTCAGGTTCCGCCGCGCTTTCAAACGAACCTTGCTACAGGGCTTGATACGATTATGGACACGACAGCCCAGCACGAAGTGGCAAATGAAGCGCCTTTGTCATCCGGACCGCGCCTGACGCTGTCCGGCATCTCGAAAAGCTTTCCCGGCGTGCGGGCGCTGCACAATGTCGGCCTGTCGCTCTATCCCGGCCACGTAACCGCGCTGATCGGCGAAAACGGTGCCGGCAAGTCGACGCTGGTCAAGATCATGACCGGCATCTACCAGCCGGATGCTGGCACGATCAGCATCGACGGCCAGCCGGTCACACTGCCCAGCGCCCACGCCGCGTTCGGGCATGGCATCACCGCCATCCACCAGGAAACCGTGCTGTTCGACGACCTGACGGTGGCCGAAAACATCTTCCTCGGCCATGCGCCGCGCACGCGTTTCAAAACCATCGACTGGCGCACCATGCGCAAGAATGCCCGCGAGGTGCTCGACACGATGGGCGCCGGCCATATCGACGCCGACGCCAGGCTGAAGGATCTCGGCATTGCCAACAAGCACCTAGTCGCGGTTGCCCGCGCCATGTCCATCGACGCGCGGATCGTCATCATGGACGAGCCGACGGCAGCGCTTTCGATGAAGGAGATCGAAGAGCTTTTCCTGCTGATCGAATTCCTCAAGAGCGACGGCAAGGCGATCCTGTTCATCAGCCACAAATTCGATGAGATCTACCGCATCGCCGACCGCTATACCGTGTTCCGCGACGGCGAGATGGTCGGCGAAGGCCTGATCAAGGACGCCGGCCAGAGCCAGATCGTGCGCATGATGGTCGGCCGCTCGGTCGATCACATCTTTCCGCAGCGCAAGGCCGAGATCGGCGCGCCGGTGCTGGCCGTCTCCGGCCTGTCGCACCCGACCGAGTTCGACGACATAGGCTTCGAGCTGCACAGGGGCGAAATCCTCGGCTTCTACGGCCTTGTCGGCGCCGGGCGCAGCGAGGTGATGCAGGCGATATCAGGCATCACCCGCACCAGCGGCGGCACGATCACGCTGGAGGGTAAGGCAATCGCGCCGAAATCGGCGGCGGATTCGATCGACGCCGGCATCGTCTATGTGCCGGAGGAGCGCGGCAAGCAAGGCGTGGTGATCGGCCTGCCGATCTTCCAGAATGTCTCGCTGCCCTCGCTCAAACGGACATCCAAATCCGGCATATTGCGGCTGGCCGAAGAGTTCGCGCTGGCCCGCTCCTACACCGAGCGGCTCGATCTGCGCGCCTCCTCGCTCAGCCAGGACGTCGGCACGCTGTCGGGCGGCAACCAGCAGAAGATCGTCATCGCCAAATGGCTGGCGACCGCGCCCAAGGTGATCATCCTGGACGAGCCGACCAAGGGCATCGACATCGGCTCGAAGGCTGCCGTGCACGGCTTCATGGCCGAGCTCGTCGCGCAAGGCCTGTCGGTGATCATGGTGTCGTCCGAATTGCCGGAAATCCTCGGCATGTCGGACCGCGTCGTCGTTATGCGCGAGGGCCGCATTGCCGCGGTCTACGACAATAAAGGGCTCGACGCCGAAACCTTGGTCAGGACGGCAGCGGGGATCGCGGCATGAAGGCTCTTCTCAAATACCGCGAGGTCTGGCTGCTGGCGGCAATCGTCGCGCTGATCGGGCTGATCTCCACGCGGTTTCCAGGTTTTGCCGATCCGGCCAACCTGCGCCAGGTGTTCAACGACACGTCGATCCTGATGATCCTGGCGCTCGGCCAGATGGTCGTCATCCTGACCCGCTCGATCGACCTGTCGATGGCTTCAAATCTCTGCTTCACCGGCATGGTGGTGGCAATGCTGAACGCCGCGCATCCGGCGATCCCGATCCCGCTGCTGATCGTCATCGCACTTCTGGTCGGCCTGGTGCTCGGCGCCATCAACGGCCTGCTGGTATGGCGGCTGAACATTCCCTCGATCGTGGTAACGCTCGGCACCCTCACCATCTACCGCGGCGCCACGTTCGTCATTTCAGGCGGCGCCTGGGTCAACGCCGACCAGATGAGCGCTGATTTCATCGGGTTGCAGCGCGCGGCTTTCCTCGGCATTCCGGTACTGTCGTGGATCGCCCTGCTGGTTATTGCGCTGTTCTTCCTCGTGATGACGCGCACCGCGCTCGGCCGCTCGATCTATGCCATCGGCGTCAACCCGACCGCATCGGTCTATGCCGGCATCGATGTCGGCCGGACGAAATTCACCGTCTTCTGCATTTCGGGGATGATCGGCGGCCTCTGCGGCTATCTCTGGATTTCGCGCTACGTCATCGCCTCGGTCGAGGTCGCCAACGGCTATGAGCTCAACATCATCGCCGCCTGCGTCATCGGCGGCATCTCGATCGCCGGCGGCATCGGCTCGGTCGGCGGTGCGGTGCTCGGCGCGCTGTTCCTCGGCATCATCTCCAACGCGCTGCCGGTCATCAATATCTCGCCCTTCTGGCAGATGGCGATTTCAGGCAGCGCCATCATCCTGGCCGTGGTGCTCAACGCGCGCGGCGAACGCCGGCAAGGCCGCATCATTCTCAAAAAGGCGGAAGCGGCATGACCGACACCCCTGCCCCACGCCACATTCCCGATCGGCTCGACAAGCCTTTCACGTCGGCGATTTTCTCATGGGAGGCGCTGCTAATCGCGGTGGCCATCGCTATCTTTGCCGTCAACAGTTTTGCCTCGCCCTATTTCCTCGACCCATGGTCGCTCTCGGACCTGACCTTCAACTTCACCGAAAAGGCGCTGATCGCGCTGGCCATGGCGCTGCTGATCATCTCCGGCGAAATCGACCTGTCGGTGGCCGCCATCATCGCGCTGGCGTCAACAATGATGGGCATGGCGGTGCAGGCCGGCGCCGGCATGCCTGAACTGGTGGCAATCGGCCTCGTCGTCGGGCTCGGCTGCGGCGCCTTCAACGGACTGCTCGTCACCAGGCTCGGCTTGCCGTCGATCGTCGTCACCATCGGCACGATGAGCCTGTTTCGCGGCATTGCCTTCATCATCCTGGGCGACCAGGCCTACAAGGGCTATCCTGCGAGCTTCGCCTTCTTCGGCCAGGGCTATGTCTGGTGGGTGGTGTCGTTCGAACTGACGCTTTTCCTGATCGCGGCAGTCGTCTACTGGTTCCTTCTGCACCGGACGAGCTTCGGCCGCCGGGTCTTTGCCATCGGTAACAACCCGGTCGCGGCGCAGTTTTCCGGGGTGCGCGTCGGCCGTATCAAATTCATCCTGTTTTGCCTGACCGGCCTGATGGCGGGCATCGCCTCGGTGCTGATCACATCGCGGCTCGGCTCGACCCGGCCGTCGATCGCGCAAGGCTATGAATTGGAAGTCATCACCATGGTGGTGCTTGGTGGCGTCAGTATCCTGGGCGGGGCCGGCAGCATAGTGGGCGTCGTGCTCGCGGCCTTCATCATGGGGCTGGTGACCTTCGGCCTCGGCCTACTCAACGTGCCGGGGATCGTTATGTCGATCTTCATCGGCCTGCTGCTGATCATCGTCATCGCGCTGCCGATCCTGTGGCGCCGCGTGCGGCGGGAGCGCTTTGCCTGATGCCGGAGAAATACGCGTTCAAGATGAAGCTCAATCCGGGCATGAAGGCCGAATACAAGAGGCGCCACGACGACATCTGGCCGTCGCTGGTCGCGCTGCTCAAGCAGGCCGGTATCTCCGATTACTCGATCCATCTCGACGAAGAGACCAGCACCTTGTTCGGCGTGCTGTGGCGCCGTGACGACCATGGCATGGACGAATTGCCGAAGCATCCGGTGATGCAGCGTTGGTGGGCCGAGATGGCGGACATCATGGAGACCAAGCCGAACAACGAGCCGGTGGCGGTGCCGCTGGAAACAATGTTCCATATGGAATGACCCGCCACGTCGCCGTCATCGATATCGGCAAGACCAACGCCAAGGTGGCGCTGGTCGATCTTGCCGCAGCAAGCGAAGTCGCGCTGCGCAGGATGGTGAACGAGCCGGTTCGGCAAGGCCCATACCCGCACCATGACGTCGAGCGGTTATGGGCGTTTATCCTTGGCAGCCTGGCCGAGATCGATCGCGAGCAGCGCATCGATGCGATATCGATCACCACCCATGGCGCAACGGGCGTGCTGGTCGACGCATCAGGCGAACTGGCGCTGCCGGTGCTCGACTACGAATTCGACGGGCCGGATGCCCTTGCCGGGGACTATGACACGATCCGTCCGGCGTTCTCCGAGACCGGCACGCCGCGCCTGCCGGCCGGCCTCAATCTCGGCGCGCAGCTGTTCTGGCAGCAGAAGCGCTTTCCGGCGGATTTCGCCAGAACCGCCGCGATCCTGATGTATCCGCAATACTGGGCCTTGCGCCTGACCGGCGTCGCCGCCAGCGAGGCGACTTCGCTCGGCTGCCACACCGATCTGTGGAACCCCTGGAAAGCGGATTTTTCGTCGCTGGTCGACCGGCTGCAATGGCGCCGGCTAATGGCGCCGGTACGGCCGGCGAAGGACCGCCTCGGGCCGATCCTGCCCGCGCTTGCGACACGGACCGGGCTCGACCCGCAAACGCCGGTGTTTTGCGGCCTGCACGATTCCAACGCCTCGCTGCTGCCGCATCTCCTGTCCGACAGACCGCCTTTCTCCGTGGTCTCGACCGGCACCTGGGTGGTGTCGATGGCAGTCGGAGGCAACAAGATCGCGCTCGACCCGGCACGCGATACGCTGGTCAATGTCAACGCGCTCGGCGATCCCGTGCCGTCGGCGCGCTTCATGGGTGGCCGCGAGTTCTCCCTGCTGACCGAGGGCCAATCGGAGAACTGGACGGAAGACGATGTTGCCACGGTGCTAGCGCGCAAGACGTCCCTATTGCCCTCGACCCAACAGGGTTCGGGGCCGTTTCCGCATCACGCCGCATCATGGCTTAACGCGGACGGTATGAGCGTCGGCCAGCGCTTTGTCGCCATCTCGTTCTACCTGGCGCTGATGACCGCGACCTGCCTCGACCTGATCGGCGCGGACGGTCCCACCATCGTCGAAGGACCCTTCGCCCGCAACCGGCTGTTCACACGCATGCTGGCTGCGGCGGCGGCGCGCGCCGTCATTGCCTCCGAGGCTGCGACAGGCACCAGCATCGGCGCCGCCTTGCTGGCGTCGGACCAGGGGACACCGCAAGGCAGAGGCGAAAGGACCGAACCGTCGGCCGATCCACTCTGGACAAGTTACGTGCGCTCCTGGCGTTCGGCGGTCGACGAACGAGCCTGACCGCCGAGCTCATGACGCCCTGATGTCTGGAGATGCCTAGTTCCTGTAGAGCAATCCTTGCGGATCGATCTCCGGCTTGCGGCCGGCGACCACGTCAGCAAGGAATTTTCCCGAACCGCAGGCCATGGTCCAGCCGAGATGGCCGTGGCCGGTGTCGAGGTAGAGATTGTCGTACCGCGCCCGTCCGATGACCGGCACGGAGTTAGGCATCATCGGGCGAAGTCCAGCCCAGAGCTCAGCCTTGCTCTCGTCGAAAGCGCCGGGGAACAGGTCCTTGCCGGTGTTCAGGATCGAGTTGAAATCGCGTGGCTTGAACGTGCGGTCGAACCCGGTGAACTCCGCCGTCGAGGACATCCGCAGCCGATTTCCCAGCCTGGAATAGCCGATCAGCCGGTCCTCGTCGGCGCCACCCATGATCGGCCCCTTGCTTTCATCTTCCAGCGGAACAGTCACGGTATAGCCCTTCACGGGATAGACGGGCAGGTCGATGCCGTAGCGGCGGCCGAGCAGACCGCTCTCCGGCCCCATGGAAATGACCACCGCGTCACCGGCCACCGGGCCGGTCGAGGTCATCACGGCGCGCACCCGGTCGCCGTCGATGTCGAGGCCTTCGACCGTGGTGCCGTAGAGGAATTGGACGCCGAGTTTCTCGGCGGCATAGGCAGCGAGGTTCTGCGTGAATTGGCTGGAGTCGCCGGTCTGGTCGATCGGCGAATAGACGCCGCCGGCTATCTTGTCCTTGGCGCCGGCAAGGCCGGGCTCGAGCTCGACCAGCCGGTCGCGGCCGACGATCTCGATCGGCAGGCCGTGTTCGCCGAGATAGCGATAATTGTCGGTGCCGGTATCAAAGCTCTGCTGCGAGCGGAAGAAATAGAGAATTCCCTTCTTGCGCTCGTCATAGTGGATGCCGGTTTCGGCGGAGACGGCGTTGATGCAGTCGCGCGAATAGAGCGCCAGACGCAACTTGACGTCGGTGTTGGCGCGCATGCGCTTATGCGTGCACTGGCGCAGGAAGCGCAGGCTCCAGGCGAAAAAATACGGATCGAAGCGCAGCCGCACCTTGATGCCGAGATCGTGGTTATAGAGGCCGCGCAGGAACGTCTTCAGCGCGGCTGGCGAGGCCCAGGCGGTGGCGTCTCCGGGCGACACCAGGCCGGCATTCGACCGGCTGGTGCCGCGTGCCGCCGCCGGATGGCGCTCGATCACCGTCACCTCATGGCCGTCGCTGGCCAGATAATAGGCCGCCGCCGTACCGACGACGCCGGCCCCAAGCACCAGGATTTTCATTCCGCCCCCAGCGCTGAACCAACATTTGCGGAGAGCCCACTTCACCCCAGAGCCGAATTCTTGCTGGTCAGGATGCGCTCCCAGGCAAGCGCATCGGCAACGATCTGGTCGAGGTTGTCGCGCTGCGGGGTCCAGCCGAGCTCGCCGCGCGCCAGCTCCGAATTGGCGACGACCGCGGCGGCGTCGCCGGCGCGGCGATCGCCCATCCGTACCTCGAAATCATGGCCGAAGACGCGGCGGACGCTGTCGATGACCTCGAGCACCGAATAGCCGTGGCTGTAACCACAATTGGCGACCAGGCTCGATCCGCCGGCACGCAGCCGCTGAAGCGCCAGCCGATGCGCCGCCGCCAGGTCGCTGACGTGGATATAGTCGCGCATGCAGGTGCCGTCCGGCGTCGGATAGTCGGTGCCGAACACCTGCATGAAGGAGCGCTTGCCGAGCGCCGTCTCGCAGGCGACCTTGATCAGATGCGTGGCACCGGGCGTCGACTGGCCGGTGCGGCCCTTCGGATCGGCGCCGGCGACGTTGAAATAGCGCAGCGCCGTATAGCGCAACCCATGGGCAATCGCCGCGTCGCGCAGCATCCATTCGCTCATCAGCTTGGACAGGCCATAGGGCGATTCCGGCGCAAGCCGGGCATCCTCGCGCACCGGCTCCAGGCCGGCGCCGCCATAGACGGCGGCGGTCGAGGAAAAGATGAAATTGGGCACGCCTTCGCGCACAGCGGTCTCGATCAGGGTGCGCGTCTTGCAGGTGTTGTTCTCGTAATAGGCAAGCGGGTCGGCGACCGATTCGGGGACCACGATCGAGCCGGCGAAATGGATGATCGCGTCGACCTTATTGTCGCGAATGATCGAGGCGACCAGTTCCCTGTCGGCGACGTCGCCGACGACGAGCTTTGCTTCCGGGGCCACCGCCCATTCAAAGCCGGTGGAAAGCCGGTCGAGGACGACGACGTTGTCGCCCGTGTCCAGCAATTCCCAGACCATATGGCTACCGATATAGCCGGCACCGCCTGTCACCAAAACCGTCATCCGCATCCTCGCTATTCATGATTTGTCGGAACTGTCTCAATCGTCGCCTTACTGGAAAACCTGCCGCCAAGCCATTAGAACCTGCGGTAACCGGTCTCATCGGCGCGTGGCATTGTCGTGAAACAAGATTGATCCACATCAAGGGAATAGGCCACGTTCCGTGGTCGTTAGGAACAGGCTCGGGGCGTGGCATTTTGACCAAAAAGGCCAGGTGGACGATGAATGGGCCAATGACTATGATCCCGCGCAAAACTGGGAAGGCGACATGAACTATCAGCGGTTTTTCGAGGAAGCGATCGACCAGCTCCATGCGGAACGTCGCTACCGCGTCTTCGCCGACCTTGAGCGTATTGTCGGGAAATTCCCGCGCGCCATCTGGCGCGCCAATGGCCGCGCCGAGGAAATCACCGTCTGGTGCTCCAACGACTATCTCGGCATGGGCCAGCATCCCGACGTCATTGCCGCGTTCCAGAAGGCGGCAGGCAAGATGGGGTCGGGGGCCGGCGGCACCCGCAACATCTCCGGCACCAGCAACCCGCTGGTCGAGCTCGAACTGGAGCTGGCCGACCTGCACGACAAGGAAGCCGCACTGGTTTTCACCTCCGGCTTCGTTTCCAACGAGGCGTCGATCTCGACCATTGCAAAGCTGCTTCCCAATTGCCTGATCATCTCGGACGAGCTCAACCACGCTTCGATGATCGAGGGCGTGCGGCGCTCGGGCGCCGAGAAGAAGATCTTCCGCCATAACGACGTCGCGCATCTCGAAAGCCTGCTGCAGACGGCCGGCCGCGAGCGCGCCAAGCTGATTGTCTTCGAGAGCGTCTATTCGATGGACGGCGACATCGCGCCGATCAAGCAGATCGTCGACCTCGCCGAGCGCTACAACGCCATGACCTACATCGACGAGGTCCACGCCGTCGGCATGTACGGGCCGCGCGGCGGCGGCATCACCGAGCGCGAAGGGCTGGCCGACCGCATCGACATCATCGAGGGCACACTGGCCAAGGCGTTCGGCACGCTTGGCGGCTACATCGCCGGCAACACTGCGGTGATCGACGCGGTGCGCTCCTATGCGCCGGGCTTCATCTTCACCACGGCGTTGCCGCCGGCGATCGCTGCCGCGGCAACCACCTCGATCCGCCATCTCAAGCGCTCGCAGGCCGAGCGCGACGCGCAGCTGCGTCAGGCGACACGGACCAAGCAAGTGCTGGCCGCGGCCGGCCTGCCGGTGATGGAGTCGCCTACCCACATCGTGCCCCTTCTGGTCGGCGATCCCGAGCTCTGCAAGATGGCCAGCGACCGCCTGCTCGGTGTGCACGGCATCTACATCCAGCCGATCAACTACCCGACAGTGCCGCGCGGCACCGAGCGGCTGCGCATCACGCCTACACCGTTCCATTCGGACGCGTTGATTGCGTCCCTGCAGGACGCGCTGGTCGAGACATGGGATGCGTTGGGGATTCCCTACGGTTCGGCGGGCCGACCGTCGGTCGCCAAGAGCGACCGCGTCATTCCGCTGCTGGTGCCGAAGTCGGGCGGGTGAAGCCCGTTTGAAACTCTACTCCGGCGGCCATCTGACGCGGCTTTCTGCGCTTCTCGTGCGGACCCAAATGTCCGCTGCGCTCCGGTTCTCGACACCCACGCCAACTGTCTCGCTGGAGCGAGTTTCAACTCGGGCTTCGAGACAGCTCACACACTCGTCATCCATTTCGCCAGCCGGTGCGCGGCTTCTTCGAGCTGGTCGAGGCGGCGGTGGAAGCATAGCCTGAGGAAGGCTTCGCCGCCGGGGCCGAAGGCGGTGCCGGGAGCCAGGCCGACATTGGCGCGGTCGACCATGTCGAAGGCGGCAGCGCGGGAATCGGAGATGCCGTCGACCGCGAAGAACAGATAGAATGCGCCCTGCGGCACGGTGAACCGCGCCCTGCCGGTTTCGGCGAGAATGCCGCACACCAGGTCGCGCGCCGCCCTCGCCCGCTCCACCTGCTCGACGATGAAGGCGTCGCCCTCATCGAGGGCAACGACGGCGCCGCGCTGCATGAACTGCGCAACGCCGGAAGTCGAATACTGGACCAGGTTCTCGAACACCTGCTGCAAGGCGGGATGGATCTTGATCCAGCCGATGCGCCAGCCGGTCATCGCCCAGTTCTTGGAAAAGGAATTGACGAACAGGATGCGATCCTCATCGGCCATGATGTCGATGAAGGACGGCGCGCGACTATCGCCGTAATGAAACAGCGAGTAGATCTCGTCGGCGATGATCCACAGGCCCCTTTCGCGGGCGAGATCGAGGATCGCCTGCAGCGTCTCCTTGTCGGCGGTCCAGCCGGTCGGGTTGGACGGCGTGTTGACGAACAGCGCCTTGGTCCGTGGCGTGATCGCCGCTGCGATCTTGTCGACATCGCAAGACCAGCCATTGCCCGACTGATCGAGCGTGACCGCGACTGGAACAGCGCCCGCGACACCGGCGGCGGCGGCGAAGTTCGGCCATGCCGGCGACAGGTAGACGAGTTCGTCGCCCTTGCCGGCCACCGCATCGATGGCCATCTGGATGGCGTGCATGCCGGAGCCGGTGACGATGAATTCCTCGTTGGCGAAAGTCTTGCCGAAATGCCTGGTGTAGTAGCGGGCGAGCGCCTGCCTGAGTTCGGGAATGCCCCGCTGCCAGGTGTAGAAGGTCTCGCCGCCGGCGAGTGCCTTGGCGGCTGCATCGGTGATGAAGGCAGGCGTCGGCAGGTCGCCCTCGCCGGCCCAGAGCGGGATCATGCCGGCGCGGCCGCGGCCGCGGTTCATGACGGCGACAATGCCGCTTTCAGGCGCCGCCCGCGCTTCGGCGCGCAGAGTATCGATCAGGGTCATGGATGGGTCCGTTTTCGTTTGCTCGACTGCTAGCGTGTTTCAGGGCGGACGAAAACAGAAAACCCCGGCCGCAAGCGACCGGGGTTTTGGTCCAGAAAATTACCGCAGGCTACTTTCTGGCGAGGAGATCGCGAATTTCGGTGAGCAGCGCGACATCGGCCGGCGGCGGGGCAACCGGGGCGGCCGGTTTCTCGCGCTCCAGCCGCTGGCGCAGATTGTTCACCGCTTTGACCATCAGGAAGATGATGAAGGCGAGGATAAGGAAGTTCAGTGCCACGGTGATGAAGCTGCCATAGGCGAAGACCGCGCCCTGTTTCTTTGCGTCGGCCAGCGATGTGGCGTTGACGGCTGAAGACAAGGGCAGAAAGTAGTTGTTGAAGTCCAATCCGCCGAAAATCGCCCCGATAATCGGCATGATGATGTCGTTGACCAGCGAATCGACGATCTTGCTGAAGGCAGCGCCGATGATGACAGCGACGGCCAGGTCCATCACATTGCCCCTGGAAATGAATTCCTGAAACTCTTTCAGCATTCGACGCCTCCTTGTCCTGACCGGCCGTTCTGCCGCTCCTCCGGCATCGACCGGCGGGCAGAATAGCAAAAACCTGCGGTTGCGACAGGCGCAAAGACGTGTTTCCCCGGCCTTGATTGCGCGAAGCCGCGGCCATAATGCGCCGAAAGCCGCGATGGACTCGGTCGCCAAGCTGTGATTGCGTCTGCAAGGCCGGATGAAAAAATCGGCGCAGGGAGGAAGTTCGAGCCGTGCAGGGCTGGTTCATCGTCATCATCGCGATCGCCTATGTGACGTTGCTGTTCGTCATCGCCAGCCTGGGCGACCGGCGCTCGACGTCATCGGGGCCTGGCCGCGCCCGGCCCTTCATCTATGCGCTCAGCCTCGCCATCTACTGCACCTCCTGGACCTTCTTCGGCTCGGTCGGGCTGTCCTCCGAGCGCGGCCTGGAGTTCCTCGGCATCTATATCGGACCGGTGCTGGTGTTCGTGTTCGGCTTTCCGCTGCTGCAGCGCATCGTCAGGCTGGCCAAGACCGAGAAGATCACCTCGATCGCCGACTTTCTCGGTGCCCGCTACGGCAAGAGCTTCGCTGTCGCGGCGATCGCCACGCTGATCGCGACCATCGGCGCCGTGCCGTATATCGCGCTGCAATTGAAGGCCATCTCCGGCTCGGTCAGCCTGATGGTCGAGCACTATACCGGCTCGCCGCCCTCCTTCGATCCGTTCGTCAGCGACATCTCGCTGGTCGTGGCCATGCTGCTGGCGCTGTTTGCGGTGCTGTTCGGCACGCGCCATGCCGATGCCACCGAGCACCAGGACGGGCTGGTGCTGGCTGTGGCGGTCGAGACCGTGGTCAAGCTCGCCGCCTTCCTGGCGATCGGCCTGATGGTCACGTTCCTGATCTTCGGCGGGCCAGGCGATATGTTCGACCAACTCGCCGAAAACACGCAGGTGCGCCAGGCGATGGGCTACAACACCTCGCTCGCTACCTGGCTGGTGCTGACATGCCTGAGCGGCTTTGCCATCCTCATGCTGCCGCGCCAGTTCTACGTCACCATCGTCGAAAACCGCAGCGAGGCCGAGCTGCGCACCGCGACATGGGTGTTTCCGCTCTATCTGGTGGCAATCAACCTGTTCGTGCTGCCGATCGCATTGGCCGGCCTGGAACTGGTCGGCCCCAGGACCAGCAGCGACCTTTACGTGCTGTCGCTGCCGCTGTTCAGCGGCCACGACGTGCTGGCCATGGCCGCCTTCATCGGCGGGCTGTCGGCGGCGACCGCAATGGTGATCGTCGAAAGCGTCGCGTTGTCGATCATGATCTCCAACGACCTAGTCATTCCGCTGTTCGTGCGCCGGCTGCTGCGGACCACGACATCCGAGAACGAGGACTGGTCGACGCTCATCCTCAATGTACGGCGGGCGGCGATCTTCATCATGCTGTTCATCGCCTTTCTCTACTACCGCGAGAGCACCAACAGCGCGCGGCTGTCCTCGATCGGCCTGATGTCGTTCGCCGCGATCGCGCAGTTCGCGCCGGCAATGATCGGCGGCCTGGTCTGGCGCGGCGCCAACGGAAGGGGTGCCGCACTTGGCATGGTCGCCGGCATCGTCGTCTGGAGCTATACGCTGCTGCTTCCCTCGCTCGTCGCGCCCGATACCGGCATCCTCGTCCACGGCCTGTTCGGCTTTGATGCATTGCGGCCGCAGGCTCTTTTCGGCACCGTCGCCGAGCCGCTGAACCATGGCGTGCTGTGGAGCCTGTCGGTCAACACGCTCTTTTTTGTGTTCGGCTCGCTGTCGCGCGCCTCTGTGCCGCTGGAACGCATCCAGGCGTCGATCTTCGTGCCGCGCGAAGCGGGTCCGCTGCCCAGCCTGCGCCGCTTCCGCACCACCATTACCGTCAACGACCTCAAGGACACGATCGCGCGCTATCTCGGTGTCGAACGGACCGAGCGGTCCTTTCAGTCGTTCGAAAAGAGCAGCGGCACTTCACTGCTCGGCAACGAACAGGCCAGCATGGATGTCATCCGCTTCTCCGAGCAGCTTCTGGCCAGTGCCGTCGGCTCATCCTCGGCGCGGCTGATCCTGTCGCTGCTGCTGCGCCGCAACGACCGCGAATCCAAGGACGCCTTCCGCCTGCTCGACGACGCCACCGAGGCGCTGCAGCACAATCGCGATCTGCTGCAGATCGCACTCGACCAGATGGAACAGGGCATCACTGTCTTCGACCGCGATTTCCGGTTGATTTGCTGGAACCGCCAGTACCGGGCGCTGTTCGACCTGCCCGACGAGATGGGCCAGGTCGGCGTCTCACTCGATCGTATCCTGCGCCACCTTGCCGAGCGCGGTGACATACCGGCAGACCAGCGCGTCACCATGCTCAACCGCCTGACCAGCTTCGTCAGCCCATGGCAGATGGAGCTGAAGACAAGCGGGCGCATCCTGGAATTGCGCTCCAATCCGATGCCGGATGGCGGCATCGTCGCCACCTACGCCGACATTTCTGGACGTGTCGAGCAGGATCTGGCGCTTAAGCGCGCCAACGAATCCTTGGAACAGCGGGTGAAGAGCCGCACCGCCGAGCTCACCCGCGTCAACGAGGAGCTGGCGCAGGCGCAGATGCTGGCCGAGGAGGCCAATCTCGGCAAGACCCGCTTCCTCGCTGCCGCCGGCCACGACATCCTGCAGCCGCTGAACGCCGCCCGCCTCTATTGCTCGTCGCTGATCGAGAAGACCGGCAAGGGACCTGCCGGCAAGGCGGCGATGAACATCGAATCGTCGCTGGAATCGGTCGAGACCATCCTCGGCGCGGTGCTCGACATTTCGCGCCTCGATGCCGGCGCGATGAAGCCGGACGATACGAGCTTCGGCCTCGACGGGCTGCTGCGCCAGATCGGCAACGACTTCCGGCCGCTTGCCGCCGAAAAGAAGCTCGAACTCTCGATCATGCCGTCGTCGCTCAGCGTCATGACGGACCGCAATCTGCTGCGCCGGCTGATCCAGAACCTGGTTTCCAACGCCATTAAGTATACGCGCCGTGGCCGCATCCTGGTCGGCGCGCGGCGGCGCGGCGAACTGGCCGAGATCCAGGTTATCGACACCGGCATCGGCATTGCCGGCGACCAGCTGAACACCGTGTTTCGCGAATTCACCCGGCTCGACGAGGGCGCACGCGAGGCGGAAGGCCTCGGCCTTGGACTCTCCATTGTCGACCGCATCGCCCGCGTCCTGCGCCTCGAAATCCGGATCTTCTCCAACCCAGGCAAGGGCACACGCTTTTCCGTGTTGCTGCCGGTGGTGGCCGTGCAGGCACCGCGGCGCGAGGCCGAGGCGAAGCCGCCTGCCCGTGCCGCGGCCTCGCTTGCCGGGCTCCATGTGCTCTGCATCGACAACGACGCCCGCATCCTCGACGGCATGCGGCTGCTGCTCGAGGGCTGGGGCTGCAGCGTCGACACGCTTTCCGGCGCGGAGGATCTCGAGAGGTCCGGCGTGCATCGGCCGGACATCGTGCTTGCCGACTATCATCTCGACAACAGGACCGGCCTCGAATTGATCGCCCAGTTGCGTGCGATCCATGGCGAGGACCTGCCGGCCGTGCTGGTCACCGCCGACCGCTCCAGCGAGGTTCGCGCCGCTGCCGGCAGGCTCGACGTGCCGGTGATCAGCAAACCACTGAAACCGGCGATGCTGCGCTCGATGATGGCCAGGGTCAGGCCGCTGGCGCCGGCGGCCGAATAAGAATCAGCCGGCCGTCTGCAGTGGGTCGCTGCCGATTTTGGACAAAAGGATCACCGCCTGCGTGCGGCTGTCGACGCCGAGCTTCTGCAGGATGGCCGAGACATGCGCTTTGATCGTCGCTTCGGAGACCCCGAGCTCATAGGCGATCTGCTTGTTGAGCAGTCCCTCAGCCAGCATGCCGAGCACGCGCGTCTGCTGCGGAGTCAGCGCTTGCAGGCGCTTGATCAGGTCGGAAATCTCGGGATCGCGCTCGACACCGAGATCGACCCCGGCGGGTGCCGCGATATCACCTGCGAGCACCGACTGCACCGCATTGCGGATCTCCTCCATGCTGGCCGATTTGGAGATGAAGCCGGAGGCGCCGAGATCGAGCGCGCGCCGGATCGTCACCGGATCGTCATGCGCCGAGACCACCATCATCGGCACCGCCGGATGGATGCCGCGCAGCGAAATCAGGCCGGAAAGACCGCTTGCCCCCGGCATCGAGAGATCGAGCAGCACCAGATCGACATCCTCATTGGCCAGGACCAGCGCCTTGGCGCTTTCGAAATCGCCGGCCTCGTGAATGGCGGCAACGTCTCCGATGCCCGCGAGTGCCTCCCTCAATGCACCGCGAAAAAGCGGATGATCGTCGGCAATGACGAATGTGTAGCCCAACGGTGATATCCCTCCCCGAATCCCGTTGGCGATTTTCCGCCTTGCAGGATCTGAACGATCATAACGCTACGCCTGCTGTTCGGCGTGGCCGGCTTGCTATTCCCGCCCCAGGTCTTTTTGCGAATTGCCTAGGTCTTTTGCGAATTGGGCTTGGCGCTGTCTTCGTCCTTGTCCATGTCCTTGACGATATCCATGAAGCTGCGCAGGAAGCGCTCCATGTAGCCCATCGTCTTGTTGAAATCCTCCTCGCTGGGCAAAGTCGATTCGAAACGCGCGGCAAGCGAATTTTCGAGCTTGGCGACGCGTTCGTCGAGCGCCTTCACCGAATTTTGCAGCCGGTCGACCTCATCCTGGAGGGCGGCACGTTCGTCGGCCGCCGTCTTGCAGACGAGCTGGCCGGAGCGTTCCTCGCAGAGCGACATGGCGCCGGTTTGTGTATCCATGCGGACATAGCCATTGGCCGATTTCTCCAACCGGTAGCGATCGGCTTCCTCGGAAAAGGCCGACGCCGCGACAAGCGACACCAGTGCTGCGGGGATCAAGACGTGTTTCAGACGCATGTTTTCCTCCATGAGCCAGTCAGCGCAATCTATCACAGTTTGCGCCTGAAATGGGGATGAACCTGAAATGGGGAAGAACACGGGCCTGCCCTTCCCCGCGTGGTCGGTTCGGACTATAGCGCAACGATGTCCGAGATCATCTACAAGATAGTTCCCGAGGTGTTGTGGCGCGAGGCTGAAAGAGAAGGCGGCTTCACCGGCGCGCCGATCGACGTCGCCGACGGCTTCATCCATTTTTCCACCGCCGGGCAGGTTCGGGAAACGGCGGCCAAACATTTCGCCGGCCAAAGCCGGTTGCTGCTGGTCGCCGTCGATAGCGCGCGCCTCGGCGATGCGCTGAAATATGAGGTCTCGCGCGGCGGCGCCCTGTTCCCGCATCTCTATGGCGGGCTCG
Organism: Mesorhizobium sp. M0019; assembly: GCF_040323975.1. Taxonomy (NCBI): domain Bacteria; kingdom Pseudomonadati; phylum Pseudomonadota; class Alphaproteobacteria; order Hyphomicrobiales; family Phyllobacteriaceae; genus Mesorhizobium; species Mesorhizobium sp. M0019. Next base: position 121,480 of record NZ_JAMYVK010000013.1, on the reverse strand, counting down.
GCCTCGATGCGGTCGTTTCGGTGCAGGCATTGCCGCTCGGCGCTGACGGCCGGCATGAATTCCCGGCGCTGGAGGCCGAATGAGCGCGTTCGACCGGATCGGCCAGAAACTGCTGTTCACGCTCGATCCGGAAACCGCGCATGGGCTGTCGATTGCCGCGCTGAGATGCGGGCTGCCGGTCGCCCGTCGTCCGCCGCAGGACAACAGGCTAAAGGTCAGCCTTTGCGGACTCGATTTCCCGAACCCGCTCGGCATGGCCGCGGGTTACGACAAGAATGCCGAAGTGCCGGACGCGCTGCTCGGCCTCGGCTTCGGCTTCGCCGAGGTCGGCACGATCACACCGCTGCCGCAGACCGGCAATCCGAAGCCGCGCATTTTCCGGCTGCCTTCGGATGGGGCGGTGATCAACCGGCTGGGCTTCAACAATGAGGGCCACGACGCCGCGGAAAAGCGCCTTGCCGCCCGCATGGGCCGTGCCGGCATCGTCGGCGTCAACATCGGCGCCAACAAGGACAGCACCAACCGCGTCAGTGACTATGAACGCGGCGTGGTCCGGTTCGCGCGATATGCCAGTTATCTGGCAATCAACATCTCCTCGCCGAACACGCCGGGCCTGCGCAACATGCAGGCACGCGAACAGCTTGGCGACCTCCTGTCGCGGGTCATGGCCGCGCGTGCGGCGGCACCGGCAAAACCGCCCGTGTTCCTCAAGATCGCGCCGGATCTGGTCGAGGCCGAGCTTGAGGACATCGCCGCCGAGATCAGCGATAAGCAAATGGACGGCGTCATCGTCTCCAACACAACGATCGCGCGAGCCGGCCTGAGCAGCGCCGGCCTTGCCGGCGAGACCGGCGGGCTTTCGGGGAAACCCTTGTTCGAGCGCTCGACTATCGTGCTGGCAAGGATGCGAAAACTGCTTGGCCCGGATCCCACTATCATCGGCGTCGGCGGCGTCGATTCCGCCGAGACGGCGCTGGAAAAGATCCGTGCCGGCGCCGATCTCGTGCAGCTCTACACCGGCATGATCTATGCCGGGCCTGCGCTGCCGGGGCGTATTCTTTCCGGCATGGTCCGTTTCATGGACAGTCAAGGGCTGAAGTCGCTGCGCGAGCTTCGCGACAGCCGCCTCGATCACTGGGCGGCGAAACCGTTTTAGCGATCAGCCAAAGACCGCGCGCACCCGCAGCCGCAATATGGCGAGCAGGCTGAAGCCGCGTACAAGCAGGAAGACATGCAACGCCGCCCACAAGCCGTGATTGCCGAAGGCCGGCGCCAGGATCAGCAGCGCGGCACTGAACGCCAGGAACGACAACAGCATCATGTTGCGCATGTCGCGCGACCACGTCGCGCCAATGAAAACCCCGTCCATCTGGAAAGCCAGCGCGCCGCTGAGCGCGGTGAACGCCGCCCAGGGCAGGTAGATGTCGGCAATGGCGCGAACGTCCGTCGCGGTCGTGATCAGGGCGATCAGATCGGTGCCCTCCAGCAGGAAGAAGAGCGTCGCCGCGCCCGCCAGCCCGAGCCCCCAAAGCAGCGTCAGCCGCACCGCCTGATCAAACGCCGTAGCGGCGCGGGCGCCGATGGCGCGCCCGGCGAGCTGTTCGGCAGCGGTGGCGAAACCATCGAGGAAATAGCCGGCAACCAGGAAGAGGTTCATCAGCACGGCGTTGGCGGCCAGCGTCAGCGTGCCGAACTGCGCGCCCTGGCGCGTGAACAGCGCGAAGGCGGCGAGCAGCGAGAAGGAGCGGATCATGATATCGCGGTTGAGCGACATCATGCGCAGGAATGCCGGCAGATCGAGCACGCGATGGCGGGGCAGCCTGGGTGGCGCCCAGAAGCGCCGGCCGACGATGGCGAGACCCAGCAGCATGGCGACGAATTCGCCGGTGAGCGTCGCCCAGGCGACGCCGGCGACGCCCCAGCCGAGCTCCAGGCCAAGCAGGAAGCAGAGGGCGATGTTGATGCCGTTCAGTATCAATTGCAGCATCAGCCCGAGCCCGCCCTCGCCGCGCCCAAGCACGTAACCAAGGACGGCGTAATTGATCAGGGAGAACGGTGCTGCGAGCATCCTGATGCGGATATAGACGTCCATCGCCGCGCTGACGCGCGGTTCGGCGCCTATGAACCATTGCCCGGCGGTGGAAACCAGCGGCGCAAGCGCGGCAAACACGACGCCGGCGACGACCGCGATCAGCACGGCGCGCCAGAACACCGCCTGCTCCTCCAGCGCATCGCCGCGCCCGAAGGCTTGGGCGACGAGGCCGGTGGTGCCGGAGCGCAGGAAGTTGAAGGTCGTGAAAACGACGTCGAAGATCAGGGCGCCGGCCGCCAGGCCGCCGAGAAGGGCGGCGTCGCCGAACTGTCCGACCACCGCCGTGTCGACAATTCCGAGCAACGGTGTCGTCAGATAGGCAAGCGTCATCGGCACGGCGATGGCGAGCACCGAGCGGTTGGTGACGACGAAGGCCCTGGCTTCGGTGGCGTGGGCTTCGGTGGGTAAAGCCTGCTCCAAACGCGTGTTGCTTCCTGTTGCGGCTTGATCGGCTAGCCGATGTGCCCCAGTTTGCGGACCTCGCGCAACCATCCACGCCGCTATGGTCAACCGAAACCCGCCTCTGGCGCACCGCCCGTCCCATGCCCTTGCAGATCGTTCATCATCCCGACTACGACGCCGGCTTCGCCGTCAACCACCGCTTCCCGATGAGCAAATATCCGCTGCTGATGGATGCCTTGCGGGCACGCGGCCTGGCGCAGCCCGAAGCGCTCAACATGCCGGAGGCGGCGCGGCCATCATGGCTGAAGCTTGCCCACGCGGCAGACTATGTCGACCAGGTGCTTGCCTGCGAAGTGCCGGTGAGAATCGAGCGCGAGATCGGTTTCCCTATTGGACAGCGGGTTTCGCTGAGGGCGCAGCTCGCAACGGCCGGCACGGTGCTGGCAGCGCGGCTGGCGTTGCTGAACGGCATCGCCTGCAACACCGCCGGCGGCAGCCATCATGCACGGCGCGCGCAAGGCGCCGGCTTCTGCACCTTCAACGACGTAGCCGTTGCCGCGCTGGTGCTGCTCGCCGAAGCTGCTGTCCAAAACATCCTGGTCGTCGACCTCGACGTGCATCAGGGCGACGGCACGGCGGATATCCTGAACGACGAGCCGCGCGTGTTTACCTTCTCCATGCATGGCGACCGCAACTACCCCGCACGCAAGATCGCCTCTAACCTCGATGTCGCCCTGCCCGACGGCGCCGGCGATGCAGCCTATCTGGAGCGGCTGGACGCCATCCTGCCGGAGCTGTCGGCGCGAAGGCGCTGGGACCTCGTCTTCTACAATGCCGGCGTCGATGTCCATGTCGAGGACCGGCTCGGCAGGTTGTCGCTCACGGATGACGGGCTGCGCGCCCGCGACGATATGGTGATCCGCCATTTCCGCACGCCTGGCATACCGGTATGCGGCGTTATCGGCGGAGGCTATTCGACGGATGTCGCAGCACTTGCTGCACGGCACGCCATCCTGTTCGAGGTGGCGGCGGGCTACGCCTGAAAATTCACTTCCGGTAGTTAGCGATCCTGAGCAGGATGAAGGCCGGCACGACGATCGCGGCACCGAGCAGGAAGTAGCCGAGAAAGCGGTCGATGGCGTGGAAGCCCAAATTCCACAGGTCGATGAAGAATTTGCGAATGCCATAAAGCACATCCATCGGCGACCAGCCGAAGGCATTCATGACCAGCCCGACGAGGAACGACACCACAAGCAGCTTCAGGATCACCCGGAGCGGCGTATCGCCGAGAAAGCGGTTCAGTGCGGACAAGCCTGTCTCCACAGTCGGGTGCCGCGATTCGGGCACATGCCTAGAAATACGCAGTTGATAGCCCTGCATCAAGCCGAGCCCTCAAACCGGATTGCGCATCGGCGCCGGGCCATGATATCGGAGGAACCAGCGCGGGTATGATGTAATGGTAGCTTGTCAGCTTCCCAAGCTGAACGCGCGGGTTCGATTCCCGCTACCCGCTCCAGCTTTTGCCCCCGGTGCATTGCACTTGTTCTGGCCAAGCTGAAAACCAGCGGATTTATAGGCAGTTTTACAGCCCGGCTGGCCGTCTTTCATCTGTTTGGCCGATGTGCCAGTTCGTGGAATATCTCACATTGAGGGTCGGCGGGGCCTCGCATGACCCCAACCGGAAAGTCTACCCTTGGCCCGCTGGCTTCTGCTGGCGGGCTTTTTTTGAGCATCAGGCAGTAGTGGCCGACGTGCATCGGCGCCGGTGCTGGCGGGCCTGTCTGGTCGTCTGGCCGGCCACGGGATGCGCCCGCTACCCGCTCCAACCCTCAGCCCACCTCTCGCAAGATAAAATCGTGCAGCATCTTGGCTGCCGGTGACAGCGCGCGGTTCTTCACCGTGATCAGGCTGTAGGGCCTGACCTCGATGTCGAATTCAGTCTGGACGACATCGATAGCGCCGGCCAGGCCTTCGGGGTTCTGGATGAACTTCGCGACCTGGATCGACACCGGCGCGATGGCGTCGGATTGCGCGACCATGACCAGAGTCAATAGCAGCGAGCTGGTGTTGAGAATGCGGTCCGGCAGCGCGATGTTTCGGTTCAGGAAGTTACTCTCCATCGCCTGGCGCAGCGGCGAGCCGCCCGACTGGAAAACCCAGTCATAGGCGGCGGTGTCTTCCAGCCGCACCGCCTTGCCCTTGGTCAGCGGGTGGCCGCGGCGCACGATCAGGCAGGCTTTCTCGACGCCGATGACGCGCGCTTCGAACAGTCGCGGATTGAGGTCGTCGGGGATGCGGGCGATGATGAAATCGTGGCGCGAGGCGATCAGCTCGCGCGCCAGGACGTTCGAGGTCTCGACCTGCATGGTGATTTCGATGCGCGGATAAAGGCGCCGGATTTCGCGGATCGCCGGCACCGCCAGCTCGATCGCCGGTGCTGTCACCGCGCCCAGGAACACCGAGCCGCCTTTGCCCGCCTTGAGCTCGAAAATCTCGCGGTCGACCTCGCGCATCTCGAGCAGGATCGATCGCGCGCGCCGTGCCAACGCCTTGCCATAGGGTGTCAGCGTGATGCCGCGCGGCAGCCTTTCGCAGAGCTTGACGTCGAGCACGGCCTCCATCTCGGCGATCATGCGCGAGGCCGCCGGCTGCGAGATGTTCATGACCTGGGCCGCGGCGCTCACCCGGCCGTGCTCGTCGAGGGCTGCGATCATGCGCATGTGACGCAGGCTCAAGCCGCTGCGCAGCAAGGTTCCGCCATCACCCGGAATTTCATCGTAACTGGCTGATATTCCGTCAGGATTTCGCAGCGCCGCCATGATTCTTCCCTACTCTTACGCCCGGCGCCCCGGCAAAATCCGGCAGCGTCGTCACTAGCCTAAGCCATATCAGTCTCGATATAGCAACCATCAAAGATCGCATTTGACAGTTATGGCAAAGCGACACACCCTTCGCGCGTCCTGAGGCTTGACGGTCGGTGACGAGGGAAAACTCGTATCGATGAAACCAGAGTCTCGGGGCCGATTGGGAGGATACCGGAGATCGATTGACGGCAGCGGCGCGTTTGGCGCTCCTGCACGATTGCGCGGCCCACGAAACCCAAGGGTACGCGTCCATCAACCAGGGAGAGTTAATGTGAAGATTGTCAAGACACTGGCCGCCGTCGCGGCCCTAGGCATCGCGGCCATGACGCTGCCGGCGCAGGCGGGCGAAGGCCTGATCGGCGTGCTGATGCCCACCAAGACCTCGCAGCGCTGGATCAACGACGGCGACGCCGTCAAGTCCCAGCTCGAGGCTCTGGGCTACACTGTCGACCTGCAGTACGCGCAGGACGACATTCCGAACCAGCTCAGCCAGCTGGAAAACGAGATCACCAAGGGCCCGAAGGCGCTGATCATCGCTTCGATCGACGGCACCACGATGGGCGATGCGCTGCAGAAGGCGAATGACGCCGGCGTTGTCGTCGTCGCTTACGACCGCCTGATCAAGAAGACGCCAAATGTCGACTACTACACCACCTTCGACAATTTCGGCGTCGGCGTCATCCAGGCCAAATCGCTGCTCAAGGGTCTCGGTTATCCCGAGAAGAAGGGCCCGTTCAACATCGAGCTGTTCGGCGGTTCGCCGGACGACAACAATGCGTTCTTCTTCTATAACGGCGCCATGTCGGTTCTTCAGCCGCTGATCGACGACAAGACCCTCGTCGTGAAGTCCGGCCAGATGGGCATGGACAAGGTCGGCACGCTGCGCTGGTTGGCGGCAACCGCCCAGGCCCGCATGGACAATCTGCTCTCCGCCAACTACTCGGACGGCAGCCGCGTCGATGGCGTGCTCTCGCCCTATGACGGCCTGTCGCGCGGCATCATCGCTTCGCTGCGCGCCGTAGGCTACGGCACCGCCGATCAGCCATGGCCGATCGTCACCGGACAGGACGCCGAGACCGCTTCGGTCAAGGCGATCATCGCCGGCGAACAGTATTCGACCGTGTTCAAGGACACCCGCGAACTCGCCAAGGCGACGGTCGAACTCGTCGACAAGGTGCTCTCGGGCGGCAAGCCGGAAGGCCTCGACACCACGACCTACAACAACGACGTCAAGGTCGTTCCCTCGATCCTGTTGACACCGCACGACGTCGACAAGTCGAACTATCAGGCCCTGGTGGTCGACTCCGGCTACATCAAGGCCGAAGAGCTGAAGTAATCGCGGTTACAAAGCCTGGGGTCCTGCGCAGGCAGGGCCCCTTTTCGTTGGCGAGCCAGCCCGGTATTGTTTGCGGACCTCGCAGGAGTGGTATTCTCAATGGCATCGACGATTTTGGAGATGCGCGACATCACCAAGACGTTTCCCGGCGTCAAGGCGCTGTCGAACGTCAAGCTCATGGTCGAGGAAGGCGAGATCCATGCCGTGGTCGGCGAGAACGGCGCCGGCAAGTCGACGCTGATGAAGGTGCTGTCGGGTGTGTATCCGTCCGGCACCTATGACGGCCAGATCATCTATCGCGGCGATGAGTGCCATTTCAAAGGCATCCATGACAGCGAGCGCAAGGGCATCGTCATCATCCACCAGGAGCTTGCGCTGGTGCCGATGCTGTCGATCGCCGAAAACATCTTTCTCGGCAACGAGCACGCCAGATACGGCGTCATCGACTGGAATGCCAATGAGGCGCGCACCAGCGCCCTGCTCAAGAAGGTCGGCCTCAAGGAAGACCCCAACACGCTGATCACCAATATCGGCGTCGGCAAGCAGCAGCTGGTCGAGATCGCCAAGGCGCTCAGCAAGGAAGTGAAGTTGCTCATTCTCGACGAGCCGACCGCGAGCCTGTCCGAAAAGGACAGCCAGGCGCTGCTCGATCTGCTGCTCGAATTCAAGCGGCAAGGCATCACTTCGATCCTGATCTCGCACAAGCTCAACGAGGTGAACCGGGTCGCCGACAAGGTCACCATCATCCGTGACGGGCGGACCATCGAGACGCTGGCCAAGAAGGACATCTCGGAGGACCGCATCATTACCTCGATGGTCGGCCGTTCGCTCGACGACCGCTATCCGCCGCGCGAGCCGAAGATCGGCGAGACCGTTCTCGAAGTGAAAAACTGGTCGGTCTACCACCCCATCCATGCCGAGCGGCAGGTCATCAAGGGTATCAACCTCAACGCCCGCAAGGGCGAAGTGGTCGGCATTGCCGGGCTCATGGGCGCCGGCCGGACCGAGTTTGCCATGAGCCTGTTCGGCCGCTCCTATGGCCGTCGCATCACCGGCGAGGTGTTCCTCAACGGCAAGCCGATCGACGTCTCTTCGGTGAGCAAGGCGGTGGAACACGGCATCGCCTACGTTACCGAGGACCGCAAGACCTACGGTCTCAACTTGATCGACCACATCAAGCACAACATCACGCTGGCCAACCTGCCCGGCGTGTCGCGCCACGGCGTGATCGACGATTTGCGCGAGCTTTCGGTCGCCAACGATTATCGCGGCAGGACCAATATCCGCGCCTCGAGCGTCTACCAGATGACCGGCAACCTTTCTGGCGGCAATCAGCAGAAGGTGGTGCTGTCGAAATGGCTGTTCGCCAATCCGGAAGTGCTGATCCTCGACGAGCCGACACGCGGTATCGACGTCGGCGCCAAGTATGAAATCTATACGATCATCGCGCGTCTCGCCTCCGAGGGTAAGGCAATCATCGTCATCTCGTCGGAAATGCCCGAACTGCTCGGCATCACCGACCGCATCTACGTCATGAACGAAGGACGCATCGTCGGCGAAATGGCGGCAAGCGACGCCAGCCAGGAAAAGATAATGCGCGCCATCGTCCGCGGAGAAGGAAAAGCATCATGAGCACCGAAAGCGCTCCCGGGCCGCAGACCGGCGTTGCCCAGGATCTACAACAGGGACCTCGCATTGCCGTCTCGGCGCTGGTCACCAACCTGCGCGAATACGGGTTGGTGCTGGCGTTGATCGCAATCATGGTGTTCTTCCAGTTCACCACGTCCGGAACGCTGTTCAAGCCGGTGAACCTCAGCAATCTCGTGCAGCAGAACAGCTTCATCATCGTGATGGCGCTGGGCATGCTTCTGGTGATCGTTTCGGGTCACATCGATCTCAGCGTCGGCTCCGTCGCCGGCTTCATCGGCGCACTGGCGGCGATGATGATGGTCATCTGGCCGCTTGGCCCATTGAGCAATCCGCTGGTGGTGTCGATCATCTGCCTGATCGTCGGTGGTGCGATCGGCGCGGCACAAGGCTACTGGATTGCCTATCACCGAATACCGAGCTTTATCGTCACGCTGGCGGGCATGCTGATCTTCCGCGGCATCTGCCAGGCGCTGCTGGGTGGCGGGTCTTCCGTAGGGCCGCTTCCCGTCGGCTTCAAGGCGCTCAGTTCCGGCTTCATTCCGGACCTGATCGGCCCATTGACGCTGATACCGCCAACCGTGAACGCCGCCGGCAAAACCATTGTCGGCAGCGGCCTGACGCTGCACCTGACGACGATCGTGATCGGCCTCGTCGCCGTGCTCGCCTATGCCTATTTCGGGCTCAGGGCACGGCGCACCCGCGAAAAGCATGGCTACGAAGCCGAGCCCTTCTCGCTGTTCGTCGTCAAGACCCTGGTGATCAGCGCGCTGGCGCTGTTTCTCGTCTACCAATTCGCCACCTATAGGGGCCTCCCCATCGTTCTCATGGTGATGGGCGTGCTGATCGCGTTGTTCGTCTTCGTTACCAAACGCATGACGATCGGCCGTCGCATCTATGCGATGGGCGGCAATGCCAAGGCAGCCCAGCTATCGGGCATCAAGACCGAACGGCTGACGTTGATGGTGTTCGTCAATATGGGCGTGCTGTCGGCACTCGGCGGCCTGATTATCGCAGCGCGCCTGGGGCAGGCTGTGCCGGCGGCCGGCCTCGGCAGCGAGCTCGACGTCATCGCCGCGGTGTTCATCGGTGGCGCTTCGGCGATGGGCGGCGTCGGCCAGGTGATCGGCGCGGTGGTCGGCGGCTTCATCATGGGCGTCATGAACAACGGCATGTCGATCATGGGCGTCAATGTCGATTGGCAGCAGGTGGTCAAAGGCCTGGTGCTGCTCGGCGCCGTCGTCTTCGACGTCTACAACAAGAACAAGGCTTGAGAGGCAACCAGGAGGCATACGGGTCACATCGCGGCGCTGCCGGGCGGCGCAAAGAAGTCCCCCCCGAGGGACCTGATCCGCGAGCGCAATCCGGACGAAGAATTTCAACCGAGGCGCGGACAGGGTCCGGGCCGCGCGGGGCAGGGTTTGCCGAGAAAGGGCAGGCCAGCCCACAATTCAGAGAGGGTTACCATGCTGATCTCACAAATCCTCGACGACGCCGAGACGATCCGCGTCGTTGCCCGCAACGGCGGCAAGACCCGCGTCATCAACGGCGCCCGCAGCGTCTATTCGCTGGCGATGGAAGCCGCGCGTACCGGCAGCGGGCTTGTCGCCCTGATCGAGCGCAAGGGCTTCGGCGAAACCGTCGATCTCGACGCAGCCTACAAGAAGGGCCGGCTGCTGTCGCCGATCAACCATCCCGATCCGGCGCATCTCCATCTCACCGGCACCGGGCTGACGCATCTCGGCTCCGCCGCGACCCGCGATTCCATGCACAAGAAGCTCAGCACGGACGGCGAGGAACAGCTGACCGATTCCATGAAGATGTTCCGCATGGGGCTTGAGGGCGGCAAGCCGGCGAAAGGCCAGACCGGCGTGCAGCCGGAATGGTTCTACAAGGGCAACGGCACCATGGCAGTAGCGCCCGGGGCGGCGCTTATGTCGCCCGCCTTCGCTCAGGATGCCGGCGAGGAGCCGGAAATTGCCGGCATCTATGTGATCGGTGACGACGGCGCCCCGTTCCGTGTCGGCTTCACCCTGTCGAACGAGTTTTCCGACCACGTCACCGAGCGTGTGAACTACCTCTTCCTCGCCCATTCCAAGCTGCGCAACGCCTCGTTCGGGCCGGAGATCCTGATCGGCGACCTGCCGTCCGACATCCGCGGCGCTTCACGCATCCTGCGCGACGGCAAGCTGCTTTGGGAAAAGCCGTTCCTGTCGGGCGAGGCGAACATGTCGCACACCATTGGCAATCTCGAGCATCACCACTTCAAATACTCGGCCTTCCGCCAGCCGGGCGACGTGCATGTGCACATGTTCGGCACGGCGACGCTGTCCTTCGCCGACGGCATCAGGACCGAGGCCGGCGACGTATTCGAAATCGAGGCGCAGGATTTCGGCCTGCCTTTGCGCAACCCGCTTGAAATCGAGCAGCCGGTGAAGGTGGCGGTGAAGGCGTTGTAAACTGGTGACATAATTCAGGGGCGAGAAATGAACGGCCTGCGGATTGGCACTGTGTTCGTAAGTTTAGTCCTGTTCCTCGCCTATTTCTCCCCAGCGGCTTACAGCGCCGGACAATGCAGCGCAAAATCCTATCGCGAGGCCCGGATGTCGATGACTAACCGGCTTCTGGCCACCGGCTATTCGAAATCGCAAGTGAGCTTTCTGATGCGCAACGCGGATCGCATGACGTCCGCACTCCGCGCTGACAGACTGAACGACAATGGCAGAGCCTGCGGTGTCGACTCCGCCAGAGCCCATGTGCTGGGATGTATCGACAAGCAGTTGTTCCCCTTGCAGTCCAGCTCAAGCGCCTCACTTGACGACGAGAAGCAAACCAGAGGATTTTGGGGGAAGAAGCGATTGGCAGTGCGAGAACTGCTCTTTATCGGTCAGTTTCATGGCTGCCTTGGCGCCGCGAAAGAATATCTGTTTCGCGGCTGACGGAATTGCGAACAAGCTCAGCGCGCGGCGCGGAAATGCTTGGACAATTTCAGACCCTGCGCCTGATAGTTCGAGCCTAGATCTGTGCCGTAGAGCGCCCGCGGCCGTTTCAGCATGTGCTCGTAGACCAACCGTCCAACGATCTGGCCGTGATCGAGGATGAACGGCACTTCGTGGCTACGCACCTCGAGCACCGCCCGGCTGCCGGTGCCGCCCGACGCCGAATGGCCGAAACCCGGATCGAAGAAGCCGGCATAGTGGACGCGGAATTCGCCGACCAGCGGGTCGAAAGGCGTCATTTCGGCGGCGTAGAGTGGCGGCACATGCACCGCCTCGCGCGACACCAGAATATAGAATTCGTCCGGATCGAGCACCAGCTCGCCGGCACCGCTCTTGTAGAGCGGCTCCCAGAAATCGACCACATCCTGCGCGGCGCGCTTGTCGACGTCGACCAGGCCGGTGTGGTGCTTGCCGCGATAGCCGACCAGCCCGTCCTTGTCGCCGTCGAGATCGATCGACAGCGCGATGCCGCCGCCTGAGATGTTGGGCGGTTCGGTGGCGACCAGCATCTCGGCGCGGTGCAACTCGTGCAGCTCGCTTTCCGACAAGAGCGCATTGCCGGTGCGGAACCTGATCTGCGACAGCCGCGAGCCGGTCCGCACGACGATCGGGAAAGTGCGCGGGCTGACCTCCAGATAGAGCGGGCCTTCATAGCCGGCGGCGATCTTGTCGAACTCGTGGCCACGGTCGGTCATTACCCGGGTGAAGATATCGAGCCGTCCGGTCGAGCTTTTCGGGTTGGCGGAGGCGGAAATATGGGCGGGCAGCGCCAGGTTTTCGAGCAGCGGCACGATGTAGACGCAGCCGGTTTCCAGCACGGCACCTTCGGCGAGGTTGATCTCGTGCAGCTTCAGCCGGTCGAGCTTGTCGACAACCCTGTGGTCCGGGCCGGGCAAGAAGGAAGCGCGCACCCGCCAGGCCTTGTCGCCGAGCCTGAGGTCAAGGCTGGCCGGCTGGATCTGATCGGCATCGAGCGTGCGCGGCGATTTCAGCGCGCCCGTCTGGAACAGCGCGGAAATATCCTGATCGGGAAGAATGCCTGTCTGCCGCAAGGGTCTGGCTCCGTTCGAACGCCGGGCGAGGTCTTGTTCTGTCGCAGGACGCCTTTGGCACCTGCTTGGTACAACCCTCTTAATCATGCCGGCAATTGACGCAAGCGTGGCGCGGGTCTAAAGCTCGTTATCCCGTGGTGATTTGGCCGGTCGGCTTGCAGCCACGTTAAACAAGTCGCTAAAGGACCGTCGGGCCGCAAGGCCATATGGACCGGTTGCGACTTTCGCGACCGGTTTTTTGTTGTTTGGACCAATTTTGGTGTTTGGATGGAATGATGACCAAGAAGCGCGACTGGAAGCCTCAGACCGCACTCGTGCATGCCGGGACGCTGCGTTCCGGCTTCGGCGAGACCTCCGAGGCGATGTATCTCACCCAAGGCTATGTCTACGAGACGGCGCAAGCGGCGGAGGCCCGCTTCAAGGGCGAGGAGCCGGGCTTCATCTATTCGCGCTATGCCAATCCGACGGTCGACATGTTTGAGAAACGCATGTGCGCGCTGGAAGGAGCCGAGGACGCGCGCGCCACGGCATCCGGCATGGCGGCGGTGACGGCAGCACTGCTGTGCAGCGCCAAGGCGGGCGACCATATCGTGGCGGCGCGCGCGCTGTTCGGCTCCTGCCGCTGGGTGGTCGAGACGCTGGCGCCGAAATACGGCATTGAGGCAACGCTGGTCGACGGCACCGACATCGCCAATTGGGAAAAGGCGGTCAAGCCCAACACCAAACTGTTTTTCCTGGAAAGCCCTACCAATCCAACGCTGGAGGTAGTCGACATTGCCGCCGTCGCGGCACTTGCCAATTCGATCGGCGCCAGGCTGATCGTCGACAATGTCTTCGCTACGCCCTTGCAGCAGAAACCCCTGCAGCTTGGCGCCCACATCGTCGTCTATTCGGCCACGAAGCATATTGACGGCCAGGGGCGCTGTCTTGGCGGCATCGTTCTGTCGGACAAGAAATGGATCGACGAGAACCTGCATGACTATTTCCGCCACACCGGCCCAAGCCTCTCGCCCTTCAATGCCTGGACGCTGCTGAAAGGCCTGGAGACGCTGCCGCTACGCGTACGCCAGCAGACGGAAAGTGCCGGCCGCATCGCGGATTTCCTGGCCGAGCGCCCGCAAATCGCCCGCGTCATCTATCCCGGCCGCGCCGACCACCCGCAAGCGGCCGTGGTCCAGAAGCAGATGTCGGGCGGCTCGACGCTGATTTGCCTCGATGTGAAGGGCGGCAAGCAGGCGGCCTTTGCCTTCCAGAACGCACTCGAGGTCGTGCTGATTTCCAACAATCTCGGCGACGCCAAGAGCCTGATCACCCATCCGGCGACGACGACGCACAAGAACTTGACCGATGAGGCCCGCGCCGAGCTCGGCATCGGACCGGGAACGCTCAGGCTGTCAGTTGGCCTTGAGGACGCCGACGACCTGCTCGAAGACATCGAGCAGGCACTGAGAGTTGCCGGATAAGGGCTGGCCGAATAGAGGCGAGCGGGGACGCGCCGATCAGGCGCCGGACGGGGTCTCTTCCAGCTCTGCGACGGCCTTGGTCTGGATAGTCATCACATTGCCGCGCCAGTCGACGGCGCCGCTCAGCCATCCGCGCGCCCAAATGGCGGGAAGCATCAGGTCTCGCGCCATCATCGCCAGGATGGTGCGCAGCGACAGGTGCCATCCCTTGGCCGAGGCCAAGGCGCATTCCGGCAGGTAGGCCGCGACCAGCACGGCGATGGCGGTTGCCGGCAGGCTGACGCCGGCGTCAGCCGCCGCGATCAGCGCAAGCACCAGCGGCGGCGCTGCGCCGATCAGGATCTCGGGGGCGAAGAACAGCGCGAAGGTGACGCGGCGCAGCCGCGCCCAGCGCGCCTGCCGCGACCAGATCTCGCCAAACGTGCGCCGGCCGAGCGGCTGTTCGAAGGGCGAGGCGACAAGATTGACCCGCAGTCCGAACCCGTTGACCAGCTTGGTCGCGGCGGCGTCTTCGGCGATCTCGGCAGCAAGCGCGCAGATGCCGCCATTGGCGTCGAGCATCGGCTTATTCCACAACATGCTCTTGCCCTGCGCGAAGCCGAGGCCGAGCGCCTCTCCGGCGTACTGCCAGCGTGCCTGCAGCGTGTTGAGAAAGGTGCATTCGACCTCCCCCCAGAAGCCGTCCGGCCGCGAGCCGATCGGCGTCGAGCAGACGAGGCCGGTGTCGTGCCGCCACGCCGCCATCAGGTGCTGGACGTAGTCGCTCGGCATAAGCACGTTGGAATCGGCAAGGATGACCCAGCTATAATGCGCCGCTTCCCAACCCTTCACGCAATTGTTGAGTTTTGGATTGCCGCTGATGCGGTCGTCACCGACTAGAAGGCGGGCGCGAATAGCTGGAAAGCGCGCCATTGCGGCGGTGATCGGCTTGACCACCGGGTCGTCGGCATGGGCAACGCAGAAGATGAGTTCGTAGCGCGCCCAGTCGAGTGAGAAGGCGCGCTCCAGCGTCTCTTCGGCAAACGGCTCGACGCCGCGCGCCGGGATGACGATCGATACCGGCGGCGCGTTGGCCGCGGGCGGTGCGATCCTGCCTGGTCGCTTCAGCTTCAGCGAAGCTAACAGGATGCTGGCGAGATTTGAAAGAAGGAGGGCTATGGAAAGGAGGGCGGCTGCGAATGTCGGTTCCATCGAGATCTGGTCACTCCAGAAGTGCCGGCCGCATGACGGCCGTTTTCAACAATTCGACAGAACGCTGAGTCGCCCGGCACAAGCCTGCACACCATCATTGTCATGTGTCACTTAAATGACATTGTTTTTCGGCACCTGCCCTCGAGTCGGGCAAGAAGATGACGCGCATCGTTGATCAAACTGCGCTGAGCGTCGAAGTTCCATCTACATTGCTTTGGAGCAGTTTATGTACAGCGCCGTCACCCGCAACATCGAAGTGCAGGTCAGGCCGTTCTATCTGGAGGATCACTCCGACCCGCCGCAAAACCGTTATGTCTGGGGATATCAGGTGACCATCGACAATCAGTCGGATGAGTTCGTGCAGCTTCTGTCGCGCTACTGGCACATTACCGACGGCACCGGCAAGGTCGAGGAAGTGCGCGGCCCCGGGGTCGTCGGCGAGCAACCCGGACTCAACCCCGGCGACAGCTATCAGTATACGTCTGGATGCCCGCTCTCGACGCCGTCCGGCATCATGGTCGGGCACTACACCATGCGCAACAAGCGGGGCGAGACGTTCGACGTCGCCATCCCCGCCTTCTCGCTCGACTTGCCGGGAATGCGGCGCACCATCAATTGACGGCCGTCATCCGGCCGCTGCAAACTCCGCCGGGTCGAAGTCATATTGCTTCGAGCAGAATTCGCAGGCGACGTGAATGCTGCCATCCTCGGTGCTGTCCCTGATCTCCTCGGCGGAAAAGCCTTCGAGGATGCCGTGGATCTTCTCCCTCGAGCATGAGCATTGGTCGGCGACCGGCACCCCGCCGAACACGCGGACGCCATGCTCGTGGAAAAGCCGGTAAAGCAGCCGTTCGGCGCCGATCGTCGGATCGATCAGCTCGGTCGGTTCAATAGTACCAAGCAGCGCCAGCAGCTCCTGCCAGGAATTGTCGGTCGGGTCGTGGATTTCCTCACGCGGATCGCCGTCGCCACCGGGAAGGTCGGGTACGCGCATGCGCTCCGCCGACTGCGGCAGGAATTGTGCCAGCAGGCCACCGGCCCGCCATTGCTCGCGGGCACCGCCGACGCCGGGCGTCAGAAGCTTGGCAACCGAAAGCCGGAGGTCGGTCGGAATCTGCTCCGACTGGCGGAAATAGGTGCGTGCGGCATGTTCCAGTGTGACGCCGTCGAGCTGGACGATGCCCTGGTAGCGTTGTGTGTGCGCGCCCTGGTCGATGGTCAGCGCCAGGACGCCGCTGCCGAGCAGCGTCTGCGGTGACGTCTCGCCGGCAGAAGTCAAAGCCTGCAGCCGGTCGGCATCGAAGCGGGCATAAGCGCGCAGCGCTTGCGGCGTGGAGAAATCCGCGACCAGCATGTCGACCGGCCCGTCGGTGCGGGTCTGCAGAATGAACTTGCCCTCGAACTTCAGCGAAGTTCCGAGCAATACCGTCAACACACAGGCTTCAGCCAGGAGCCGGGCGACCGGCTCGGGATAGTCGTGGCGGCTCAGAATAGCATCGAGCATCGGCCCGAGCTGGACGGTGCGACCGCGCACGTCGAGCGGGCCGACCTCGAACGGCACGACATGGTCGTCGCCGGCGTAGCCGAATTCGCCGAGCTTGGGTTTATGTTCAGCCAATTGATGAGTTTCCAACATGACAAAGCTCCGGGGCGCGGCGATGCCGCCCTCCGGGGCGCATGCGACGAGACGCGCTCGATTTGCGTGGTGCGCCTGAGATAGGCACCACCAACTCCCGGATCAAGGCGGCCCAGATCAAGGCGGCGCAGATCAGGCCGGCCCGGATCACCGCGGCTCGTATCAAGCGCCCAGGCACCAGGCCAGGACCGCCTTCTGGGCATGGAGCCGGTTCTCGGCCTCATCGAACACCACCGAATGCGGTCCGTCGATGACCTCGTCGGTAACCTCCTCACCGCGATGCGCCGGTAGACAGTGCATGAACAGCGCGTCCGGCTTGGCTTTCGCCATCAGTGCCGCATTGACCTGATAGGGCAGGAAGACATTGTGGCCGCGGGCACGGTGCTCCTGGCCCATCGACACCCAGCAGTCGGTGACGATGCAGTCGGCCTCGTGAACGGCCTCCTCGGGCGAACGGGTGAATTTCAGCTTGCCGCCATTGGCTTTCGACCAGTCGACATGCTTCTGGGCCGGTTCGCTGCCCTCGGGCACGGCGACGTTCAGCTTGAAATGGAACCGCGCGGATGCCTCCAGCAGCGAATGCAGCACGTTGTTGCCGTCGCCGGTCCAGGCGATCGTTTTACCGGCCACCGGACCGCGGTGCTCTTCGAAGGTCATGATGTCGGCCATCAGCTGGCAGGGATGGGTCTCGTCGGTCAGCCCGTTGATGACGGGGACCGTAGCGTTTTCCGTCAGTTCCAGCAGCCGGTCATGCGAGGTGGTGCGGATCATGATGGCATCGACATAGCGCGACAGCACCTTGGCCGTGTCGGCAATGGTCTCCGAGCGGCCAAGCTGCATCTCGGTGCCGGTCAGCATGATCGTCTCGCCACCCAACTGCCGCATACCGACGTCGAACGACACGCGCGTGCGCGTCGACGGCTTGTCGAAGATCATCGCCAGCACCTTGCCTTCGAGCGGCTTGCTGCGTTCGCCGGCCTTGAGCCTTGCCTTTCGCACCGCTGCGTCGTCGAGCATGAAGCGCAGATCGCCTTCGGAAACGGCGGAAAGATCGGTGAAATGGCGAAGGGACATCAGGAATTCCAGGATTACTTCGCAGCGGCAGCGACGATGGCATCTGCCAGGCTCTTGGCGCCGGCACGAATGCGCTCGAGCGCTTCGTGGATCTCGGCGTCGGTGACGGTGAGAGGCGGTAGCAGGCGGATAACGTTGTCGCCGGCCGGAACCGTCAAGAGATGCTGGTCACGCAGTGCCACCGTAACCTTGGTGTTGGGCATCGCGCATTTAAGCCCGAGCATCAGGCCGGTGCCCCTGATGCTTTCGATAACATCCGGAAATTCGTCGGCGACGCCAGCGAGCCCCTGCTTCAACAGCAGTGCCTTGCGCCGGACGTCTTCGAGAAAGCCGTCTTCCAGCACCACGTCGAGCACGGCGTTGCCGACCGCCATTGCCAGCGGATTGCCGCCGAAGGTGGTGCCGTGCACGCCGGCGGTCATGCCGACCGCTGCCTCGTCGGTGGCGAGGCAGGCACCCATCGGGAAGCCGCCGCCGATGCCTTTGGCCACCGCCATGAGGTCGGGTGTGACACCCGCCCATTCATGCGCGAACAGCTTTCCGGTGCGGCCGACGCCGCATTGGACCTCGTCGAAAATCAGGAGCAGTCCGTGCTGATCGCAGAGCTGCCTGAGCCGCTTCAGCGATTGCGTCGGCACTTGCCTGATGCCGCCCTCCCCTTGCACCGGCTCGATCAGGATCGCCGCGGTTTCAGGCGTGATCGCCTTCTCGGCGGCATCCACATCGTCGAAACCGACCTGGTCGAAGCCGTCGACCTTGGGGCCGAAACCTTCCAGATACTTGTACTGGCCGCCGGCGGCGATGGTCGCCAGGGTGCGGCCGTGGAAGGCGCCTTCGAAGGTGATTGTGCGGTAGCGCTCGGGATGGCCCTTGACGAAGTGGTACCGCCGCGCCGTCTTGATGGCGCATTCGAGCGCCTCTGCGCCGGAATTGGTGAAGAACACCTTGTCGGCAAAGCTTGCGTCGGCCAGCCGCTCGCCGAGCCGGCTCTGTCCCGGAATCTCGTACAGATTGGAGACGTGCCAGAGCTTGGCGGCCTGCTCGGTGAGGGCCGCGACCAGATGCGGATGGCTGTAGCCCAACGAATTCACGGCGATGCCGCCGGCGAAATCGAGATATCGCTCGCCCTTGTCGGTGACCAGCCAGGTGCCTTCACCGTGGTCGAAAGCCAGGGGTGCGCGAACAAAGGTCTCGAAAAGCGCCGAACCGCTCATTATATGCGTCTCCGGAACCGGAAAAATCAAAAAGCCGCCAAAGCGGCGGCCCTTGTGGCTTATCGTGTTTTTCGGCCGTGAAGTCAACGAAAAGGTCGCGCAAGGTCGCGCGGCAAGCCCCCCAGCATAACGCCGGCTCATAAGCGACCGGGCAAGTTGGGGAAAACCGAAAAAACCGATTCGTGTTGGCCTTGGGACTCTTGTCACCGAGTCAGCGCATAAGGTAATTGTAGTAGAGAAATAACTAGATTTCGTGCGGCGGACCTAATCACCCGATATATGTGGTGTCTGCCCGGCAGAAGCCGGGTCGGGAATGGATTCCGATTGCCGCACGTTTCAGCAGGAGCGCGGTCTCATGAACTGGACTGACGAGCGAGTCGAACTTCTCAGAAAATTGTGGTCGGAGGGCCTCAGCGCCAGCCAGATCGCCGCACAGCTTGGCGGGGTCAGCCGCAATGCGGTCATCGGCAAAGTGCACCGGCTGAAACTGTCCGGTCGCGGACGCACGACCGCCTCACCGGCACGCCAGAAGAAGACGGTGCAGGGATCGACGATCCAGAAATCGGTGTCCCGGGCAGCAAGCGCCACGCGCCATGCCACCACCTCGATGTCGATCGGTGCGACCGCGCTCAAGGCGCAGTTCGATGCCGAACCGGTGGCGCGCCACTATATCCGCCCGGTCGAGAACGTCGTCGTGCCGATCTCGCGGCATCTGCAACTTGTCGAACTCAACGAGCGCACTTGCAAATGGCCGAACGGCGATCCGCTTTCGGAAGACTTCCATTTCTGCGGCAACGACGCCGCCGAAACCGGCCCCTACTGCAAGTACCACGCCCGCGTGGCGTTCCAGCCGGCATCGGAGCGGCGGCGGAGCAGATAGTTAGGGGAATAGGGGAGTAAGGCAGTACGGCAGTAGGTGAATTGTAGAGAAGCGCGCTCCCGAAGCGATAGCCTACTGCCCTACTGCCCTACTGCCCTCCTGCCCTCCTGCCCTCCTGCCCTCGCTTCAAAGCCACCCATTCTTGCGAAACCGCCAGTAAAGAAACGTGCAGATCAGGGCAATTGCCGCCAGGACGGCCGGGTAGCCATATTCCATCCTCAGTTCCGGCATGTCGCTGAAATTCATGCCGTAAATGCCGGCGAATGCCGTCGGCACGGCCAAGATTGCGGCCCATGAGGCAAGCTTCTTGGAGATCGCCGTCTCCTGGCTTTGACCGACCAGAAGGCTCGCCTCGAAGGCGAAGGCGAGAACCTCACGCAGGCTGTCGATCTTTTCCTGGACAGTGCGGATGTGGTCGGTGACGTCGCGAAACAGCGGGTGCATGGCTGTGTGGATTTGCGGCAGATCGGCGCTGGTGAGCCGCCGGCAGACCTCCACCAGCGGCAGGGCCGCATTACGCAGGCGCAAGAGATCGCGGCGCAGCATATAAAGCCGTTCGATATCGGAGCCGGTCATCGGTTTCAGCAGAACCTTGTCCTCGATCGCCTCGACCTCGTTTTCGATCTGCTCAAGCACCGGCATATAGTTGTCGACGATGAAATCGAGAATGGCGTAGAGGACGAAATCCTCGCCCTTGGCAAGCGAATGCGGGCAGCTTTCCCAATGCTGGCGAACGGCCGCGTAGGAGGTCGACGGGCCATGCCTGACGCTGACAATGTAGCCCGCGCCGACGAACAGATGCGTCTCGCCGAAGGTGACGCGGCTGTCGATCAGCTGCGCCGTGCGGGCAACGATGAACAGGGCATCACCATATTGCTCGATCTTCGGTCGCTGGTGCGGATGCTCGGCGTCCTCGATCGCCAGCTCATGCAGATGGAATTGCGCCTGGACGCGCAGCAACAAATTGCGGTCGGGCTCCAGCAGTCCGATCCAGACCACGTGGCCCGGCTTCCCGGCCCATTCGCCGGCTTCCTCGATCGGAATGTCGGCGATGCGCCGCCCAGCCGTATAGACGCCGCAAGCGATTATACCCGACATCGGCGGCGCAGGAGCAAACTCGCGGACGTATTCCATCGCAGCCTCCTGAAGGCGGGGCCTTCATCGCGGAACTGAGAAGTCGGCGCGTCGAAAGCTTAGCGCAATTTTCTGTCAGGTGGCGAATCCGAAATTCGCATCAGTTCTGAGAGAACTCACTTCGCTGGTTGGGTTGCGGGAAGAATAATCTTGTCCGTCTTGTCGCCCTTCGGACGATCGGCCGGCATCTGATCGCCGGTGACGATATAGTAGATCGTCTCGGCGATGTTGGTAGCGTGGTCGCCGATGCGCTCGATGTTCTTGGCGCAAAACAGGAGATGTGTGCAGGGCGTGATGTTGCGTGGGTCTTCCATCATGTAGGTCAGCAATTCGCGAAACAGAGAGGTGTACATGGCGTCGATCTGGTCGTCGCGGTCGCGCACGAAACCGATTTTCTCCACCGACCGCGACGCGTAGACGTCGAGTACTTCCTTGAGCTGGGTCAGTGCCAGATTGGCCAAAGCCTCGAGGCCGCGGAACAGGCTGTTCGGCTGGCGCCCGTCTGCGACGGCAACCACCCGCTTGGCGACGTTCTTGCCGAGGTCGCCTACCCGTTCGAGGTCAGCCGAGATGCGGATCGCGCCGACGATCTCGCGCAGATCCGTCGCCATCGGCTGGCGTTTGGCGATGATGATGATCGCCTTGTCGTCGATCTCGCGCTGTCCCTCATCCAGAACCAGGTCGTCCCGAATGACTTTCTGGGCAAGCCCCGGATCCGCATTGACCAGCGCCGCGACCGCCTGCTCGACCATGCGCTCGGCATGCCCGCCCATCGCCGCGATGCGCTTCGACAGATATTTCAGCTCCTCGTCATAGGCGCTGACGATATGCACGGATTGCATGGACGAAATGCCTTCCCGGGATCTCGTGGTTGAGTCGTTCCCTCGAATCCCCGCTGATACGCTAGCCGGATGACAGAAAAAAGAAACGGCCCATTATGTGCTAGAGATAGTACTACGTTAGCGAGCCGGCAAATGGACCGTGAACGCCGCACCCTTGCCGACCTCCGACCTGATGGAGAGTCTGGCGTTGTGGCGGGTCAGGATATGCTTGACGATGGACAGGCCAAGGCCGGTGCCCTTCTGGGTTCGGCTGTTCTCGACGTCGATGCGGTAGAAGCGCTCGGTGATGCGCGGGATGTGCTCTTCGGGGATGCCGGGGCCGAAATCCCTGATGGTGACGTCGATGCCTGGTTCGGGATCGCTGTCGCTGCGTATGATCGACACCACGACGCGTCCGCCCGACTGACCATATTTGCAGGCGTTTTCCAGCAGGTTTTCGAAGACCTGGAAAAGCTCGTCCCGATCGCCGGGCACGTCGAGCGGCCCTTCCGCGAAATCACGCTCGATGACGACGCCGTTTTCCTTTGCGAGCGGCCCAAGCGAATCGATGACGCTGTCGATGGCCTGGCGCAGGTCGACCTCGGTTCCCGGCTTGAGATAGGGCTTCATCTCCAAGCGCGACAGCGACAGAAGGTCGTCGATGAGGCGCGCCATGCGGCTGGTCTGGTTCTGCATGATCTGCAGGAACTGCTCGCGCGCCGCGGGGTCGTTGCGGGCCGGCCCGCGCAGCGTCTCGATGAAGCCGGCGATCGAGGCGAGAGGCGTGCGCAGCTCGTGGCTGGCATTGGCAATGAAGTCGGCACGCATTCTGTCGATCCGGCGCGCCTCACTCTGGTCCTTGAACACCAGCACGTAGAGATCCGTGGCATGGCCGACTGAAGACGCGCTCACCCGATAGGCTCGTTCGACCGGCAGCTTTTCTATGTAGTCGACGCTGTCCGAAGCGACGTTGCCCGCCAAGATACTATCCAGCAAGGCCTGCATTTCCGGCGCGCGGAATTTCAGCGACAGCGACATGCCGGGGGCAATCCCGCCGAAGGCGGCAAAGGCAGCGGCGTTGGCGTGGACGATGGCGGCGGAGCGATCGAAAATGATCAGCGGATCGGCAACCGCCGCCGCGAGATATTCGCCGGAAAGTTGTTGCACGCTTGACTCGATGGCCGCGGCATTTTCGGTCGATTGGCGGGCGATGCCGGCCGGCAGCATCGCAGCGGCAACCAGCACGGCGCCAGCCAGCAGCACCACATAGCCAGACATGCCGGCAAAACCATAGACCATCAGAACTGCAACGAGGCCGGCCGCCAGCAGCCAGCGGCTGTTCCACAGCCGCATGGCGACGGCTTGCGCCCTGCCTCTCCGCTCTGTGCCGATGTCGGCCATTTGCGCTCCGTCTGCGGCCACTTCAAGAACTTCTTGCTGGACCGGCGCTAGAGCGCAGTGCGTCCAATTGGACGCACAAAGGACGCTCTACCACTTTATCTGCTGCATCGTTCTTTCCGAAAATCGATTCCGATTTTCGGGCCGATGCAGTAAGGCTCCCAATAGCACGAGTCCGGAAGCTGGAAAGGTTCGCCTCGATGAAAAACGCTAAGGAAAGCCCCGCCGCACCCTCATCGGGGCCGCTGAAGATCATGATCGACGGCAAGGAGAGAGCGTTCGACATCGAGGCCCCCGCGCTTCCCGACTGGGTCGAGGACCGCAAGCTCACCGCCGGCGGTTACCCTTACGACAAGAAGATGAAGAGCGAGGAGTATGACGAGAGGCTAGAGAAGCTGCAGATCGAGCTGGTCAAGGCGCAGGCGTGGCTGCAGTCGACGGGCAACCGGGTAATGTCGCTGTTCGAGGGGCGCGACGCTGCCGGCAAGGGCGGCACTATCTTCGTTTTGCGCCAGTATCTGAACCCTCGCACGGCGCGCAACGTGGCGCTGACCAAGCCAACGCCCACCGAGCTTGGACAATGGTACTTCCAGCGCTACGTCGACCACTTCCCGACGTCGGGCGAATTCGTCACCTTCGACCGCTCCTGGTATAACCGCGCCGGCGTTGAACCGGTGATGGGATTCTGCACGCCCGAGCAGCACAAGCAATTTCTGGACGAGGTTCCGCATTTCGAGCGGATGATCCGCAACGAGGGCATACATTTCTTCAAATTCTGGCTGAACATCGGCCGGGAAACGCAGCTCGAGCGATTCCACGACCGCCGCTGGAGCCCGCTGAAGAGCTGGAAGTTTTCGCCAATCGACATCGCCGGCATCACCAAATGGGACGAATACACCAAAGCGCGCGACCTGATGGTCGAGCGCACGCACAAGGAGTTCGCGCCCTGGATCATTGTGCGGGCGAACGACAAACGGCGCGCGCGGCTGGCCGTCATGCAGCGCATTCTCCTTTCGCTTCCCTATGACGGCCGCGACCTCGACGTCATCGGCAAGGAGGACAAGAAGATCATCGGCGAAGGGCCGACTTTCCTCGAAAAATAAGCTCACCTCATCGATACGCGGCTCTCATGCCGCCAGCCGGGCAATCCGCTGCAGTCGCTTCAGCGTGGTGTCGTCCTGCAGCGCCTGCTGGAAAAGCGAGATCTCCTGGTCGATGCGGTCGCAGAGCGCGCCGGTGTCGCCCCTAAGCAGGTCGCGCGTCTGTAGCAGCGCCGCGACAGGCTTCTTGGCGAGTTGCCTGGCTCTTGCCAACGTGGCTTCCTCGACGCTGCCGTCCGTCACGATCTCGCCGACAAGGCCCAGTGCCCTGGCATCTTCGGCGGCGAGCGTGTCGCCCAGGCAGAAGAAGCGGAACGCCCCGGCATAGCCGAGCTTCTGCGGCGCCAGAATGCTGGTCGCCGCGTCCGGCACCAGGCCGAAATCGACGAACGGCACCCGAAACGTGCTCTTGCTCGAGGCGATCACCATGTCGCAGTGGAACAGGATGGTGCAACCGACGCCGACGGCGTCGCCGTCGACACAGGCAAGGACCGGTTTCGGGAACGTCGCCAGCGTGCGGAACATATCGGTGACGGCGGCGATCAGTCGCCGATGTTTGGTGGCGTCGAGAAATTCGGAGAAATCGGCACCGAGGCAGAAGCACCCGGCCAAGCCGCGCAGGACCACGACGCGGACGTCGTCGTCGACAGCGGCTTCGTGGAATGTCCTGGCCAGGCTTTCATAGGCCCGCCTGTCCAGGACCGGGCGGCCGTCACCCGACGATACCGTGACGATCAGCGTGTGATTGCGGAATTCTGCTTTTGAGTGAACGTTCATGGCCTCTCTCCAATCTCACGAGGCGCGTCTCTGTCCGAGCATGTCCGGGTACCCTCTGGCCAGCACCGGCGCAAAATGGTTGCGGCGCGAACGCACCACGTCGAGCGTGTGCTCGTTGAAGGTGAGCAGTGTGGCAACCACCTGCTGGTTGCCATAGGTACGCTGGTAACCGAGCGGCGTTGCCAGGAAATGCAGCTGCAGCGCGCGAAGCACCCACATCGGCTCGAATTCGATGATCACCTGGTTGACGTTGCGCTTCAGACCCCACTCGACGAAGCCGGCGATCAGCTCGGTGCCGACCGTCGACACGCCGCGCCGACCGTCGCGGAATCCCGGCGCAACCGCATAGCGGGTCAGTTCATAGACATTCGGGCCCGACGGTGGGGTTCCCTCATAAAGGTCCGCCAGCACATCGGTTAGAAGATGTGCCCGGGTCGTCGGCAGCATCCGCTGATAACCGGCGAGCTCGCCATTGCGGATGACGATCTGGTGCACTGCCTCGTCGTGGTCGAATTGATCGATCTCGAGGCCATCAGGGCGCTGCAGATCGGTCCATCCCATCTCTTCGACGAAAACTCTGTAACGCAAACGATGAACTGCCTCCCAGAGGTCGGGCCGTTCCATCAATTCCTGGGTCGTGAGGGAAAAAAGCATTTGCCGTCTCCTAGTTTCAATAGGAAGATACGGCCGTGCTTTCCCAAAAAAATTACGCGATCACGCAAGCAAGAATTTCTAGGCCGGCGCGGCCGACCTAGTTAATATAGCCGCGCCTTATCGCTTCCGCGACGGCCTGGACCCGGTTGACGGCACCGAGTTTGCTTTTGGCGTTAAGAAGGTGTTTCTCTGACGTGTGTTCCGAAATGCCGAGAATTTGTGAAATCTCCCATTCGGACTTGCCAACAGCAGCCCATTGCAGGCATTCGCGCTCACGCGGCGTTAATTCGACATGATCGATGGTTTTGCCCGCCATGGTGTGGAGCTGCATTGCGCGGCCAATCGCATAAGTCGAGACCAGCGACACCAACCCGAACTCGGCGCTCGACAATTCGACAGCCTCGCCGCCTAGCGACACCATGACGATCTGGCCATCGAGCGTGATTAGCGGGAAGGCCAACCCGTCGCGCAGCTTGAATTCGCCGGCATCGCCCATCACCTCGCCGCCGCTCTTGCCGATGCGGATGCCCTGAGATGCTTCCCGCCACTGGAATGGCGCTTGAAGCTGCTTCATGTGGCTGACGACGGGGTCGTGATCGACGTAGTTGCGCGCGACGTAGCGCTCAAGCCATTCAGCCGGCCAGTCGCAGAGCAGCACATGGTCCTTTTGCTGGTTTCTCGGCGTGCCAGGTTGCGGAACCGTCCCGGCCATCAGCGCCGTCAGCCCAAACCCGCTTGTTACCCCCAGCAGCTTTTCGCAGACGGCGGCGGCTGTGCCGGCGTGCTGCAACTGATCTATCAACTCCAGCGTACGATCGAAATGACCCATCGCAACATCTACCCCATGTTGCCTTCCGCTCTTGAGGCCAATGGCAGTGATCAACCCGCACCACGCCATCAACCCCGGACT
Organism: Mesorhizobium sp. M0019; assembly: GCF_040323975.1. Taxonomy (NCBI): domain Bacteria; kingdom Pseudomonadati; phylum Pseudomonadota; class Alphaproteobacteria; order Hyphomicrobiales; family Phyllobacteriaceae; genus Mesorhizobium; species Mesorhizobium sp. M0019. Next base: position 94,836 of record NZ_JAMYVK010000013.1, on the reverse strand, counting down.
GCAAAGCTGCCTCCCCTGTGCGTCCTACTGCTCCTCTTCAGCCGGCATCACGCAGTCACTTGCAAACTCACTAAACAATATCCCTAAATTGCAATGATGAAACCAAAAACCGTCGTACCTGTGTTTTTTTCGTACAAAAACCTGTGTTATTTCGTACGAAAGGCGGGGCAAGACCGGACGGAGTCGTCGCGTGGCGTTTCGGCGCATATCCATTTCATTGATCTTGATATTGATCGGAGCGCAATCGCTTGCGGCTGCTGCGCTCGCCGCGGAGCCGCAGGTGCCGGTGTTCTGGGACGCCAAGGAGCGGCTGCCAAAGCCGGACCTTTCGATGCTGCCGCGGCTGCGATTCCTGACCACCACGGATTTCCCGCCGTTCAATTTCCTCGATGGGGCAGGCCGGCTGTCGGGCTTCCATGTCGACCTGGCGCGCGCCATCTGCGCCGAGCTCGGCATTGCCGAAAAATGCCAGATCCAGTCGCTGCCCTGGGCCGAGCTCGAAGGTGCGCTCGGGAAAGGCGAGGGCGAAGCGATCATTGCCGGCATCGCCGCGACGCCGGAGTCGCGGTCGAAATACGCATTTTCACGCTCCTACCTGCAATTTCCGGCACGCTTCATCATGCTGAAGACACAGGCGCTGACCGAACCAATGTTCGACAAGCTGCGCAGCAAGCGTGTCGGCGTGATCGCCGGCTCCGCGCACGAGCGGATGCTGCGCGATTATTTCGGCGACGTCCAAATCGTCCCGTTCGCAAAGCCGGAGGAGCTTTATGGCGAGCTGAAAGCCGGCAAGATCGACGCCGCCTTCGGCGACGGCATGCGTTTCGCCTTCTGGCTCGGCGGTTCGGATGCAGCGGGCTGCTGCCGCTTTGCCGGCGGCCCCTATCTGGCGCCCGAATATCTCGGCTCAGGCATGGCAATCGCCACTAGGGCCGACGATCCGGCACTGGCCGCCGCTTTCGACTACGCGCTGCAGGAAATCTCGGTGAAAGGCACGTTCGCCGAGTTCTATCTGCGCTATTTTCCCGTCAGTTTTTTCTGAGCTTGGCCGCCGGCTCAGGTCAGCGTGCGAAGGCGGGCCTTGGCGGCTCGCGCAACGGCGGCGACCGTCAGCGCATCGAGGTCGAGTTCCCGGCGGACGAGCTGCAGGACGCGCACCTCCTCCAGGCGCATTTCGAGATCGACAGCTGCGACCTCGAAGGCGGCGGCATAGGCGGTGTCACGCAGGCGTTCGGGCAGCGCCTCGGCGACGCGCGCCAGGACGCCCTCCAGCCCATCCTTTTCATGCAGCATTTTCTGGCAGGCCTGGGCGACCTCGACCAGCCGCTCCTGGTTGAAATCCTCAAACACCGGCCAGGATCGAACGACGTCGCCGATCCGCGCCAGTTCGACGTCGGTCATGTCGCGGTCTGACGCCGAGGTGATGACCATCAGGTAGATCATGGCTTCGTGTGGCGACAATGGCATTTACAACTCCTTGAGATGGTCCCGAAGTTAGGAACGAGGGACCGGCGCCGCAAGGAAAAACAGCCGCGATCGTTGGCGCTCCGATCACGCCTTGGAACTTGATCCATCCTGACTATCGGGACGGGGGCTCTTAATCTTCTTGCCTGATCACGGTCCTGCCCGAAAACCGGGTTCCACTTTTCGGGATCATGGTCTAGAGCATGCGGCTGCCGGCATGGATGCTGGCAAAGTTGCAGGAATAGCATCATGGCCGAACAACAGCCGATCGATCTCAGCCCGGAAGTCCTCGCCGCCGCCGCCGAAAGCAAGGCGTGGCCATTCGAGGAAGCGAAAAAGATCGTCGCCCGCTACGCGAGCAGCGGCTACCCGGAAACGGTGCTGTTCGAGACCGGCTACGGCCCGTCCGGCCTGCCGCACATCGGCACGTTCGGCGAGGTGGCGCGCACATCTATGGTGCGCCACGCCTTCCGCGTGCTGACTGAAGACAAGGTCAAGACGCGGCTGCTGTGCTTCTCCGACGACATGGACGGATTGCGCAAGGTGCCGGACAATGTGCCTAACAAGGACATGCTGCGCGCCTATCTCGGCAAGCCGCTGACCAGGATACCGGACCCGTTCTCCAATCAGTATCCGTCCTTCGGCGCCGCCAATAACGCACGGCTGCGCGCTTTCCTCGACCGTTTCGGCTTCGATTACGAATTCGCTTCCTCGACCGACTATTATACTTCCGGCCGCTTCGACGCGACGCTGCTCAAGATGCTCGAGCGCTTCGATAAGGTGATGGCAATTATGCTGCCGTCGCTGCGCGAGGAGCGGGCGCTGAGCTATTCGCCCTTCCTGCCGATCCATCCCAAGACCGGCATCGTCATGCAAGTCGCGATCGACGAGCGCAAGCTCGACGCCGGCACCATCGTGTGGCGCGACCCGGACACCGGCGAGCGCTTCGAGACGCCGGTGACCGGCGGTCATGCCAAGCTGCAATGGAAGCCAGATTGGGCGATGCGCTGGGCAGCACTCGGCGTCGATTACGAGATGTCCGGCAAGGATCTGATCGATTCCGTCAAGCTCGCCGGGCAGATTTGCCGCGCGCTCGATGCTCCGGCACCGGAGGGCTTCAATTATGAGCTGTTCCTCGATGAGAACGGCCAGAAGATCTCGAAGTCGAAGGGCAATGGGCTGACCATCGACGAGTGGCTGACTTACGCGCCGACCGAGAGCCTTAGCCTTTATATGTTCCAGCGCCCGCGAACCGCGAAGAAGCTTTATTTCGACGTCATCCCGAAGGCGGTAGACGAATATTACACGTTCCTCTCTGCCTATCAGAGGCAGGACTGGAAGGAGCGGCTGGGCAATCCGGTCTGGCACATGCATGACGGCAATCCCCCGGCAGTCGACCTGCCGGTTCCGTTCTCGCTGCTGCTCAACCTGGTCAGCGCCTCGAATGCGCAGAACAGGGACGTGCTGTGGGGTTTCATTTCGCGCCACGCGCCGGGTGTGACGCCGACAACCCATCCCGAGCTCGACCGGCTGGCCGAATATGCCATCCGCTATTTCGACGATTTCGTGAAGCCGGCGAAAGTGTACCGTGCTGCCGACGCGGTCGAGCGCGAGGCGCTGACCAAGCTTTCGGAAGCGCTCGCCGCGCTGCCGGCTGATGCCGACAGCGAGGCAATCCAGAACGCTGCCCTCAATGTTGCGCGCAAGATCGAGCGCTACCAGGATCATTCCAAGCAGAGCCCGGAGGGCGGACCCGGTGTCTCCGTCGCCTTCTTCCAGATGATCTATCAGGTGCTGATAGGTCAGGAACGCGGGCCGCGCTTCGGCTCCTTCGCCGCGCTCTACGGCATCGCCGAAACGCGCGAGCTCATTCAGCGGGCGCTGGCTGGTCAGCTGGCGGCATGAGGACGCCGTCTTGCTCCTCCAGGATCGAGCTAGGCGCTACAGGCGCGGATCGCGACGCAGCAGCCGGGAGCGGCGGCAGGCCTGAAACGCTCGGCGCCGGCCCGAAGACGCCTTTTTTTGCTGCACGCGCCTTCTCGCCGGCTTCTGCGTAAGGGCCGCCCTTGGCGGCGCGCGCCCAGCCATTTTCGACCAGCCATTGGCCGATATCCTGATTGCCGATCCGGCACTCGGCGGCGATCAGATCACGACCGCCTTCGGGCGGCACGGCACAGACCACCGCACGACTGCGGAGAAAGGCGCGGAAGGCCGTTCGCGCCCGAATGCCGCAATTCCAGGACTCGCCGCCGTCGGTGCAAGTCTCCTCCTGCTTGACGATGTCGATACCGGAAACCGCAATCGAATAGCCCTTTGCTTCGATGACCCCGGCGGCCGACGCGACGGGCTGGAATAGTTTCGTGCCTTTCCAGTCGTCGGGCATTTTCGTTTTTGGCGGCTTGGGCGGTCCGGCCAATGCCAGATCGCTCAACGGGGCGCGCGGCTCTATCCGTTCAAGCTCGTTGGAACCGAGCTGCGGCGGCACCACGATTTCTGGATCGATTGCCCTCGAATGCGCCGCCTGCTTGGCCGGCACTGGTTTCGGGATGGCCGACGTAGCCGGCGCGGCGGGCTGCGGTTCAGCGCCGACCTGGATTTGCTCCCAGGGGTCGCCGCTTTCGCTCTGGACGGCGCGGCCGCCGGCGACAATTGCCGTGGCCATCGCCGGGATCGCCAGAACAGCCAAGGCAAGGTGAGGCAGACGCACCGGCCCCGCGCCTACTGGCTTGCCCAGACAATCCGCGCCACCCATTCGACATCGCGCATGGGGATGTCGCGGTCCGGGTGATCGGGATTGACGGAGACCAGCGCGATCGACCTCGGTGTCTGGCGGTCGAGCACCTTGGCCATCACCTCGCCGGCATTGGTCTTGACGACGACGCGATCACCCTTTCGTATGGTAGCCCCTGGCTCGACGATCAGGACATCGCCATTGCGATAGAGCGGCAGCATGGAATCGCCCTGGACCTTCAAGGCATAGGAGGTTTCGGTTGCCCGTGCCGGAAGCTCGATCAGGTCCCATCCCTGCCCCGCTGGAAACCCGGCGTCGTCGAAGAAGCCACCGGCGCCCGCCTGGGCGAAGCCGAGCAGCGGCACCGACGATCTCTGCACGGGTAGTGCGCCGGAATTACCCCGACCCTCGACCAGCCCCGCAAATTCATCCAGCGAGGCGCCGGTCGCCTCGATGATCTTGGCCAGCGATTCGGTCGACGGCCAGCGCGGCCGTCCATCTGAGGACAGCCGCTTCGATTTGTTGAAGGCGGTCGAGTCGAGGCCAGCGCGCCTGGCCAGTCCAGAGGCCGAAAGCGAATAACGCTCGGCAAGAGCGTCGATGGCGGCCCAAACGCGGTCGTGCGAGAGCACCTTGCTCTTCCTTCGAAACAGGAAAAAATACCTTCCCTGTTCTATCCCTTGGCCGCCATCTTGTCCACCGCCGAAGACGGGGTCAGGCTGCCTCCTTGGCCTCGTCCCTGGTATAGGGATCGAAGCGCTCGTAGAAGGTCTCGCCCTTCTCGGCCATATCAAGCAGCAGCTTCGGCGCCTTGAACTCGGTGCCGTATTTCTTCTGCAGGCGCTTGGCGAGTTTGACGAATTTCTTCGCGCCGATGCCGTCGATGTAGGACAGTGCACCGCCTGTATAGGGCGCGAAGCCGAAGGCCAGGATCGAGCCGACATCGGCCTCGCGTGGGTCGGTAACGATGCCCTCTTCCATCACCCGTACCGCCTCAAGCGCGATGGTGACCAACAGCCGCTGCTTCAGTTCCTCATAATCGACCTGCTCCGGCGCCAGCTGCGGGTAGAGATCCCTGAGGCCTGGCCACAGCTTCTTCTTGGCCGGTTTTGCCGGATAGTCATAGAAGCCCTTGCCGTTCTTGCGGCCCAAGCGACCATGCGTGTCGACCATCGTGTTGATCAGCGCCATCTGCTTCGGATCGACCGCCTTGTCGCCGAGGTCGCGCATGGTCTGCTTCATGATCTTCTGGGCAAGGTCGATCGCCGTCTCGTCGGTCAACGCCAAAGGACCGACCGGCATGCCGGCGGCCTTGGCCGCGTTCTCGATCATTGGCGCCGGAACACCTTCGATCAGCATCTTGTAGGCCTCCGACATGTAGCGCAGCACGCAGCGATTAACATAGAAGCCGCGCGTATCGTTGACGACAATCGGCGTTTTCTTGATGGCACGGACAAAGTCGATCGCGGTTGCCAACGCCTTGTCGCCGGTCTTCTTGCCGAGGATGATCTCGATCAGCATCATCTTGTCGACCGGCGAGAAGAAATGGATGCCGATGAAATTCTTCGGCCGCGCCGAATTCCTGGCCAGCGATGTAATCGGTATGGTCGACGTATTCGAGGCGAAGATCGCCGACGGCTTGAGCACAGCCTCGGCCTGTTCGGTGGCACCCTTCTTTACGGCCGAATCCTCGAATACCGCCTCGACCACAAGATCGCAGCCGGCGAGATCCGCATAGTCGGCCGTCGGCGTGATTAGCGACAGCAACTGATACTTGTCCTGCGGCTTGGCACGGCCCTTCTTTACCTGATCCGAGATCAGGTTGTCGGAATGCGCCTTGCCCTTGGCGGCGGACTCCATGTCGCGGTCGAGCAGCACCACCGGAATGCCGGCCTTGGCCGTCACATAGGCTATACCGGCGCCCATGAAGCCGGCGCCGAGTACGCCGATCTTCTTGAACTTCGTTTCCGGCACACCGGCCGGGCGGCGCGCGCCCTTGTTCAGTTCCTGCAGCGACACGAACAGCGAACGGATCATCGCTGCCGCTTCCCTGGTCTGCATGATCTCGGTGAAATAGCGTTGTTCGATCCGCAAGGCGGTGTCGAACGGCACCAACAGGCCCTCATAGACGCATTTCAGGATGGCGGCAGCGGCGGGATAATTGCCATAGGTCTCTCGGCGCAGAATGGCGATGGCCGGCGGCCACAGATTGGCACCGGCCACCGAATAGATCGGGGCGCCGGGCAGCTTGAAGCCCTTTTCATCCCATGGCGCCACCGGTTTCAAGCCGTTCCTGATCATCGCCTTGGCGGTTTCGACCAGCTTGTCCGGCTCGGCAATCTCATGGATCAGGCCCATCGACTTGGCCTTCTGAGGCGACAGCGTCTGGCCGGACGTCAGCATTTGCAGCGCCTGCTGCTGGTCGGTCAGCCGTGGCACGCGCTGGGTGCCGCCGGCCCCCGGAAAAATGCCGATCTTCACTTCGGGAAGCGCCATCCTCACTTTGTCTGAATCGGCCGCGACACGGCCATGGCAGGCGAGCGACAATTCGAACGCGCCACCCATGCATGTGCCGTTGATCGCCGAAACCCATGGCTTTCCCGAAGTTTCCAGCTTACGGAACAGGCCGTTCATGGTGCCCGCATTGTCGAACAGCGCCTTGGTCGCCTTCTCCGGGTCCTTCGCCTTGTCGGCGGCGAAGGTCGCCAGCATCTTCTGCAGCATGGTGATGTCGGCGCCGCCCGAGAACGTATCCTTGCCGGAGGTGATCACCGCGCCCTTTATCGCTGCATCGCTCGCCACTTTGTCGACGATGGTATTCAGTTCGAGCATCACCTCCTCGGTGAAGACGTTCATCGAACGGTCCGGCATGTCCCAGGTGACCAGCGCAATGCCGTCGGCGTCGATGTCGAGGGTGAAATTGGTGTAGCTCATCATCTCTCTCCGTCAGACGCGTTCGATGATCGTTGCAGTGCCCATGCCGGCGCCGATGCAAAGCGTCACCAGCGCGGTGTTGAGGTCGCGGCGTTCCAATTCGTCCAGCACCGTGCCGAAGATCATCGCACCGGTGGCGCCGAGCGGATGGCCCATGGCGATGGCCCCACCATTGACGTTGATCCGGTCATGCGGAATATCGAAAGCCTGCATGTAGCGCAGCACCACCGAAGCGAAGGCCTCGTTGAGCTCGAACAGGTCGATGTCCGACAGCTTCATCTTCGTCCGCTTCAACAGCTTTTCAGTAACGTCGACCGGGCCGGTCAGCATCAGCACCGGTTCCGAGCCGATGTTGGCAAAGGCGCGGATGCGCGCGCGCGGCTTGAGGCCGAGCGTCTTTCCCGCCTTTTTCGAGCCGAGCAGCACGGCCGCCGCGCCATCGACGATGCCCGACGAATTGCCGGCATGGTGGACGTGGTTGATCTCTTCCACCTCGGGATGCTTCTGCACGGCGACGGCGTCGAAGCCGCCCATTTCGCCCGGCATGACAAAGGACGGATTGAGAGCGGCCAGTGACTGCATGTCGGTCGAAGGCCGCATGTGTTCGTCACGGTCGAGGATGGTCAGGCCGTTCTGGTCCTTGACCGAGATCACCGAATTCTTGAAGCGGCCCTCGCCCCACGCCTTGGCAGCACGCTTCTGGCTTTCCACCGCGTAGGCATCGACATCGTCGCGCGAAAAGCCGTATTTGGTGGCGATCAGGTCGGCCGAGATTCCTTGCGGCACGAACCAGCCGGGCAGGCCGACCGATGGGTCCATGAACCAGGCGCCGCCGGAGGCGCCCATGCCGACGCGCGACATCGATTCGACGCCACCGGCAATGACGATCTCGTCGGCGCCCTGCGCGATCTTGGCGGCGCCGAAATTGATGGCGTCGAGGCCCGAGGCGCAGAAGCGCGATATCTGCATGCCAGGCGCCTTGGTGTCGTAGCCGGCCTCGAAAGCCGCGGCACGTGGAATGACCGCACCCGCCTCGCCAACCGGATCGACACAACCGAAGATGATGTCGTCGACGGTGCCGGTGTCCAGCCCGTTGCGGTCGCGGATGGCCTCGAGCACCTTGGCGCCGAGCCGCACCGCCGGCACTTCGTGCAGCGAGCCATCCTTCTTGCCCCTGCCGCGCGGCGTGCGCACGGCATCATAGACATAAGCTTCGGCCATTTTCCTGCTCCTTGGGTTTGCTGAAACTCGCTCAGAGCGAGCGTCCGATCAGCAATTTCATGATCTCGTTGGTGCCGCCGTAGATGCGCTGGACGCGGGCGTCGCGGAACATGCGCGCAATCGGATATTCATTCATGTAGCCATAGCCGCCATGCAATTGAAGGCATTCGTCGACGACTTTTCCTTGCAGGTCCGACAGCCAGTATTTGGCCATAGACGCGGTCACCGGGTCGAGGCCGCCGTTAATGTGGCGGGCAACGCAGTCATTATAGAAGACGCGGCCGATGGTCGCCTCGGTCTTCAATTCGGCAAGCTTGAACTGGGTGTTCTGGAATTCGATGATGGGCTTGCCGAAGGCCTTGCGCTCCTTGACGTAGTCGATGGTAAGCGCCAAGGCCCGCTCGACCATGGCGATAGCAGTGGTGCCGATCTGCAGCCGCTCCTGCGGCAATTGTTGCATCAACTGGACGAAGCCCTGGCCTTCGTCGTTGCCGAGCAGGTTCGAGGTCGGCACACGTACGTCGTTGAAGAACAGTTCCGACGTGTCGTTGGCCTTGAGGCCGATCTTGTCGAGGTTGCGGCCGCGCTCGAAACCCTCCACCTCGTCGGTCTCGACGACGATCAGCGAGATGCCCTTGGCGCCCTTCTCAGGATCGGTCTTGGCAACGACGATGATGAAATTGGCGAGCTGGCCGTTGGTGATAAAGGTCTTCGAGCCGTTGAGCTTGTACCGGTTGCCGTCCTTTTCGGCGCGCGTCTTGACGCCTTGAAGGTCGGAGCCCGCACCCGGCTCGGTCATGGCGATGGCGCCGATCAGCTCGCCGGTCGCCAGCCTCTGCAGCCACTTCTTCTTCTGCTCCTCCGAGCCGTAGTGGAGGATATAGGGGGCAACGATCGAATTGTGCAGGCCAATGCCGAACCCGTCGACGCCGACATGGCCGATCGCCTCGATGATGGCGCTCTCATGCGCGAAGGTGCCGCCCGATCCGCCATATTCCTCCGGCATAGAGGCGCAGAGCAGGCCGGCAGCACCCGCCTTCAGCCAGCTCTCGCGGTCGACCATTTCGTTCTTCTCGAACTCGTCGTAACGCGGCGCGATCTCTTCCGACATGAAGCGGTGCGCCATGTCGTAAAGCATGCCGACCTCGTCCGTCGCCCAGGCGGGCTTGGGAAGGCCAAGGATTTCGGCGGGGTGGGTCATGGTTTCTCTCTCGCGCCGACGTTCCCCTCCCCCTCGAGGAGAGGGTGGCCGCGAAGCGGCCGGATGGGGTCGCCGATGACTTGCTCGACCTTATCTTTTACAACCTGCGCCATGTGCCACGGCATTGCGATCATTTTCCTCCAAGGCATGCATCAGAATGAAGGTCGGCGCACTGCACGCAGGACCCCTCCCGGCCCTTCGGGCCACCCTCCCCTCGAGGGGGAGAGGAACGCCGAAGCTAGAACGCTTCCGCCGGCAGTGCCATCAATGTGTCGGCACCGCTGGAGATGCGGGCAAGATGCGCCGACGTCTCCGGCATGATCCGCTCTATGAAGAAGCGCGCCGTCACCAGCTTGTTGTCGTAGAAAGACGAAGCGCCGTCGGCGCCATTCGCCAATCTCGCTGCGGCCACCCTGGCCATCCGGGCCCACATATAGCCCAGCGCCACCAGGCCGAAGAGATGCATGTAATCGGTCGAGGCGGCACCGGCGTTATCGGGCTTGGCCATACCGTTCTGCACCAGCCACATCGTCGCCGTCTGCAGATCGTTGAGGCCCTTCTTCAGCGCCTTGGTGAAGGGCGCCATCGTCTCGTCGGTGCGGTTTTCCTCGCAGAACTCTCCGACTTCCTTAAAGAAAGCCTGGACCGCGCGGCCGCCATTCAAGGCCAGCTTGCGGCCGACGAGGTCGAGCGCCTGGATGCCGTTGGCACCCTCATAGATCATGGCGATGCGCGCATCGCGGACGAACTGGCTCATGCCGTGCTCTTCTATATAGCCGTGGCCGCCGAAGACCTGCTGCGCCATTACCGCATGATCGAACCCCTTGTCGGTGAGCACGCCTTTGACCACCGGCGTCATCAGGCCGGTGTAGTCCTCTGCGACCTGGCGATCTTTGTCGTCACCGGAGCGGTGAGCGATGTCGGACTTGATCGCCGTCCACAGCGCCAGCGCGCGGCCGGCCTCGTTGAACGCCTTCATGGTCATCAGGCTGCGGCGGATGTCCGGATGGACAATGATCGGATCGGCCTTCCTGTCCGGCGCCTTCGGCCCTGACAGCGAGCGGCCCTGCAGACGATCCTTGGCGTAGGAAACCGCATTCTGGTAGGCAACCTCAGATAGCGAAAGTCCCTGCAGGGCGACGCCAAGCCGCGCCTCATTCATCATGGTGAACATTGCTTTCAGCCCGCCATCGGCCTCGCCGAGCAGCGTGCCTTCAGCGTCGTCGTAATTCATGACGCAGGTCGAGTTGCCATGGATACCCATCTTCTCCTCGATCGAGCCACAGGAGACGGTGTTCTTCTCGCCCGGATTGCCTGAGGCATCGAGCTTGAGCTTCGGCACGATGAACAGCGAGATGCCCTTCACGCCATCCGGCGCGCCCTCGATACGGGCCAGCACCAGGTGGACGATATTGTCCGACATGTCATGCTCGCCGGCCGAGATGAAGATCTTCTGACCGGAGATCCTGTAGGTGCCGTCGCCATTTGGGACGGCCTTGGTGCGCAGCAAGCCAAGATCGGTTCCGCAGTGTGGCTCGGTCAGGTTCATGGTGCCGGTCCAGGCGCCCTCGACCAGCTTCGGCAACCATGTTGCCTTCTGCTCTTTGGTGCCATGGGTGATGATCGCAGCGATCGCGCCTTGCGTCAGGCCGGCATACATCATCAGCGACATATTGGCCGACACCATGTATTCGGCAACCGCAGTGTGCACCGCGTAGGGCAAGCCTTGCCCGCCAAACTCGACAGGTGCCGCGAGCCCCATCCAGCCGCCTTCGCGATACTGGTCGAAAGCTTCCTTGAAGCCTTTCGGCGTCGTTACCGAACCGTCGTCATGGCGCATGCAGCCTTCCACGTCGCCAACGCGGTTCAGCGGCTGCATCACGTTTTCGGCGAGCTTCGCGCCCTCGGCAAGGATGGCCTCGAGCACATCCGGCGTCGCGTCGGAAAATCCGGGAAGATTGGAATAACGCTGATATCCCAGCACTTCGTTCAGCACGAACAGCGTGTCCCGGACCGGCGCTCTGTAGATCGGCATGCGTTTCCTCCACCATGCGGTCTTGGCCCCGAAATCAGCCCCAGCATATGAGGATGGCAGACGGACCAACGTTGTGGTCGAGATAACAAATATTGACGTTTGCGTAAACGTCAATTCGGCGGTGCGGCAAATTTTCTCCCGCGCGCCAGGACGACAAACGACGAAGCACGGCAAACGACGAAGAATCGCGCAGCGAAAGCCACGCGGCTCTTATTCGTCACAAATCGAAAGCTTAGTTTAGCTCGCTACGCTGGCCTGCGGCGTCGAGCGCTCGATCAGCATTTGCCGGACGGTCGACATCGAAGCACTCAGTTCGCTGATGGCGTCGTCGATCAGCGCCCGCTGCTTCTGCAGACGGGCAAGCTGCTTCTCCGACTTGTCGAGCGCCAGCCGCAATTGCTTGGTGTTGGAGCCGTTCGGATCATAGAGGTCCATCATCTGCTTGACGTCGCGCAGCGAGAACCCGACCTTGCGGCCAAGCAGGATCAGCTTCAGCCGGGCCCTGTCGCGGCGTGTATAGAGACGGGTCGAGCCGTCGCGCTGCGGGTTGAGCAGACCCTTGTCCTCATAGAAACGCAGCGTACGCAGCGTCACTCCGTATTTCTTGGCCATTTCGCCGATGCGGACAAGCTCTTCACCGGCTTCGCTCGACATATCGTTGGTGTTGGCCGCGGCTTGGCCGGGCGAAATAAGTTTCATGGTCACTGGCTTTCCCCGTCTGGTGGCGTCGCGGTCGCGGACCTTGCGTCGCCTGAGTGAAAGCGGGGGCGTGCTTCCACTCGTGGTTTCAACAAACAAATCGCAAACGGCGTAATCCGCTCATTTACGTTTACGTCAATTCTATATCGATAGCCGCCTCACCACGCAAGAGCGTTCTGGTCTTGCAACTTTATGACGCAGCACCAGCGGACAACCTAAAAGGTCGTTCCCGATTTCGGGAGCGATCATGCGGCTGATCAAAATTCTACAACGTCTTTTGCGCGTCCAAAAAAGACTCCCGGCGCCGTCGGCAGCCAGCCGACGAAGTTGCAACTTCTTAAGCTTGGTTAACGCGTTGTTTACCACGTTGGGGCGAAATGTGCGCATGTCGGTTACCCGTGTCTATCCTGTACTGAATTTTTCACGGTTTTTCGGAGCGCGGATGAGACCCGGGAAGCTCGTCTTCCACTGCAACAAGCCAAGCAGTCGCCTTCGTCCCGGCAGGACTTTGGGAACCTGGTGAAAGCCAGCAATTCTGAAACGGGCGCATTGATGAACAGCAAGCGGTCCTACCTCGATACACTCAACGCCGGCAGGCAACGCCGGCCGCACACGACGCTTGAAGAGCTCAACCGCTCCCTGGAAACTCTGGAGCAGCGGCTGGAGCGGACGCGCGAGGAGACGGCAAGCCACCCCGATCCGCGCCGACCAGCGGCAGAACCACGCTATCCCAGCGCCCAACCCTATGGCCAGCAGCGCCGGTATGAGGATCCACGCGCGCAGCGGCCGAAAGGTCCAGCAGCGGCTTTCGACCAGAATTACCAGGCGATCGCCCGCGATATCGACCGGGTGCGCGGCCAGGAGGACAGCGTCGCCCTAGCCGGCAAGATCGCCGGGGAATTGCGCGGCCTGCGCGAAGACTTGCGCCAGCAGATGACCTCCGGCCTGCAACGCGAGTTCGAGGTACTGCGCAAGAATATTGGGCGAGCCTTCCAGTCAAATGGCGGCGGCAAAGGCAGCGCCGAACTCAGCGTCGAATTCGAGCGGCTTTCCGGCGCCATCCAGACACTGGCCGAAAAAAGCGACGACAGAAGCGTCAATATGCTGCGGCTCGAGCTTGAGCAGGTCAAAGCCGCGCTCGATACGCTGGCCCGCGAGGAGAGCGTGCAGGCGGTCGGACGCCGCTGGGACGATTTCGACCGCCGCTGGAACGCTTTCGAGGATCGCGTCGAGGCCGATCAGCGCAAGCGTTCCGATGCACCCGGCCTGTCGGCGCTGACGGAGCGGCTCGAACAGATCAGCAATGCCGTCAGCAGTCTGCCGGAATCGCTGTCGCTGCGCTCGCTCGAGGAAAAGGTCCGCACGCTTGCCGGAGCGGTCGACCATTTCGCCCGCCAGCAGGACAATCGCGGCGGCGACACATTCAGTCAGATCGACGAGCGGCTCGACGAGATTTCCCGCGCGATCGTCGCCTCGACGGTTGCCGCGCAAGCCAATTCGTTCGACCCCGAGCCCTTCGAACGCATCGAGAAGCGGATCGATTCACTGGCCCAGCAAATCGAAGAAGTGTCGCAGGATCGTCCGGGTCGGGAGGTCATTGACCGTCTCAACACATTGTCGAGCCGCGTGGATGAACTGGCCGGCCGAGCCAATCTGCCGGAACAGGCGATGGAGCGCCTTGCCAGGCAAGTCGCGCTTATTGCCGACAAGATCGACCACGCACCTGCCATGCCCGACGCCGACTACATCTTCCAGGGGCTCGAGCAGCGCTTCGACGTGCTGTCCAGCATGATGGAACGTCGCCAGGGCGACGCAATCGAACAAGGCAACATGCTGTTTCGCGACCTTGAGCGCCGGTTGGACGAGGTCGCCGACAGGCTGGACCGGCGCATGCCGCAGGTCGATAGCGCCGGCATTATGGATGCCATCGACGCCCGCTTCACCGCGCTGGCCAAGCGGATTGAGACGCGCGTTCCAGATCCCGCCAACGAGGCGGCGATCCGTGGCCTGGAGAACCGGCTCGAAGACATCTCAAGCCGGCTGGATTCGTCCGCGGCACAGGTCGCCAGCATCGACCCGGCGTTGATCCGCAGCCTTGAAGCGCAGGTCGCCGGCCTGACGGCGCATCTTTCCAAGCCCGGCACGCCGCTGCCGGAATTCGACGACATCAGCCCGCGTCTCAACGAAATCGAGAAGTCGCTGGCCGGAACCCGCGATTCCGTCCTCGGCGCGGCGCGCGAGGCGGCTGAGAGCGCCGTCCGCTCACTGGCCGGATCAAGCGCCAACACGGCGGCCGTTACCGGCCTCGCCCAGGACCTGAAGACGCTCGAGGCACTGACGCGCCGTTCGGACGAGCGCAATTCGAGAACGTTCGAGGCTATCCACGACACGCTGCTCAAGATCGTTGACAGGCTTGGTTCATTGGAGACGGGCGAACCGGCAAGCGCGGAGTTGAGCAAGCGTTTCGGCCGGCCATCCAAGATCTCGGTGCAGGACGCACCGTCGATGGACCTCGACCAGCCGCTGCCGTTGACGGGCAGCATGGCCGATCTCGACGGCCGCGCCGCGGCGCTCGTGCGCGACGAGCCAGGTCCGCGTACGCCAGCCGAGGCCGCCGCCGCAGCAGCCCTGGCGGCTCTCGGTTCAGACACGACGCGTGAAAAAACCGAGCAAGGCGGCGGCAGGAAATCGATGTTAGGCGGGCTGGCGCGCGCCTTGAAGGGCAAGAAGGACGCCGAGATGCCGCCGCTTGCAGGCTCGGCGCAGAGCGCCGAGATACCGAGCGTCGATCTCGACGAGCCCCTCGACCCCAAGCTCGCCAACCGGCCACTGGAACCCGGCTCCGGCGCACCCGACCTCAGCGCCATCATGAAGCGCGTGCGCGACGAGCGCGGGCAGCCGACCCGGGAAGGCGGCGCTGAGGCGGCGAAATCGGACTTCATCGCGGCAGCCAGACGGGCTGCGCAAGCGGCGGCCGCCGAGGCGGACGCCCTCAAGCGCCAGTCGACGATGAAAGGCCCGGTCAAGGCACTCAGGATCGGCGACCTGCTCAAGGCGCGGCGCAAGCCGATCCTGATGGGGGCAATCGCCATCATGCTGGCGCTTGCCGGCCTGCAACTGGGCAAAGCCTTCTTCTCCGACCCGGTCGAAGTCACCAACAATGAGGCGGCACCGGCCGTGGCCGTACAGCCGGTGGAAACCGCTTTGGCCAGCGTTGCCAGCGAGCCGAAGGCGGACGCGCAGACGACAACACAGGAGAGCGCGTCGCCCACCGTCAGGCACGCAGAGCCATCCGCATCGATGACCAAGGACGACACGGCGGCGCAAACCGGCCCCGCTACACCGGCAGCCGAGACATCGACGGCGCCCTCGGCTTCCGCGGCGCCCGCTGACCTGGCGGCGCAAGACACCGCGGCCGCGGTGCCCGCGCCGGCAGCGGCGACGGCCAGCGACGCCGAGCCAATGGCTGCCGCGCCTGCTATAGCCACCGCTGCGATGCAGGACACGACCGGCACGGTGCCGCCGGCGGATGCTGCCGCGGCAGGCGTTGCCAAGATCGACGTTCCGGCCGATGCCGGTCCGGCCGCCCTGCGCGATGCAGCGGCCGGCGGCGACGCCAAGGCGCTGTTCGAGATCGGCTCGCGCTACGCCGAGTCTCGCGGCGTCAAAGAAGACATGGCGGCGGCGGCCAAATGGTATGAGAAAGCTGCCGAACTCGGTTTCGCACCGGCAGAATACCGCATCGGCAATTTCTACGAGAAGGGCATCGGCGTCGCACGCGACATCAAGAAAGCGAAAACCTGGTACCAGCTTGCCGCAGCGCAGGGCAATGCCAGCGCGATGCACAATCTTGCCGTGCTGTTTGCGATGGCGGCGGATGGCGTGACCGACAATGAATCGGCAGCGCGCTGGTTCCAGGCGGCGGCGGATCTCGGTGTCAAGGATAGCCAGTTCAATCTCGGCATCCTCGCGGCGAAGGGCGTCGGCATGAAGCAGAACCTCGAGGAGAGCTACAAATGGTTCGCACTCGTCGCCAAGACCGGCGACAAGGATGCGGCGGCCAAGCGCGACGAGATCGCCAAGGCGCTGAGGCCCGAGCAGCTGGAGCGTGCGCGGGCCGCGGCTGAACTGTGGAAGACCAAGCCGCTCGATCCAGCCGCCAATTCGGCCGACGTTCCTGAATCGTGGCAGGACGGCACACCGCAGACGACCGCCGGCATCGACATGAAGAAAGCGGTCCAGAACATCCAGCGCATTCTCAACAAGAACGGCTACGAGGCCGGCAATCCCGACGGCATGATGGGCCAGAAAACCAAGAACGCGATCATGGCCTTCCAGGCCGACAACGATATGAAGGCAACCGGCGCGATCGACGAAAAGCTGGTCAAGGCGCTGCTTGCGCGTAAATAACGGCGGATGCGTCGTTTCCGCGACGCCCTTGCCACAGATTTGCCTGTTAACTGATTGAGTTGTTTTTTGTTTCGGCGGTGCGGCGAAGTTTGACTTCACGGCCCGGCCGGCGCAAGAACGAGATAGCCTTCTGACGCAAAATGCCCGCAACGGTTGCATTCGCCAGGAGGCAAACTGATCGAGACTGACGGGTGGGCATCTATCTCCCGATCGCGGAAATTTCCGTCAACATCTTCGTGCTGCTGGCCATGGGTGCGGCGGTGGGTTTCCTGTCGGGCATGTTCGGCGTGGGCGGCGGCTTTCTCATTACGCCGCTGCTGATCTTCTACAACATACCGCCGGCAATTGCGGTCGCCACCGGCGCCAACCAGGTCATCGCTTCCTCCTTCTCCGGCGCCCTGTCGCACATGAAGCGCGGCACGCTCGACTTCAAGCTCGGCGGCGTGCTTTTAGCCGGCGGCATCGTCGGCTCGACCGGTGGCATCTATGTCTTTGCGCTCCTGCGCCGGCTCGGCCAGCTCGACCTGTTCATCTCGCTGCTCTACGTCGTGCTGCTCGGCACCGTCGGCGGACTGATGCTGGTCGAGAGCGTCAATGCGCTGCGCGCCACTCGCAGCGGCGCCGCACCGGTGTTGAAGAAATCCGGCCAGCATAATTGGATCCACCGCCTGCCGCTGAAGATGCGGTTCAGGGCCTCGAAGCTCTTCGTCAGCGTCATTCCGGTGCTTGGGCTGGGCGCGGCGATTGGCTTCCTGTCCTCGATCATGGGCGTCGGCGGCGGCTTCATCATGGTGCCGGCCCTGATCTACCTTTTGAAAGTGCCGACCAACGTCGTCATAGGCACCTCGCTGTTCCAGATCATCTTCACCTCGGCTTACACCACGCTGGTCCACGCCACCACCAACCAGACGGTCGACGTCATGCTCGCCTTCCTGTTGATGGCAGGCGGCGTCGCCGGCGCGCAATATGGCGCCAAGGCTGGTCAGAGGCTGCGGGGCGAGCAACTCAGGGCGCTGCTGGCGCTGCTCGTGCTGGCGGTAGCCATCCGGCTTGCCATCGATCTTTTCGTCACGCCGCCCAATCTCTATTCTCTGTCCGGCGTGGGCCTGAGCTGATGGCCGGCCTAAGGACGCTCGCGGCCGCCGCCTTGCTGTCGCTGCTGGCTGCTGCGCCACCGGCGAAGGCGCAGGTGCCACTAACCGAAAACATCCAGATCGGCCTTTCCACCGACAATGTCTCGATTACCGCCGGCTTTTCCGGCGCCGACCTGACCATTTTCGGCTCACTGGAAAATGCCGATCCGCTTGTCGCACGGCAAGGGCGCTACGACGTGATCGTCGTGCTGGAAGGCCCGGCTCGGCCGGTCGTCGTGCGCCGCAAGGACCGGGTGCTCGGCGTCTGGGTCAATCTGGAGTCGGAGACCTTCAAAAACGTACCTGTCTCCTATTCGGTGGCGACGACGCGGCCGCTGCAGGACGTCACCGATCCGAACAGCTACAAGCAGCTGTCGCTTGGCGCCTCCAACCTCTATTTGCAGCCGGCCGACGCGGAGGACAGCCCGGCGACAATCGAGGAGTTCACCGCCGCGCTGCGCGAACGCAAGGCGGCGACCGGCCTCTACAGCGAGAATGTCGGCGGTGTGCAGTTCCTGTCGCAGAACCTGTTCCGCGCCACCGTCAGGCTCGCCCCAAACGTTCCGGTCGGCACCCATAAGGCCCGCGCCTTCCTGTTCAAGAGCGGCCTGTTCATCAAGGAAAGCTCCGCCCAGCTCGAAATCCGCAAGTCCGGTTTCGAACAGTCGATCTTCCGCGTCGCGCACGACTATTCCTTCCTCTACGGTGTCTTTGCCGTATCGCTGGCCATGCTGACCGGCTGGCTCGGAAGACTGGTGTTCAGGAAAGACTGAACTCTCGTAAAAGTGGTTTCCCTTTCCGAGGGTATGGGTTAGACCGCGACCCCCGGCCCGGCCGGACACGAGCTGCTGCTCCCCAAATCAGAAATACAGGAACGCACGATGCGACCAGCATTCGCCGGGATCGACTTCGGCACTTCGAATTCCACCGTAAGCGTGGTCAGGAACGGGCAGCCGCGGCTGGTGGCGTTGGAAGACGGCCAGGTCACGCTGCCCAGTGCGGTATTCTTCAATTTCGAGGACAACCGCACCTATTTCGGGCGACGCGCCCTTGCCAACTATACGGACAGTATCGAAGGCCGCCTGATGCGCTCGTTGAAGAGTGTGCTCGGCAGCTCGCTCGCCCACGAAAAGACGCGCATCAAGGCGCGCTCGATCGGCTTCATGGAGATTGTCGGCCTGTTCGTCGGCCATCTGAAAAAGAAGCTGGAAGAAGAAGCCCATGACGCGGTCGACAGCGTCGTGCTGGGACGGCCCGTGCAGTTCGTCGACGACGATGCCGAGGCCGACGCCAAGGCCGAGCACGAACTCGAAAATGCCGCTCGTGCCCACGGCTTCAAGCACATCGCCTTCCAGTTCGAACCGATTGCCGCGGCACTCGACTACGAACAAAAGGTGACGCGCGAGGAACTGGCGCTGATCGTCGACATGGGCGGCGGCACGTCCGACTTCTCAATCGTGCGGGTTTCGCCCGAGCGCGCCCGCTCGCTTGACCGCAAGGACGACATCCTGGCCAGCCGCGGCATCCACATCGGCGGTACCGACTTCGACCGGCTGTTGAGCATCGCCCATGTGATGCCGCAGCTCGGCCATCTCTCACCGACCAAGGATGGCAAGCGTAATCTGCCGGCGAGCTACTTCATCGACCTGGCGACGTGGCAGCGCATCAACCTGGTCTATACCGCAAGGGCGATGACGCATCTGCGCCAGATCCGCTATGAGGCGGAGCGCGCAGACCTGGTCGACCGCTTCATCCACATTGTCGAGCATCGTTACGGCCACGCGCTGGCGGCGCTGGTCGAAAAGGCCAAGATCGAGCTGACGGACCGATCGTCGGCCGATGTCGAGGTCGCGCTGCCGGAGGTGAGGTTCACGGCAGAAATCACGCGCAAGGGTCTCGAAGCCACCATAGCCAGGGACATTGAGCGTGTTGCGGCTACGGTCGAGCAGACCATCCGCGACGCACAGGTGAAGGCCTCGGATATCACCGCGGTGTTCTTGACCGGCGGATCGACCGCGATCCCGCTGGCCAGGCAGCAGATCCTGGCGCTGGTGCCGCAGGCGTCGGTAATCGAAGGCGATGTGTTCGGCTCGGTCGGGCTTGGGCTGGCGCTCGATGCGCAGCGGAAGTTCGGCTGATCGGCTTAAAGCGGCGCGGATCTGTCAGCTTTGCCGCCAAGATGCGCCTTGAGCGCCATCTGGGCCAGGCTTGGCTGCCGGTCGCGATGCGTGATCATGGCAAATTCGCGCTTCGGCAGATCGACCGGCACAGAACGCAGGCTGCCTTCGGCGACCGCGCGCGCGACGACGAGTTCCGAGATGATGCTGGCGCCGGCGCCGGCCTCGACCGCCTGGCGAATAGCCTCATTGCTCGGCAATACCAGGAATATCTGCAGGTCCGCGAACGAAATCCCGTCGCGTCGGGCAAGGTCCTCCAGCGCCTCGCGCGTGCCCGACCCGCCTTCGCGAATGATCCAGCGAAGCCCACCAAGGTCGGGATGTCCAGGCGAAACTTCCGCGATCTCAGGGTGCGAGCGCGCCACGACCAGCATCATGCGATCGATATCGACCTTGGCACGCCGCAAAATGTCGGATTCGGTGCGCCCCTCGACCAGGCCAAAATCGGCTGCGCCATCAAGTACATAGGTCTCGACCTGCCTGGTGTTGCCAATGCTCACGCTCAGCCTGACGGCAGGATAGGCTTCGTGGAAAGAGGCGAGCCGGCGCGGCAGCCAATAGCTGGCGATGGTCTGGCTGGCAGCGATCGAGAGACTGCCTGATATTGTTTGCGAGACATTCTCCAGCACATTGTGGGCGGCCGCAGCCCGCTCGAGGACCGCCTTGGCCTCGGGCAAGAATCGGCGTCCGGTTTCGGCAAGCTCGATGCTGCGGCCGACGCGGTTGAACAACTGGACGCCATGCTGCTGTTCGAGCGAGCGGATCGCGGCGGATGCGGCCGACTGTGAGATGCCCAGCAACTCGGCCGCTTTGGTCATGTGCGCCCGTTCGGCGACGGCGACGAAGATCCGCAACTGGTCCAGGGTCATTCCGACACTAAGAAGCAAATCCGATTGGAATTACAAGAGCAAGTTGTTAGACGGATCGGTTGCTTTGTTCTAAATTTTGGCCCGAAATTGGAAAAAAGTCGCGCCAGAGCAGTCGAGGGTAGAATTGGTGGGGCGGTTCAAATCGGTGTTTGCGCACTGGACCCGCAGCCTGCGGCGGCGGCTCTTGGGTGAACGCTATCGGCCGGAAGAGCATTACATGCGCGGCCCCGGCCCGAAGACGAGAGCCAAGTTCGCGGAGCGCAAGAGCATCACCGGATCATGACCAACAACCTGCTGCGCGGAGCCAATTCGGCACCATCACAACGGCCGCTTGCCGATACGCGCGCCCCCGCTGAAGGCGACGGCGTCGATACTTCGCCTGATGTCTCCGACAGCATCGCCAAGACCACCTGCTATATGTGCGCCTGCCGCTGCGGCATCGACGTCCATATCAAGGACGGCAAGGTCCGCTACATCAACGGCAACAAGGATCACCCGGTCAACCGCGGTGTGCTGTGCGGCAAGGGCAGCGCCGGCATCATGCAGCATTACAGCCCGGCCCGGCTGAAGAAGCCGCTACTGCGCACCGGCCCGCGCGGCTCGGGTGAGTTCCGCGAAATCGAGTGGGAGGAAGCCTTGTCGATCGCGACAGAACGGCTTTCGAACATCCGCCGAACCGATCCGAAGAAACTTGCCTTCTTCACCGGGCGCGACCAGTCGCAATCGCTGACCGGCTGGTGGGCGAGCCAGTTCGGCACGCCGAATTTTGCCGCCCATGGCGGCTTCTGCTCGGTCAATATGGCGGCCGGCGGCCTCTACACGATTGGCGGTTCGTTCTGGGAGTTCGGCGAGCCCGACTGGGACAACACCAAATATTTCATGCTGTTCGGGGTTGCCGAAGACCATGATTCCAATCCGATCAAGATCGGCCTCGGCAAGCTCAAGGCGCGCGGCGCCAAGGTGGTTTCAATCAATCCCTGCCGCACCGGCTATAATGCAATTGCCGACGACTGGATCGGCATCCGGCCCGGCACCGACGGCCTGTTCGTATTCGCCCTCATCCATGAATTGCTGAAGGCAGGCCGCATCGATCTCGAGTACCTCTTGCGCTACACCAATGCCCACATCCTGGTCGTTCAGGAGCCTGGAGCTGTCGATGACGGGCTGTTCATGCGCAATGGCGACGGCAATCCGCTGGCTTGGGACAGGGTGGCGAAGATGCCTGTCGACGCCGGCGATACCGACGCAAAGCCCGCACTGACCGGCAGCGTTCTCGTCGACGGCCGCCGATGCGTGCCGGTCTTCCAACTCGTCGCCGACCGCTATCTGGACGAGTGCTATTCGCCCGACGCCGTCGCTGACCGGTGCGGCATCTCCGCCGACACCATCCGACGCATTGCTGCAGAACTCGCTCATGTCGCCTTCGAACAGCAAATCGAACTGCGGGTGGCCTGGACGGACTGGGCCGGCCGCCGGCACGAGACCATCAAGGGTCGGCCGGTGTCGATGCATGCGATGCGCGGCATCTCGGCCCATTCGAACGGATTTCACACTTGCCGCGCCATTCATCTGCTTCAGGTGCTTCTCGGCACGGTGGACGTGCCGGGCGGCTTCCGCTTCAAACCGCCTTATCCGCGGTCCGCGCCGCCGGGTCCAAAGCCCGCCGGCAAGAATGTGAAGCCGATGACACCACTCGAAGGCATGCCGCTCGGCTTCGTCTGCGGGCCGGAAGACCTGCTGATCGACGGAGGCGGCAAACCGATCCGTATCGACAAGGCCTACTCCTGGGATGCGCCGCTGGCCGCACACGGACTCATGCACACGGTCATTCGTAACGCCTGGGCCGGCGATCCCTACACGATCGACACGCTGTTCATGTACATGTCCAACATGGCCTGGAACTCGTCGATGAACACCGTCGAGACGATGGCGATGCTGACCGACGCGGACATATCGGGCGAATACAAGATCCCGTTCATCATCTATTCCGACGCTTATTATTCCGAGACCGTGCCTTTTGCCGATCTGGTGCTGCCGGACACGACCTATCTCGAGCGTCATGACTGTATCAGTCTGCTCGACCGGCCGATCAGCCACGCCGACGGGCCGGGCGACGCCATCCGCCATCCCGTCGTCGAGCCGGACCGCGACGTCAGGCCGTTCCAGACGGTGCTGATCGAACTCGGCGCGCGGCTCAGCCTGCCCGGCTTCGTTGACGACGACGGCTCCGCCAAATACCGCGACTATGCCGACTACATCGTCAATCACGAGCGCACGCCAGGTGTCGGTCCGCTCGCCGGCTGGCGCGGCGAGGACGGGACCTCGGTCGGCAAGGGCGACGTCAATCCCGACCAGTTGCAGCGCTACATCGACAATGGCGGCTTCTGGCACCAGGACTTCGCCGCCGATCAGCGCTACTACAAGATGGCCAACCGCTCCTATCTCGACTTCGCCGAGAACATGGGCTTCATCCCGAAAGCCGAGCCGATCGTGTTCCAACTCTATTCGGAGCCGATGCAGCGCTTCCGCCTTGCGGCGCGCGGCCATGGCCGGGTGCTGCCGCCGGAGGCGGAGCGCAGCCGCATCGAGACCTATATGGATCCGCTGCCATTCTGGCATGCGCCCTTCGAAGAGGCTGCGGTCGACAGCCAAGCCTATCCGCTGCACGCGCTGACGCAGCGGCCGATGCACATGTACCATTCCTGGGGCGGGCAGAATGCCTGGCTAAGGCAGATCACCAGCCAGAACCGGCTGTTCGTGCACGATCGGACCGCCGCCAGCCTCGGGCTTGTCGATGACGACTGGGTGTGGATCGAGAGCATCAACGGCAAGGTCAAAGGACAGATCAAGCTGGTCGACGGCGTCAACGCCAATACGGTGTGGACGTGGAATGCGATCGGCAAGCGTCGCGGCAGCTGGGGGCTGAAGGATGATGCGGCCGAATCCAATCGCGGCTTTCTACTCAACCACATCATCGGCGACCAGACCTCTGCCGATGCGAATGGCAAACACTATTCGAATTCCGATCCTGTCACCGGCCAGGCGGCATGGTTCGACCTGCGCGTGCGCATCGTCAAATGCGCAGACGAGGAAGCAGGCTTCACCGAACCGCAGTTCGAGCGGTTCCGACAGCCCCCGCATTTTGAGCCCCCGCCCGATAAGCTTAGTTTCGGCGCCGAATTCCGTCGGGAAAGAGAAGCTGCCAAATGACTTGCCTTCCCACCCATACCGACAAGAAGCTCGGCCTTGTCATCGATCTCGACACCTGCGTCGGCTGCCAGGCCTGCGTTACCGCCTGCAAAGAATGGAACACCGGCGGCCATATGGCGCCGCTAACCGACATCGACCCCTATGGCGGCAATGTCGACGGCGTCTGGTTCAACCGCGTGCACAGTTATGAGCACATGACCGAGATGGGTGGGCGCACGGTCAATTTCCCACGCTCCTGCCTGCACTGCGAGACGCCGGCGTGCGTCACGGTCTGCCCGACCGGCGCCTCCTACAAGCGGGCGTCGGATGGCATCGTGCTGGTCGACGAGGACAAATGCATCGGCTGCAAACTGTGCAGCTGGGCCTGTCCCTACGGAGCGCGCGAATTCGACACCAATGTCGGCGTGATGAAGAAAT
Organism: Mesorhizobium sp. M0019; assembly: GCF_040323975.1. Classification (NCBI taxonomy): domain Bacteria; kingdom Pseudomonadati; phylum Pseudomonadota; class Alphaproteobacteria; order Hyphomicrobiales; family Phyllobacteriaceae; genus Mesorhizobium; species Mesorhizobium sp. M0019. The sequence goes on along the minus strand of NZ_JAMYVK010000013.1, from coordinate 70,335 downwards.
GCACGTTGTGCGTCGACCGCATCTACAACGACAATCTGGCGGAAGAAGATCGCGTGCCGGCCTGCGTCGCTGCTTGCCCGACCAGCGCGCGGCATTTTGGCGATCTGGGCGATCCGGCATCCGCTATCTCGCAACTGGTGGCCGAGCGCGGCGGTGTCGATCTGATGCCGGAAATGGGCTATAAGCCGACCAACAAATATCTGCCGCCACGTGCCCACACCACCCGCGCCGCATCGGTGCCGGCGCCAGCGCTTGAAGCGGTGCGGGCCGAAGGCGGCTTCCTCGGCTGGGTCGACCGCATGCTTTCGAACTGACCCGTGCCTTCATGCATCCAGCCTTCTCCGTCGTCTTTTTCACCACGGCCACGGGCGCCGGTTACGGCCTGCTCGCGCTGCTTGGCGTGCTCGCCGGACAGGGCTTTATCCCGCCCGATTTCTGGCTTGGCCTCACCGGCATGGGGCTGGCGCTTAGCCTGATCTCGACAGGCCTGCTGTCGTCGGCCGGCCATCTCAGCCGGCCCGAACGCGCCTGGCGTGCCTTCTCGCAATGGCGTAGCTCATGGCTGTCGCGCGAAGGTGTTGCCTCGGTCGCCACCTTCGTGCCGGCGGGGTTGTTCGGTATTGGCTGGGTGGTCCTCGGCCGTACGAGCGGCTGGGCGGCTGTCGCCGGGCTGCTCGCTGCCATCGGCGCGGTCGCAACCGTCTGCACCACCGGCATGATCTACGCGTCGTTGAAGCCGATTGCCCAGTGGCACAGCCGCTTCACCCTGCCCGCCTACCTGGTCTTTTCGGCGATGACCGGCAGCGTACTGCTCAACGCCCTGCTGCAGGGATTTGCCGCAGGCTCGAATATGCCTCTGGCGGGTGCCCTGTTGCTGACCGCGCTCGGCTGGGGTTTGAAGCTGGCGACCTGGCGATACAATGACAGGCTGGAGATCCCGACCAATGCCAACACCGCAACCGGGCTTTCCGGCGGCACGGTGCGGTCGCTGGAATGGCCGCATACCGAGGAAAACTATCTGCTCAAGGAGATGGGTTTTCGCATTGCGCGCAAGCACAGCGCTAAACTCCGCCAGATCACGCAGGTGCTGGCCTTTGCTTTGCCCGCGTTGCTGCTGGTCGCGGCGTTCGCCTTGCCGTGGCCCTATGCGGCAGCACTGTCGATACTCGCCGCAATCGCCCAACTCGCCGGAATGCTGGTCGAGCGCTGGCTGTTCTTCGCCGAGGCCAAGCACACAGTCACTTTGTACTACGGCAGGTAGGTTCAGCCCGGTCTGAGCATCGCGTGGGAAATCGCGAAAATGCGCTCTGTGCCAAGCATATAGGCCATCAGCGTTTCGCGGCGGAACAGCCCGGCATAGGCGCGATCGAGCACGTTGAGCGAGCCGGTATAGGCGCCGAAAGCCGGCATGATCATGCGGCCGCCATCGCCGGCAAAGCAACGACGCCGCACCGAACGGCCTTGCTGCACGATGCGGGCGCAAGGATGCAGGTGGCCTGATATCTCGCCTTCCACTCTCACCGCCGAAGGCTCGTGCCGGAAGAGTAGCGAGCCTATGGCCAGCTCGCGTACGGTCTCGCCTGGCAAGTCGGCCGGCGCTTCTGGATCATGATTGCCGGCGACCCAGAACCAGTCGCGCCCGACCATCAGCCTTTCCAGCCTTTGGCGAAAGCTCGCGTGCATACGTGCGGCGCCGCCGCCATCGTGAAAACTGTCGCCCAGGCTGATAACGATCGCAGGCTGATAATCGGCGATCACCGCCTGTAGCCGGAGCAACGTCGCACCGGTGTCGTAAGGTGGGACCAGCGTGCCGCGCCTCGCCAGTGATGAGCCTTTTTCCAGATGCAGGTCGGATACGGTCAGAAGCCGGAATTCGGGAAAATAGAGCACGCCGCGACGGTCGCAGATCGCGCGTTCGCCGGCGATACGGACAGCGCCCGCATCCGCCAGAGGCGCAGCCATGGCGAGCGCGACAGTCATTTCGTCCCCATGGCCTCCTCGACCAGCGTGGCTGCATCCATCAGCAGCGTGTCATCGGCCTCGCCATGCACCGGCATTTTGCCGATCTCGAGCATGATCGGCACGGCGAGCGGCGATATCTGCTCGAGGTTCTTATGCATGATTCGACCTTGGACGCGCGAGAGCATCTCGGCAAGTCTGCTGACATCCAAGAGACCGGTCGCGGCATCGGCACGCGTCGCCTGCAAAAGGATATGGTCGGGCTCGTGGCTGCGCAGCACGTCGTAGATGAGATCCGTCGACACGGTTACCTGGCGGCCGCTCTTCTCCTGCCCCGGGTGGCGTTTCTCGATCAATCCCGAGATCAGCGCGCAATTGCGAAAGGTGCGCTTCAACAACCAACTGCCGGCGAGCCAGGCTTCGAGGTCGTCGCCCAGCATGTCCTGATCGAATAGCGCAGCCAGCGACGGTTTCTTCGCCCTGAACATATGGCCCATATCGGCCAGCGACCATATGGCAAGCGCATAGTCGGTGGCGACGAAGCCGAGCGGCTTGGCTCCCGCCCTGTCGAGGCGGCGGGTGAGCAGCATGCCGAGCGTCTGGTGCGCCAGCCTGCCCTCGAACGGATAGGCCACCAGATAGTAGCGGTTGCCGCGCGGAAAGGTCTCGATCAGCAGATCGTCGCGTTTCGGCAGCACCGACTTGTCGGCCTGGAAGCGTAGCCAGTCGGCGACCTGTTCCGGCAGCTTCTTCCAGCGCTGCGGATCGTCCAGCATGGCGCGGACCTGTTCGGCCAGGTACGTCGAAAGCGGGAATTTGCCACCACCGTAATACGGCACCTTGGCGTCGCTGCCGGGTGCATTCGAGACAAAGCACTCATTCTCGCGGATACCTTCGAAGCGCAGCACCTTGCCGGCGAACATGAAGGTGTCGCCATGCGTCAGCGTTTCGAGGAACGCCTCCTCGATCTTGCCCAGAACCCGGCCGCCACGCGAAGCCGCGCCTCTGCTGCCCGCCTGGACGTAGCGGACGTTGAGCGCCGGCACTTCGATGATGGTGCCGACGTTGAGCCGGTATTGCTGGGCGACGCGAGGATTTGAGACCCGCCACAGTCCGTCCTTGTTCAACCGGATGCGGGCATAGCGCTCGTAGTTCCTTAGCGCATAGCCGCCAGTGGCGACGAAATCGATGACGCGATCGAATGTCGGGCGATCGAGATCGGCATAGGGTGCTGCCGTCCGCACCTCCTCGAACAGCGCATCGGCATGGAACGGCGCACCGCAGGCACAGCCCAGCACGTGCTGCGCCAGGACGTCGAGCCCGCCATCGACCAGCGGCGGCGTATCCTGGGCACCGAGATAATTGGCGTCGAGCGCCGCCCTGCATTCCAGCACCTCGAAGCGGTTGGCCGGTATCAGGATCGCCTTGGACGGCTCGTCCATACGGTGGTTGGCGCGGCCGATGCGCTGCGCCAGCCGGCTGGCACCTTTCGGCGCACCGACATGGACGACCAGGTCGACATCGCCCCAGTCGATGCCGAGGTCGAGCGTCGACGTGGCGACGATGGCGCGCAGGGTGTTCTCGCCCATTGCCTTTTCGACACGCCGGCGCTGCGCGACGTCGAGCGAGCCGTGATGCAGCGCGATCGGCAAGGTCTCCTCGTTGACCCGCCACAACTCCTGGAACAGCAACTCCGCCTGGCTGCGCGTGTTGACAAACAGCAGGGTTGTCTTGTGGCCCTTGATCTCGTTGTAGATTTCCGGCGTTGCGTAGCGGGCCGAATGTCCCGCCCACGGCACGCGCTCCTCCGAATCGAGAATGGAGATGTCGGGCTTGGCGCCGCCAGTGACGACGATCAGTTCGGCCATCGGCCCCGGTGGATTCTGGCTGACCAGCCAGCGCCGCAATTCGTCAGGCTCGGCGACCGTCGCCGACAGGCCTATCGTCTGCAGGGCGGGCACAAACGAGCGCAGCCGGGCCAGCCCGAGCGACAGGAGATGCCCGCGCTTCGAGGTCACCAGCGAATGCAATTCGTCGAGCACGACATAGCGCAGGTCCTCGAAGAAGCGCCTGGCATCGGGCGCGGCAATCAGCAGCGCCAATTGCTCGGGCGTGGTCAGGAGAATGTCGGGCGGCGCCAGCTTCTGCCGCTGGCGCTTGTGTGCGGGCGTGTCGCCGGTGCGCGTCTCGACGGTGACCGGCAGCCCGATTTCTTCGACGGGTTTGCCGAGATTGCGCTCGATGTCGACGGCCAGCGCCTTCAGCGGCGAGATGTAGAGTGTGTGGATGCCTCGATGCGCCTGCCCCGGCCTTCTCCTCGGTCGGCCGGCCAGTTCGGTCAGCGATGGCAAGAACCCGGCCAGCGTCTTGCCGGCGCCGGTCGGGGCGATCAGCAATACCGACTGCCCACCCTGGGCTTTGGCCAGCAAATCGATCTGGTGGGCGCGCGGCGACCAGCCCTTTTCCGCAAACCATTTGACGAATGGCTGGGGCAGGACGACGGCGGCATTCTGTTGGGCAAGGCGCGGCTGCTCTGTCACGCGCCAGAGGTAGCGCGGCGACGCGCAATCGCCAAGCAGAATCAGAACAAAAGGTGATCGATTCGCATTACGGCCGGCGAAACCCGGTCGGTCCGCCATAGAGATAGCCGATACGGGCGACCGCCTCCCCCAGTCCTTCACGCGACACCAGCATGGTGTGGCCGTTGGCGTGGATCATGGTCTCCGGATCCGTCATGATCGCGACGTGGCCTTTCCAGAAGACCAGGTCGCCGCGCCGCAACCCGGCAAAATCCGGCCCGGGTTCGAGCGGCTCGCCGACGGTCGCCGCCTGCATGTCGGTGTCGCGCAGCACTTGCCTGCCAGCCATGTGCATTGCAAGTTGCACGAGACCGGAACAATCGATGCCGAAGCCGGAAACGCCGCCCCACAGATAGGGCGTGCCGAGAAACGCCTCGGCGACCGCGACGTAGTCGGGGGCAACCTCGGCGACAGGCCTGAGATGGTCAGATATGACCGCCTCGCCGGATGGCAGCAGAGCATAGTACGTGCGGCGTGTTTCAGCCGCGCCTTTCACTGTTACCGCCGATCCCATCGAGAGTTGCCCGCTGATCGGGAACCGCAAATCCGGTCCCGGATAGAGGAAAGTGCGCGGCACCGAGACAACATGCGTGGGCGCATGGTCCCGACCGCCCAGCACAGTGTCGGCGACATAGCCGACATAGCCGTCGCGCTCGGCCTGTATCCAGGCCCAGCCCTCAACGTCCTCGAAGACGAGGACGTCTTCGCCGAACAGAAGCTGGGTATCGACGCCGGCATCCGGGCGCGGAGCCTTGCGGACATCGGCCACGGAGGCTGATATGCGAGCCGGCCGGCCGGCGACGAAACGGTCGGCGGAAACCTCGCCTTTCAGCCTGGCGTCGGCGAGATCGGAGCGGAAGGCATGGAGGCGGGCATCGCTGGCGGTCAAATCGGCAACTCGTTCAAATGGGCAACTCTTGGGCTCTGGCAATGATAACATCGCCAAAGCGCTCGACAAAGAGCGCGCCTTCGACTGTACGCCTGACCAGCACGTTGCGCTTGTCGAGCTCGTCGCGATGGCGCGACACCAGTTTCAGTGCCCCCATCGTATCGAGCGCACGGGTGATCACCGGCTTGGTGACGTTGAGGCGGGCGGCTAACCCCCGCACCGTGTGTGGCGGCGGATCGAGATAGATGGTGAACAGGATCGCCGTCTGGCGCATGGTGAGATCGGGCGCGTCGTCGCGCACCTCCGACAGCACCACCTGTTGCCATAGTCGCAACGCTTGGCTTGGACGCATGATAATCGACATCCGTCCAGCATGTCGGAAAATTGTTTCGGTTCCGTTTCAGTCAATACCTTCGTCGGCTATGTCCTAGAATCAGCCGTAGCGGTTCGAAATGACCTGCTCCAGCGCCCGGATGCCTTGCGCTTCGCCACCCGCAAGGCCGTGCGGGCGGTCGAACGGGTTCCAGGCGAAGATGTCGACATGCGCCCAGCCGGCGGTCTTTTCGACGAAGCGCTTCAGGAAAAGCGCCGCGGTGATCGAGCCGGCGAAACCGTCCGACGTGACGTTGTTGATGTTGGCCACCTTCGACGCCAGCTTGGCGTCATAGGGCTTCCACAACGGCATGCGCCATAGCGGATCCTCGACCGCAACGGAGGCGTCCGCCAGCTCGGATGCAAGCGCCTCGTCACCGGTGTAGAACGGCGGCAGGTCGGGACCGAGCGCAACACGGGCAGCGCCTGTCAGCGTCGCCATATCGACCAGCATCTGCGGCTCTTCGTCATCGGCCAAGGCCAGGGCATCGGCGAGCACCAGCCGCCCTTCGGCGTCGGTGTTGCCGATTTCGACGGTGATGCCCTTGCGGCTCACCAGCACGTCGCCTGGCCGGAAGGCATTGCCGGCTATCGAATTCTCGACAGCCGGGATGAGCACGCGCAGCCGAACCTTCAACCCGGTGGCCATGATCATGGAAGCGAGACCCAGCACGTTGGCAGCGCCACCCATGTCCTTCTTCATCAAAAGCATGCCCGAGGACGGCTTGATGTCGAGACCGCCTGTATCGAAGCAGACGCCCTTGCCGACCAGCGTTATCTTGGGGGCATTGTTCGGCCCCCAAATCATGTCGATCAGGCGTGGCGCGTCGGCAGAAGCCCGACCGACGGCGTGGATCATCGGAAAGTTGGCGGTAAGAAGATCGTCGCCTTTGGTCACCGATATTTCGGCCTTGTGCGTCGCGGCCAAGGTCCGGGCGGCCTTCTCCAACTGCCCGGGGCCCATATCGCTGGTCGGCGTGTTAACCAGATCGCGCGCCAGGAAAATGCCATCGGCGAGGCGGCGGATGCGGGCGGCGTCGGTGCCTGCCGGCAGCGCGAGGCGAAGCGTCTTGCCTGGCTTCTTGCCGTAGCGGGTGAAGACATAGCCGCCGAGCGCCACGGCGAGTGCCGTAAGCTCCGGCTTGGCCGGTGCGGACGCAAAATGCCACTCGCCTTCGGGCAAGGCTCTCGCTAGTGCGCCGATGGCCAGTGCGCCCTCGCCATCACCGGTGCCGAACAGGGCTCCGGCAATCGCGCCGTTGTCGCCAGGCACGATGAGCGTCCTGCCGGCCTCGCCGGAAAAGCCGTTGGCCTTGGCCCAGGCGACCGAGGATGGCGCAAGGCCCGACGCCGCCAGAGCATCCTTCGCCACCAGATGGACCGGCAGCGCATTGCTCAATTCTTTCTCGACGAGTTCGACAGGCATTCGCTGGCCTCCGGCTTCCGAGTCGACGTTTCTTAACTCTCCGTTAGGGTTAACAGAATATTTCTGCGGGAGGAAAGATGACCTCGCAAATGGTCACGCGCATGAACGGAGCCCTGGTGCCGATGCCGACCAACCGCAGGATGAACGCCAGCGCAAATAGGCTGATCAGCACGGCGTTGATGATGGCGCTTGCCGCAGGCGTCGCTGGCTGCGGAACCAGCAAATTGACGACTGGCTCGATTTCTCGTCCAAGCGGCAAGCCGCTGGAAACAATGTCGGCGGGCGAACTGCACAACGCTACGATGGCGCTTGGCCAGTCCTATTCGAAAAACCCCAGCGACAAGCGGATCGCGACAAATTATGCCGCGGCGCTGCAGATGGACGGCGACGCAGACCAATCGCTTGCGGTGATGCGCAAGCTGGCGATCGCCCTGCCGAAGGACCGCGACGTGCTCGCCGCCTATGGCAAGGCGCTTGCCGCCAACGGACAGTTCGAACCGGCTCTCGATGCCGTGCGCCGCGCGCAGACCCCTGAATATCCTGATTGGAAACTGGTGTCGGCGGAAGCTGCCATTCTCGACCAGCTCGGCCAAAAGGACGAGGCGCGCCAAGGCTATCGCAAGGCGTTGGATCTCAGGCCGAACGAACCGTCGATCCTTTCCAATCTCGGCATGTCGTACGTGCTGGAAGGTGATTTGCGCACGGCCGAAACCTATATGCGCTCAGCCGCCCAGCAGCCGAATGCAGATAGCCGCGTCCGCCAGAACCTTGCGCTGGTCGTCGGTCTGCAAGGCCGTTTCGACGAGGCCGAGAAGATCGCCTCGCAAGAGCTGTCGCAGGATCAGGCGCAGGCTAACGTCGCTTACCTTCGCCAGATGCTGGCGCAGCAGAATGCCTGGAGCCAGCTCAAGGACCAGGACAAGGCAAAGCCCGCCACCAACTGACCGCTTCGAGCGCCGAACCGGCGCGCGAATTCCGCAACATGTCTAACGCAAAGAGCCGCGCTGCACCGGCAGCGTGGCTCTGAATCGTATCAGCGTTTCTGGCAACGCCGCTGGCGCTACTCGCTGCTGGATTTCGGCTGGTCGCCAAAGATGCCGCGCTGGCTCACCTGGATGCCGGCGGGACCCAGAATAATGGCGAACAGCACCGGCAGGAAGAACAGGATCATCGGCACGGTGAGCTTCGGCGGCAGCGCGGCCGCCTTCTTCTCGGCGGCATTCATGCGCATGTCGCGGCTCTCACTGGCAAGCACCCGCAACGCATGCGCCACGGGCGTGCCGTAGCGCTCGGCCTGAACCAACGCCTGGGACACCGACCTGACGGATTCCAGGCCAGTTCGGCTTGCAAGGTTCTCGTAGGCCTGCTTGCGCTCCTGCAGATAGGAAAGCTCGGCGTTTGTCAGGATGAATTCTTCCGCCAATGCCACCGATTGCGCGCCGATCTCATCGGCGACCTTGCGAAGCGCCGCTTCCACCGACATGCCGGACTCGACGCATATCAGCAACAGGTCGAGCGCGTCCGGCCACGCCATCTGAATCGATTGCTTGCGCTTGGTAGCGCGGTTGTTGACGTAGAGCACGGGCGCGTAGAATCCCGCATAGGCTACCACGATGCACACGAACAGCTTCACGAAAAGCGGCTGCTCGGGCAATCCGCCGAGCACGAACAGATACATCGCCGCCAATGCAAAGCCGATGAAGGGCAGGACGAGACGGAAGAAAAGGAAGCGCGTCAGCGGATTTTGCCCGCGAAAACCCGCCACTTTCAATTTCTGCAAGGTACCTTCATCCGCCAGCGCACGCCTGAGATCCAGGCGATCGACAATATTGCGCATGCCGACCGACTGTTCTTCGCGCAGGCCCTTGCGGCGGCGGTCGGCTTCGACTGCCAGCCGCGCGCGCTGCTTGGCGCGCAGCTCATCGCGCTCCAGCGCTACGGATTTCATGCGCGCCTTGAGCTGGTTCCCGCCAAAAGCGGGCAGCAGCGTGAAGACGGTCGCAAACACCGCGATACCGACCAGCAGTGCGATCAGCAGGGACGGGTCGGTGAGAGTTCTGATGACGTGATCGGTCATACGCGAGTCCTAGACTTCGAAATTCATCATCTTGCGCATTACCAGGACGCCCATCGACATCCAGATGCCGGAACAACCGAGGATCAGATGGCCGGTGCTGGTGATGAAGAGGGGCATGATGTAGTTCGGGCTCGTCAAATAGACGAGAAAGGCGACGACGAAAGGCAACGCGCCGATGATCACGGCGGATGCCTTGGCTTCCATGGACAATGCCTGGACCTTGGCTTTCATTTTCTTGCGGTCGCGAAGCACGCGCGAAAGATTGCCCAGCGCTTCGGAAAGATTGCCGCCGGCCTGAGACTGGATCTGGATGACGATGCCGAAGAAGCTCGCCTCGGTGCACGGCATCGTTTCTGGCATGCGCATGGCCGCGTCGGGGATCGACAAACCCATTTGCTGCGAATCGACGATGCGGCGGAACTCGGTCTTGACCGGCTCGGGGGATTCGTTGGCGATCAGGCGCACGGCATCGTTCAGCGGCAGGCCGGATTTTACCGCACGCACAATGATATCGAGCGCGTTCGGAAATTCGTTTAGGAACGCCTTGACGCGGTGCGCGCGGCGAAACGAGACGAACCAGCGGGGCAGACCCAAGACGCCGACCAGCAGCGCAGCCGGCAAGACCAGCAACGGTGCGCCGATGAAATAGACAAGAGCCGTCAAGACGACGCCGCAGACCGCCGAGTAGACATAGAAGCGCTCAAGCGAGATCTTCATGCCGGCCTGACGGATTTGGATCTTCAGCGGTGGTTTCTTGACCAGGCTCTGATTGGACTTTTGCTTTTGATCGAGATCCTTCAGCGAATCCTGGACGGACTTGCGACGCTTGGCCGCTTCCGCCACGCGATCGCGCGACGCCTTGACGACGGAACGATCCGTCTCGGCGGTCTTGATCGATTCAAGCCGCTTGCCGACCTGCTTCTCGGTGCTGATCCGGTTAAACAGGAAAGCATAGGCCACAGCGCCGGCGCTGAAGCCGGCGAGCACGACGAATGCCAATACGGTGCCGTCAATTCCGAACATCGACCCTGGCCCCCACGCTTCCAGACGGATCAATCAGCGCGTTTCTCCATCGCCTCGAGCGCAACCGCGAGGCGCTGCTCCTCACCGTAGTAGCGGGCGCGCTCCCAGAAATGCGGACGGCCGATGCCAGTCGACACGTGCTCGCCCAGCAGCCTGCCGTTCGCGTCCTCGCCCTTGATGTTATAGAGAACGATGTCCTGGGTGATGATGACGTCGCCTTCCATGCCGATCACCTCGGTGATGTGGGTGATACGCCGCGATCCGTCGCGCAGGCGTGCAGCCTGTATGATCACGTCGACGGAGCCGACGACGATTTCGCGCACGGTTTTTTGCGGCAGCGTATAGCCGCCCATGGCGATCATCGACTCTATACGGTTGAGGCATTCGCGCGGGCTGTTCGAGTGGATCGTTCCCATCGAGCCGTCATGGCCGGTGTTCATCGCCTGCAGCAGGTCGAACACTTCGGGTCCGCGCACTTCGCCGACGATAATACGTTCGGGGCGCATGCGCAGACAGTTCTTGACCAGGTCGCGCATGGTCACTTCGCCCTCGCCTTCGAGGTTGGGCGGACGGGTTTCGAGACGCACCACATGCGGCTGCTGCAATTGCAGCTCAGCTGAGTCCTCGCAGGTGATGACGCGTTCTTCGCGGTCGATATAGTTGGTCAGGCAATTGAGCAGCGTCGTCTTGCCTGAGCCGGTACCGCCCGAGATGACAATGTTGCAGCGGACACGCCCGATGATCTTGAGAATCTCGGCCCCTTGCGGAGAAATCGAGCCGAACTTGACCAGCTGGTCGAGCGTCAGCTTGTCCTTCTTGAACTTGCGGATGGTAAGTGCGGTGCCGTCGATAGCCAGGGGCGGTGCGATGACGTTGACACGGGAGCCATCAGGAAGACGCGCATCGCAGATCGGGCTTGATTCATCGACGCGGCGGCCAACCTGGCTGACGATACGCTGGCAGATGTTGAGGAGCTGCTGGTTGTCGCGGAAACGGATGCCGGTCTGCTCGACCTTGCCGTTGACTTCGATGTAGACGTTCTTGGAGCCATTGACCATGATGTCGGCAATATCGTCGCGGGCAAGCAGTGGCTCCAGCGGCCCGTAGCCCAAAACGTCATTGCAGATATCCTCGAGAAGCTCTTCCTGCTCGGCGATGGACATCGCGAAATTCTTGATCGCGATGATGTCGTTGACAATGTCGCGGATTTCCTCGCGCGCGCTTTCGGGATCGAGTTTGGCGAGCTGCGACAGATCTATCGTATCGATGAGTGCGGCGAAGACCTGGCTTTTGGTGTCGTAGTAGGTTTCGCTCTTTTGGCGCTGGATACTTTTCGGCTCCGGGGCCAATGGCGGCGGCTCGACCGCACGGCGAACCGCCGGCGCGGCAGGCGCGCCGGATGGCGGCAGCGCCGCCGACCTGGCAGTTACAGCCGCTTCCACAGGGTTTGCGGCCGCCGGCGCAGCAGGTGCGGGTGCTGGCTGACGGAATTCCGGAATGGTCCGGTTGCCGTCGTCGCTGCCTCTTTTACCAAACATGATCGCTTACCAATTCCACCGCTGAGGCATCACTTCTTGTTGCGCGAAAGCTTGCCGATCAGATTGCCGAGGCCAGCCTTTTTCTTCACCTTGATTTCGCTGCGCCCTGTCAGCACATGGGCGATCTCGTTGATCGTGGCGACAACCGGATTCTTGGCATCCATCTCACCGAGCATACGTCCGTTGTTGGCAGCATTTCCGAACAAAAGCGGCTCGAACGGGATGACCGACATCGGCGAAAGGCCGAGCGATTCGGAGAAGTCGGACGGCGTAATCTCAGGACGTTTCGGCACACCGGCCTGGTTGATCACAAGCTTTGGCGCGGGATCGTTCGGACGAAGCCGCTTCAGCATGTCGACCAGGTTCTTCGTGTTGCGCAGATTGGCCAGTTCGGGCGTCGCCGTGATGACGATCTCGTCGGCCTTGACCAGCGTGTTCTTGGTCCAGCCGGCCCACACGTGGGGAACATCGAGCACGAGGAGCGGCGCGCTACGCTGGGCTATGTCGATAAGCTGGCTGAAGGCGTCGGGATCGAAATCGTAGACCCGCTCCAGGGTCGAAGGGGCCGCAAGCAGCGACAGGTGCTCGGCGCATTGGGCGAGCAGCCGGTCGAGATAGACCTCGTCGACGCGTTCCGGCGAGAAGACTGCCTCGGCAATGCCTTGCGCCGGATCCTGGTCGAAATTGATATTGGCCGTTCCGAAGGCGAGGTCGAGATCGGCGACAACCACTTCGGATTTGAAAAGGGACGACATGGCCCAGGCCACATTATGGGCTATGGTCGAGGAGCCGACGCCGCCTTTGGCGCCGATGAAGGCAATCGAGCGGCCGATCGGCTCCGCTTCCGGATCAACGAAGATCGAAGACACCACGCTGACGATGTCGGCCATCGATACGGGCGCGATGACATACTCGGAAATGCCCGAACGAATGAGTTCGCGGTACAGGCCGACATCGTTGTAGTGGCCGACAACCACCACCTTGGAGGTCGGGTCACAATGCTCGGAGAGCTGGGCGAGTTGTTCAAGCAATAGCTTCGGCTCGCTGCGCGATTCAAGCAGGATCAGGTTCGGTGTCGGCGCCGACTGATAGAATTCGATAGCGGTAGGGATGCCCCCCATATGCACCTTCAGATGGGCCTTGGCCATGCGGCGATCCTCGCCGGCGCGCTCGACCGGATTGGCTACGCCTTCGGTCTCGCAAAATGCCTGGATCGAAATGCGCGGGATCGGCCGCAACGCCTGCATCGCGGCAATATCCTGCTCCGAGGTTTCGCCGCCCGGTACCTCTGTGTCATAGGCAAGATTGCTCATTGTCATCACTTTCCGTGACTTGCGCGGCTTAGGGTTTGTTGAGCCTCAACACTCGTTAATATTCGACTTCCGAATTGCCGAGGAATTCGTCCGAAATACCTCTGTCACGATAGACGTCGATCACCGCGCCGCGATTTCCCGCGTCGATCGGGGTCGGCTTGCGTGGCCCGATCAAATCGGACGGATTGGCCATCTGGGCAGCCAGGTTGTTCTGATACGAACAGCCGAAATCGGCATAGTGCTTGTTTTCCGAAGTCTGCAGCAGGTCTTCGGGCCAGCGCCCGCATTTATCCGTCTGAGCCTTCACCGAGACGTAGGCAACACGGATCGGTGCGGACGCTTCGGCCGAAACAGACTGATAGGACCGCATGGCGATCCGCTTCCGGCTGATGCCGCTGGCTATGGCCAGCCTGGCGAAATCGCGGCCGGCCACGGCCGCTGCGATTTCGTTGGCTGAGCCGCTCGGAATCTCGATCGTCAGCACCGGAGCCGCGCTCCTGTCGTATCCGTCCAGGAAGCCCAGGAGCGTGTCACGCTGGGATCTGGTCATGCCACGGTCGCCGGCGCCGACCGGAAGGTCGATCTTCTGTATCTTCTCGGCTATGACGATCGGATGGGTGGTGCGATAATCGTCCGGTATGGCACCCACCGTGACGCTGTCGCGATTGGCGCAGCCGGCCAGCAATGCCGCCACCGCGATCGCCATAATGGGAACGGCCGGCCGCCAGATTCGCGAATGGACCGACCGCGTCGCGGTGATCGCCCGTGCCTTCGATGCTGCCTTAGACATGACCGCTTCCCCGCTTACTTGTAGATAAAGCCGACAACGCCGTGGTAACGGCCGTTGGGCTTGTCGGTCTGCATGGTGCCGTAGACACGGTTGACGCGGCCAAGGAAGATGCCGGCGCCATCGCTGGCGGCGTTGAAATTGTCATCCGGCTTGGCAAGATCGTTGCGCGCCACCGGCTTCACCAGATAGGGCGTAATGATGATGACGAGCTCGGTCTCGTTGCGAACGAAATCCCTGCTGCGGAACAGCGCGCCAAGCACTGGAATCTTTGTCAGACCAGGTAAGCCGTTGACGGCTTGCCTGAGATCATCGCGGACAAGGCCGGCAATCATCATCGAGCCGCCCGAAGGCAGTTCCACTGTTGTGTCGGCCAAGCGCTTGCGGAGCGACAGGGCATTCATGCCCGGGCTTGTTAGGCCTTCGGACAAAGACACAGACCCCTCCGTTGTCGGCTCGGAAACCGAGGTTCTGACTTTCAGGCTGATACGGCCGGGAGACAGCACCACCGGCTGGAATTCCAGGCCAATGCCGTATTCGATCTTCTCGACCGAATACGTCTTCAGACCGGTCTGGTTATCGTTTGATACGGCTTGGGAAACGCTGGTCACCATGTTGTATTCGCCGCCAACCTTGAAGGTCGCCTTCTCGCCGGATACGGCCGTCAATGTTGGTTCGGCGAGGGTTTTCATGACACCGGACTGTTCCATGGCATTGATGTAGGCCTGCAGCGTCGAGCTCCCGATAGAGAGGCCCGAGTTCGACAGCGACTTGCCCAAACCAGTGAAATTGTCGCTTACCGCGCCCCAGCTGATGCCGTTGCTGCTGCCGTTGCCCATCATGTTGACGCCGAGCTGCTTCATCACCGAGCGGCTGACTTCCGCGACCGTTACCTTCAGCGTCACCTGGTCGTCGCCGATGATCTGCAGCAGGTTGACGATCTTGCTGACGCGGCGCTCGGCATCTGGGTTATCGATCGCGACGCCGGCTTCAGCCGAACCGCCGGCAGCGGTCTGCGAATATTGACCCGTGGTCGCCTCGCCGCCGGACACGAAAATGGTTGCCAGATCGGCCGCGCGCTTGGCGTCCAGAGGAGTGTCCACGGTTCCGGTCAGAACGACGTTGTCGTTCAGCAACTCGACCTTGACCTCCGATGACGGGATGAAGCGCTTGATATAATCCTCCAGCCCGGCGACGTCACGTTCGACCGCTAGGTCAAGGCTGACGATCTGCTCGCCATTCGGGCCAAAGACGAAGATATTGGTCTCGCCGACCGCCTTTCCAAACAGATAGATGCGCCTGGCGGTGCGGGTCACCGCGTCGGCTACAGCGGGGTTGGCGACGAGAATGTCGTAGGCATCGCTCGGGAGGTCGATGACCACCGACTTGTTCAGTCCGAGCTTGACCCGCTGGGTGGCGGTCGAAGCCGTCACCCTGGCGTTGTCGCCTGCTGCGCTGGCACAGAGAACGCCATATGCATTCGTTCCAAGGAAAAGCAGGCCGATCGCCGCAGCCAGCGTGACCGGCAATTTGGTTTTTAGCCTCATTTCCTCGCCCCCACTTCGGAAACTTCGCCCGACTTGATCAACCGCACGGTTCCGCGCCAGCCATTGCCGGAAACCAGGTAATCGGCTTCGCCCACATTCTTGTCCTGACTGTCCTTGATCGAGCGCAGCGCCAATGTCAGGCGATCCGCCATCTGCTGTGCGACGGTGATGATCTCGGACTGCTGCGGCGTCAGTTCCAGGGTGGCGGTCTGGCCAACCCTGGTCTTCTTACCTTCCTCGTCCTCCTGAATGGTCTGGTCGATCGCCAGGACGCGAATGTTCTTCAGGATAGTTTCGGTCGTGAAGCCCGGACCACCGCCATTGGCGGGATCGGCTCTGCGGGTCATGATGACGTCGACGAAATCGTTGGGAAGAATAAAGCCACCGGCCGAGGTGTCGGCCGAGATGCTTGTGGCAACGGCCCGCATGCCGGAGGGCAGGATCGACGACATGAAGCTTTGCCCTTCACCGATCAGCTTCGAGCGCCGCAGCGGCTCGCCGGCGTAGAGCGCCACGCGAGCGACGGCGCCCTTCAGCTTGTCCAGCGCTTCAGGCTCGGCGGCGCGGGTGATGAAATTTGCGTTGATGCCGGCGGACGGCCATGACTCCCAGGAAATGTTGTTTTCAAGCGGACTGCCCATCGGAACGTCGCCGGAAAGAACAAGCACATCCTGCAGCGCGATCGCCGGCGCCTGAGGACCGGAATCGACAACCGGAGGCGGCGGAGCCACGACCATGTTCTTCGCGACATAGCCTGCACCACCGGCCGCGGCTATCGCCACGCTCAGAATAATCAATCGGGATGCTGGCATCTGTCCGAACCTCGCCTTGGCAAACCACGTAGCCAAGCGGGACTTTGCAGCGGCAATCGTCAAAACAAGGTTAATGTTATACTTACGATCGTGATTAATTTAACGTTTACATAAATTGGACCGACAAGCCCGGCCCGAAGGAAAACGTGGCCAACTCGCCTGCTCGGCGCCAACCGCGTAAAGCGAAATTCAGCCCGCCAGCCTGGTAAGTGCCCAGGCCATCAATGGCGAGTCGGAATAGGTGAGCAGACCGCCAATGCCAAGCGCGATGCCGTACGGAACGCCGGTCGCCTCATCGGCGAAATGGCGCAGGAACGGATTGTGGCTTGTGACGGCGGCAAGCGGCGATTTTCGATAGGCGAGGATGGCTAGCGTCAGCAGTCCGCCGATGAATGTCGAGGCGACGAGGTATTCGATGAGATGGATGTTCAGTCCCATCCACATGGCAGTGGCAGCCAGAAGCTTGGCGTCGCCGCCGCCCATGCCGCCCAGCGCGAACAGGCCGAACGTCACCGCGAGAACCAGGCCGGCGGCGGCGAAATGCCAGCCATAGGTGGCCCAGTCCATGCCGGTCAAAGGCGCAACCAAGGCGAAGACAACCACAAGCAACACCGGCACGCGATTGGCGATCGTCATCGAAAGCATGTCGGAGATCGCGGCAAAAAGCATGCAGAACGGAAACACGACGAAGATCACGGCTTCAAGCATCGGCGCGCCTATGACCCAATTGCATCTAGCCCCAGCCTAATCCTATTCGATTAACGACTGATGAGGCCTAAATTTCAAATCATGCGAGGACTAAATAAGGGCCGCCAGTGCGGCGGCCCTTATTTCAGAACAACCGAACCCGTTACGGTCAGCTACCGTTCACCTTAGTGGAGATGGCGGTGAACTTGGCGTTCAGCGAGTTGCCGAGCTGGCCGGCGCCGACCATGATGGCGAGTGCGATAAGAGCGGCGATCAGACCGTATTCGATAGCGGTCGCGCCGGATTCGTCCTTCACAAAACGTGCGATGAGGTTAGACATTCGAGCTCCTACTCCAATTGTTACAGCACTTCCGTCAACTTCTCTTGGTGGCTGATCGGATACTGCGAATCTAAGGAGAAGCTGTTTCAATCGGCTTAATAAACAGGCTTACCGATTCCTTTCCCGCTTCGACGACATTGCGTGGTTAACCCAGAACTAAAATACCCGCCGCTAGGCCCCCGGGCTGACAAAAGGCGCAAGAGGCGCAATTCGGCAAAGACGTTCCAGCCGTGCCGGCTAGGCCCAATGCCGGTTCCGGCTTGGTCCTGAACTCCAGCCGCTTAACGGTTGGTTCACCAATCTCGTTCATGTTCCGTTGAACAGTTTGCCAGGGGGCGCCTCAATGGCCGGGCCGAGATCATCATTTCCAGTTGCCGTGCTTTTTGCCGCAGCGGCTTTCGCCTTTCCAGCCAGGGCCGGCGCCGGCATCGAGGTGACGATGAACCAGGCAAAGATCATCAAATTGTCGCGCGCCGCCGATACGATTGTCGTCGGCAATCCGGCGATCGCCGACGCCTCCGTGCAGGATGCATCGACGATCGTACTGACCGGCAAGGGATTTGGCGTCACCAATCTCGTCGTCCTCGACCAGGAGGGCAACCCGATCGTCGATGAGCAAATAACCGTCGTGCGCCAGGCAGCGTCGTCGGTGCGCATCTATCGGCGTTCCGAAGTACAGACCATGTCCTGCGCGCCATATTGCGAAAGCTCGTATAAGAGCGATGCCGAGAAGGCCTCCGAAGCCGAAATGAGCGCCGCGCATTAGTAGCCGACGTCTCCGTCTTTGGCGAGAACGTGCTTCGGTTATCGCCGGGTTAAGGCCTTCCCGTTGAATTTAACGGTCATTCCAACCGGACTTCAATCGGTTCCGACTAAGGGTGGGACCGATACAGAAGCGGCATCGGCGGGCAGAGGACATGAGCAAGGCAGGACGAGCAGGTTCTCCAAGACGGTTTTTGGGCGACCGCCGCGGAAGCACGGCGATCGAATTCGCCATGCTTGCAATTCCTTTCGCGCTTCTTGTCTTCGCCATCCTGGAGAGCTGCATTTCTTTTGCCGCACAGGAAGTGATGGCAAACGCAACCGACGACATCGCGCGCCAACTGCGTACCGGCCAACTAAGACCGGCCGATGTGTCCGGGACCAAGCTGCGGGATATGATCTGCACCAAATTGGAGATCATGGTCGCCAAGACCTGTCCCGGATTGCTGGTGGACTTGCGCGAATATCCGACCTTCGCCGATGCGGCGCTGGCCGGTTTCAAGATCCAGGATGGCGACGTCGTGCTGACCAAGGGCACGAGCACACAGACCTTCACCGTCGCACCTGGCCTGGCGGAGTCGAGAAACATGCTGCGTGTTTTTTACAAATGGCCGGTGATGACCGACTTCATGGCCAAATCGATGGCCAACCTGAAGGACGGCAAAACGCTGCATTTTGCTTCGATCACTTGGCAGAACGAGCCGTTCGACAACTGAACCACGTAGTCGCTTGAAAAGGGGCAAAGCCATGATTCGTGCGGGGGCACAGCTGGGCATCGCAGGGATTTGTACAAGAGCAGTCCGGCTTTGCTCGGACCGCCGCGGTATTGCGGCTGTCGAGTTTGCCCTCATCGTGCCTGTCCTGTTGATCATGTACTTTATGACAATGGAGGCCTCGCAAGCCATCGAGACCAGCAAGAAGGTCAGCCGCATCGGCAGCATGGTAGCGGACCTCGTCACGCAGCAGCAGACCGTCAAGGCGGCCGATGTCGATGCCATCATGGCGATCGGCAGTTCCACGCTCCAGCCCTACAACCGCTCGAAACCGAAGATCATTATCACGGCGATACAGGTGACCAACGAGACGACGCCGAAAGTCCTGGTCGTGTGGTCGCGCAAACTGGTCGATGGCGTCTCTAGCGTCGACGCTGTCAAGGATTCCACCACAACGGTCCCGAGCGCGCTCAAGATCAAAGGCACGTTCCTCATTCGGGTCGAAAGCGATCTCGCCTACAAGCCAATCATCACCTGGTCGGCGGACGGCCAAAGCCGGTTCGGGTTGAGCTCGGTCTTCAATTCGATATCGATGGCGGAAACTTATTATCTGCGGCCGCGCAGGAGCCCGACCATTCCGTGCAGCGATTGCTGACGCCTGAAGCCCGCTAACCGGTCTGTTGCTATTGCTTGCGACCGCGGGCCGAGACTAGACGCACGATGGCTGCAGCCAGCACATAGTCCCTCGGACCGGCAACGGTTCGGCGACGATACCGATACGGAACGTTCCGATAACATCGCGCCAATCGGCTCGCGCCAGATTTGTGCAAGACGCATCCGGCAGCAAAGCCAGTACGGCGGCGAATGCTGTCAGGGCAAGCCTCATGCGAGCTCCGCGCCGCGCATTTCCATCCGCAGATCGACCATGCCGCGATTCGTCTCTCCGGGACCAGCACGCCAAGCCGTGCTGTTTGGGTTTCCGAATTGCCAATGGCGGCGCGGAACCCTATGTCTGAGCCAACACACAGGCAATGATGAACCTTTCGATGGCACGCGCCTTCCTTTTTGTCCTCGACTCCTTCGGCATCGGCGGCGCGGCCGATGCCGAACGTTATGGCGACACCGGCTCCAATACGTTCGCACACATCGCGCGGGCCTGCGCAGAAGGCCGCGCCGATCGCGAAGGCCTGCGTGCCGGACCCCTTCTTGTACCAAACATGCTCGCGCTCGGCCTCGGCCAGGCCGCGGCAACGGCGACGGGTTTCAGGTTCGAGAATGCCGGCAGTGCGCGGCTTGCCGCCGCCTTTCACGGCGCGGCCCAAGAGGTTTCGAGCGGCAAGGACACGCCATCGGGCCATTGGGAAATAGCCGGCCTGCCGGTCCGTTTCGACTGGGGTTACTTCCCAGACAAGATTCCCGCCTTTCCGGCCGAGTTGACCGAAGCAATGGTGCGTGAAGGGAAGGTGCCTGGCATCCTCGGCAATTGCCATGCTCCGGGCACCGAGATTATCGAACGGTTCGGCGAAGACCATATCCGCACCGGCAAGCCGATCTGCTACACCTCGATCGACTCCGTCCTGCAGATCGCCGCGCATGAGGTTCATTTCGGCCTGGAACGGCTTTACGAGTTCTGCAAAGTGGTGCGCAGGCTCGTCGATCCGCTGAATATCGGCCGCGTCATCGCGCGGCCGTTTATCGGTGAAACCGCCGCCACGTTCGAGCGAACGCATAATCGTCGCGACTATGCCGTACCGCCGCCGGAACCGACGCTGCTCGACCGGCTGACGGCGCGCGGCAGCCGGGTTATCGCGATCGGCAAGATCGGCGACATTTTCGCCCATCGGGGGATCTCGGAAGTCCGCAAGGCTGCCGGCAACATGGCGATGTTCGACAAAACGCTTGGTGCCATGGAAGACGCCCGCGACGGCGACCTCGTCTTCGCGAACTTTGTCGACTTCGACACCGAGTTCGGGCATCGGCGCGACGTTGCGGGGTATGCCGCCGCACTCGAAGCTTTCGACCGGCGCCTGCCCGAGGCATTCGCACGGCTGAGGCCAGGCGATCTGCTCATTTTGACCGCCGATCACGGCAACGATCCGACGTGGCGCGGCACCGACCACACGCGCGAGCGTATTCCGATTATCGGGACACGGCCGGGTTTCAAAGGCGCAGAGATCGGACTGAGGACAACATTTGCCGACATCGGCGAAACCGTGGCCGAACATCTCGGGCTGGCGCGCGGCCGTCACGGCACCTCCTTCCATGCCACGATAGGTGGCCATGCCTGAGCTGCCGGAGGTAGAGACAGTCAGGCGCGGTCTGCAGCCGGCCCTTGAAGGTGCCCGCATTGTCGGTGTCGAGGCACGCCGGCCGGATTTGCGGTTTCCGTTCCCCGAGAGATTTTCGGAGCGGCTGACCGGCAAGACGATTGCGGCGCTCGGCCGCCGTGCCAAATATCTGACAATGCACATGGACAACGGCCCGGTTCTGATCTGCCATCTCGGCATGTCGGGTTCGTTTCGCATCGAAACGGCCGACGAGAGCGCAACGCCCGGCGCGTTCCACCACGAACGTTCGAAAAACACTGCTCACGATCACGTCGTCTTCGACATCGCATCCCCTGCCGGCGTCCGCTCTCGCGTGATCTTCAACGACCCGCGCCGCTTCGGGTTCATGCTGTTTTCGGAAGGCGAGCCCGACATGCATCCGATGCTGGCGGGATTAGGCGTCGAGCCTACAGGCAACGCACTGGACGGCGCGCTGCTCGCTTCGTTGCTGAAAGGTCGCAAGTCACCGCTGAAAGCGGCACTTCTGGACCAGAGGCTGATTGCCGGGCTAGGCAATATCTACGTCTCGGAAGCGCTTTGGCGGGCCGGCCTGTCGCCGCTGCGCGAAGCGGGCACCCTCGCGAGAGCCGGCAAGAAAGCCAAAGAGCAGAGCGAACGCCTGGCCGAAGCAATCCGCTCGGTCGTCGCCGATGCGATCGCCGCCGGCGGCTCGTCGTTGCGCGATTATATGCAGACCGATGGATCGCTGGGCTACTTCCAGCATTCCTTCGCGGTTTACGATCGCGATGGGGAAGCCTGCTCCAAGCCTGGTTGTGGCGGCCACATCGAGCGTATCGTGCAAAGCGGTCGTTCGACTTTCCACTGCCGGGCCTGTCAGGCTTGAACCAGAAGCGAGGAGGAGCAAAGCATGGGCTATGAAACCATCATCGTCGAAACCCGCGGCAAGGTCGGGCTGATTACGCTGAACCGGCCGCAGGCGCTCAACGCGCTGAATTCACAAGTGCTCGCGGAACTGGTCGCGTCGGTGAATAGCATGGGCGCCAATGCCGACATCGGCGCCATGGTCATCACTGGTTCGGAAAAGGCTTTCGCGGCAGGTGCCGATATCAAGGAAATGCAGTCCATCTCCTATGTGGATGCCTATCTGCAGGATTTCTTCGTCGGTTGGGAAGAATTTACGCGGGCACGAAAGCCGATCATCGCGGCGGTGGCGGGCTATGCGCTGGGGGGCGGCTGCGAACTGGCGATGATGTGCGACTTCATCATCGCCGCCGACACCGCCAAATTTGGCCAACCCGAGATCACGCTGGGCGTCATGCCCGGCATGGGCGGATCGCAGCGCCTGACCCGCTTTGTCGGCAAGTCGAAGGCGATGGATATGTGCCTGACGGGTCGAATGATGGACGCAGCCGAGGCCGAGCGTTCCGGCCTTGTCTCGCGCGTGGTGCCAGCCGGCGAGTTGATCGAGGAAGCGCTTAAGGCAGCGTCCAAGATCGCTGGTTTTTCCTTGCCGTCGGTGATGATGGCAAAGGAGGCCGTCAACCGCGCCTATGAGACGACGCTCACCGAGGGTCTGCGGTTCGAGCGCCGGCTGTTTCATTCGCTGTTTGCGCTGGATGACCAGAAGGAAGGCATGGCGGCCTTCAGCGGCAAGCGGAAGCCGAATTTCACGAACCGATGAGATGACGAAGGCGCCGGTCAAAAAGAAAGCGCTGCAGCGTTGACGCGCCGGAAAAGCTGAACTATAAGCCGCACCAACCGAGGCGGCCCTGTGGCTGCCCGTTTGTTTTTTGCGCCCTGCGGTATCCCGCAAGCGCCCACCAGATCAGAAGAGAGGCACCATGGCCAATACCTCCTCGGCCAAAAAGGCAACGCGCAAGATCGCCCGTCGCGCAGCGATCAACAAGAACCGCCGCTCCCGCGTCCGGACCTACATCCGCCAGGTCGAAGAGGCGCTCGCGGCTGGCGATAAGGCGGCCGCACAGGCTGCCTTCAAGGTGGCCGAGCCGGAATTGATGCGCGCCGCGACCAAGGGCGTGGTGCACAAGAACACGGCATCGCGCAAGGTGTCGCGGTTGGCCCAACGGGTCAAGGTGCTGTCGGCCTAATATACCTTTTCCTGAACTGCGCTTCTTCAAACCCGGCCAATCGCGCCGGGTTTTTTTTCGTTTGCCGGCAAGTACTTAAAAGAAAGCCCGCAAAATGGCGCTCCGGGTGCATTTCAAAGTTCGAAATGCTTTGCCGGCATATACATGCCCGCTGATATTCGCAGCCTTCGAAACCGCCAATACGAAAATTTCCGAGCGTCACAGATTACTGTTTTTTTTCAGAGGCTTACCGATGGTGATCCACAGCTTGTTCACATCGGCTGTGGCCGATAGGCGGCAATAGGCTGTCAAGTGAATTATTTCAGAAAATTTCGCATTGTGTGGCCTTTTTCACATTCGCCGGAAAAGGGTTTGAATCACAATGGCTTTGTCAAAATCAACTGTTGCAGCATGGCGTTCGAAACGTCCCTTTCTAGTCAGATTCCTTAAAAATCCGTTAGGGGTGGCCTTGCCCTATCCACAGCGATTTCGGTAATGTCTGTCCATCGAAGGGACGGGCCCTTGGCCCTTGACCAGCCTGAAACCGGCCAGCTCAAATTGGCAGAGTTTACACCGCGGATTCAACTCCGCGGACGGGGTTGGTTTGTCTTTTCGATACGGTAGGGGACTGGCGTAATTGTACATGGCAGGTCGACGGTGCGCCGGCGGTTTTTCGCCGGACGGCATTTTGTTGCCCTGACATGACCAAAGCGGATCGGCTCTTCGGCGCCGGACCGACAACGAGGCGATTCATCAGCCGGCGGCGGCGATGGTGTCGCAGCGAAGACACGGTCGCCGGAAACATGGATGCAGGAGGCGCATCCCCGGCGGAAAACAGGTACAAGAGACAAGGAACTCGATCATGCAGAGCGGCGGCATCGAAAGGGAGCTTACAGGCGACCTCCCATTTCCTGGAACGTTAATCGGAAGGAACGACATGGCGGCTTCCAATGAAGCTGAACAGAAGTTCGATCGGGTCAAGGCCCAGTTGAAGGCGCGTCTGGGAACCGAGGTCTATTCGAGCTGGTTCGGGCGCATGAAGGTCGCTGAATCCTCTAAGGGCATTGTCCGCATCTCAGTGCCAACCGCATTCCTGCGTTCATGGATCAACGGCCACTATCTCGATCTCATCACCGAGTTGTGGAAGCACGAGGATCCGGAGATCCTCAAGATCGAGATAGTGGTTCGCACCGCCACACGGCAGGGCCGCAACAACGTCGAGCCAGAAGTGGCCCCGGCGCGCAAGATGACCAGGCAGACGCAAACCGCGCTCTCTGCGGGCACGGCGAGCCCCAGCAGGGTCGAACGGGTCCCGGTACCCCGCCCGGGGATGCCGGCAGAAACCGAGTTCCGGCACAATGTTCTCGGTTCGCCACTCGATCCACGCTATACTTTCACCTCCTTCATCGAAGGACCATCGAACCGAGTGGCTTTTGCCGCCGCCAAGGCGGTCGCGGAATCGCAGTCGAGCGCGGTGCGTTTCAATCCGCTCTTTCTTCACGCGACGGTCGGGCTGGGCAAAACGCACCTGTTGCAGGCGATCGCCGCAGAATCGCTGAAGCAGAATCCGAAATCGCGGGTCGTCTATCTGACGGCTGAGTATTTCATGTGGCGGTTCGCCACCGCGATCCGCGACAACAACGCACTGACGCTGAAAGAACAGCTGCGCGACATCGACCTCCTCATCATCGACGACATGCAGTTCCTGCAGGGCAAGTCGATCCAGCACGAATTCTGCCATTTGATCAACATGCTGCTCGACAGCGCCAAGCAAGTGGTGGTCGCTGCCGACCGGCCGCCGTCGGAATTGGAGTCGCTGGAGCCACGCGTCCGCTCGCGCCTCAACGGCGGCGTCGCGCTGGAAATGTCAGCCCCGGATTTCGCCATGCGTATCGGTATGCTCAAGCTCAGGCTTGCCACCGCCAAGCTCGACGATGCGTCGCTCGATATTTCCGAAGAGATCCTCAACCACGTCGCCCGCACGGTGACCGGCAGCGGACGCGAGCTCGAAGGTGCCTTCAACCAGCTTTTGTTTCGTCAATCCTTCGAACCGCAGATCACCATCGACCGCATCGACGAGATCCTTGGCCACATCTATCGTTCGGGCGAACCCAAGCGGGTGCGTATCGAGGACATCCAGCGCATCGTCGCGCGCCACTACAACGTGTCGAAGACCGAACTTCTGTCCAACCGGCGCACACGCACCATCGTCAAGCCACGGCAGGTCGCCATGTATCTGTCGAAGGTGATGACGCCGCGCTCGCTGCCGGAGATCGGGCGGCGGTTCGGCGGTCGTGACCATACGACCGTGCTGCATGCGGTGCGCAAGATCGAGGATCTTTCCGGTGCCGACAACACACTGGCGCAGGAACTCGAATTGCTGAGAAGGCTGATCAACGACCAGGCCTGACGGCCCGAAAAACGCCGGCTCGCGGACTCCGGCCTTTTTATCCCCAGAAAGCCCGTGCAGCCGGTCCGAACCGGTGGCGCGGGCTTGCGTTTGCCGGGTTTTTCCTGTCAGTTTACGCAGATTCTGAGCCTGTTCAGACCTTTCGCGGGGCGCCGCTTGCCGGAGACCCGTTCATTCATTCAAGCGAGCCTGTTTCGTCATGCGTGTTATCCTGGAACGGTCAAATCTCCTGAAGTCGCTCAACCATGTTCACCGCGTGGTCGAGCGGCGCAATACCATTCCGATCCTGTCGAACGTGCTGCTCAGCGCCGAGGGGGCCAGCCTTGAAATGAAGGCGACCGACCTCGACCTGGAGGTGACCGAAGCAACGCCGGCAAAGGTCGAACGTGGCGGGGCGACGACGGTCCCGGCACATCTGCTCTACGACATCGTGCGCAAGCTTGCCGACGGCGCGGAGGTGGCGCTGAAGACCGACGAAGACGGCAACGCCATGACGGTGACGTCGGGGCGCTCGAGCTTCCGCCTGCAATGCCTGCCGCAGTCCGACTTTCCCGAGCTTTCAGCCGGGTCGTTCTCGCATATTTTCCGGCTCGATTCCGTCGGACTAAAGGGCCTCATTGAAAAGACCCAGTTCGCCATCTCGACCGAGGAGACGCGCTATTATCTGAACGGCATTTATCTGCACACGCACGAGGCCGGCGGCAAGCTGAAGCTGCGCTCTGTCGCGACCGACGGCCACCGGCTGGCGCGCGCCGAGATCGATGCGCCGGCAGGCTCTGAGGGCATGCCTGGCGTCATAATCCCGCGAAAGACGGTCAGCGAGCTGCAAAAGCTGGTCGACGATCCCGATGTTGCAGTCACCACCGAGTTGTCCGACACCAAGATCCGTTTCACCATCGGCAGCGTTATCTTGACCTCCAAGCTGATCGACGGCACTTTCCCGGACTACCAGCGCGTCATTCCGACCGGCAACGACAAGAAGCTGATTATCGATCGCCAGAGTTTCGCCGCTGCCGTCGATCGCGTTTCGACCATTTCGTCCGAACGCGGCCGGGCGGTGAAGCTTTCGATCGCCGAAGGGCAGGTCACGCTTGCGGTCAACAACCCGGATTCGGGCAGTGCCACCGAGGAACTGGCGGCCGACTATTCGTCCGATCCGATCGAAATCGGCTTCAACGCCAAATACCTGCTCGACGTTGCCGCGCAACTGACCGGCACGGAGGCGAAGTTCATGCTGGCGGATGCCGGTTCCCCGACGCTGATCCACGACATGGCCGACGAGACCGCGCTCTACGTGCTGATGCCGATGCGGGTGTAGGGCCCGAACGGGGCCATCTTGCTGTCGTGACCAGATCTGCAAAACCGCAGCAGACGTACATAAGTAAGCTCACACTTACGAATTTCCGCAACTATGCGGCGTTGGCAATCGACCTTGATCCCGGTGCTGTGGTTTTCTCCGGCGACAATGGCGCCGGCAAGACCAATCTGCTTGAAGCGATCTCGCTGCTCACGCCGGGCCGCGGCCTGCGCCGCGCACCCTATTCCGAGGTGGCGCGCGAAGGCGGCGACGGTGGCTTTGCGCTGCATGCCCGGCTTGACGGGCCGGAAGGCCAGGTCGAGATCGGTACCGGAATATCGGGCAGCGACGGCGAAGCCGGCCGGCGGGTGCGGATCAACGGCGCGACGGCACGCTCAGCCGAAGACATGCTGGAATGGCTGCGCGTGGTCTGGCTGACACCGGCCATGGACGGCCTGTTCCCCGGGCCGGCTGCCGACCGCCGGCGCTTCCTAGACCGGCTGGTGCTGGCGATCGATCCTGGCCACGGCCAGCGCGCGCTTGACTACGAAAAGGCAATGCGCGGCCGCAACAGACTGCTCGCCGACGGTTCACGCGACGGTGCCTGGTTCGATGCGATCGAGATGCAAATGGCCGAGACCGGCGTGGCGATTGCCGCGGCGCGTGCCGAACTGGTGCGCCTGCTCGCCGCCATGATCGACCGGCTGCCCGGCGACGGACCGTTTCCGCAAGCCGACATCGGCATCTCTGGCGAACTGGAAGGCGAACTCGGTATTTTGCCGGCCGTCGACGTAGAGGAACGGTTCCGTCGTGCGCTTGCCCAGGGGCGCGACCGCGACCGCACCGCCGGACGCACGCTCGACGGCCCGCACCGTTCCGACCTCGTGGTGCGCCACCGGCCCAAGGCGATGCCGGCCGAGCTCTGTTCGACCGGCGAGCAGAAGGCGCTGCTGGTCGGCATTGTCTTGTCGCATGCGCGGCTAACCGGCGAGATGTCGGGCATGACACCGATCCTGCTGCTCGACGAGATCGCCGCCCATCTCGACGGCGGTCGACGGGCGGCCTTGTTCTCGATCCTGGAGGAACTAAACTGCCAGGCCTTCATGACCGGGACCGATGCCGCGTTGTTTGACAGCCTCAAGGGACGCGCGCAATTCCTGACCGTCGATCACGGCACGGTCAGGCCGACCATTTGAATTTCGTCCATGGCGCATTTCTGAGCTGCATGCATTGACGCCTGACAAGTTTTTTCCTCCGTTATATGGTCCGGCGATGATCACAGCCGCCCTCACCGATGAAGAGCTCGAACGCTACGCCCGCCACATCGTGCTGCCCGAGATCGGCGGCGCCGGCCAGCAGCGGCTGAAGCGGGCGCGGGTGCTCGTCATTGGCGCCGGCGGATTGGGAGCGCCGGTGCTCGAATATCTCGCCGCCGCAGGGATTGGCACTCTCGGTATCGTCGACGACGACATCGTTTCGCTTTCCAACCTGCAACGACAAGTGATCCACGCCACGCGCGATGTCGGGGTGGCGAAAACCGACAGCGCCAGAGCGGCGATCATCCGCATCAATCCAAACGTCGTCGTGGAAGAGCACAATTTCAGGCTGACCGTGGACAACGCCCCTACCCTCATTGCCCGTTATGACATCGTCGTTGACGGCTCCGACAATTTCGAGACACGCTACGCGGTGGCCGACGCCTGCGCCGCGGAAAGCCGGCCGCTCGTGCATGCCGCCGTTGGCCGCTTCGACGGCTCGGTCACCGTACTGAAGCCATTCGAAACCGGCCCGGACGGCAAGTTGAACCCAAGCTACCGCGATCTCTTTCCCGAGGCGCCGCCGCCGGGACTGGTGCCATCCTGCGCGGTGGCCGGCATTGTCGGCGCGCTGACCGGGGTCATCGGCACGCTGCAAGCCATGGAAGCGATCAAGCTGATCACCGGGATTGGCGAGCCGCTGGTCGGACGACTGCTGCTCTACGATGCGCTGGCGGCACGCTTCGACACGATCCGCTACAAGCGAACCAGCCCGTGAGCCTGCCTGCCGACGTTTCCATCGTGCAGCTTGCAGCCGATTTCGACCGTTGGGACGAGGTGCTGGCGCTGGTCATGCGCGCCTTCGCCTTTATGGACGGGGTTATTGACCCGCCGTCCTCGGCGCATCGGCTCACCGTTGAAAATCTCAGGGCTAGAGCGCTGGAGGAGACAGCATTCCTGGCGCTGAAGGAAAACGAGATCGTCGGTTGCGTCTTCATCCTGAAGCGCGCAGACGAGCTCTATGTTGGAAAGCTCGCGGTCGAGCCGGTTCTTCAGGGACAAGGCATTGGAAAACAGCTGATGCAGGCCGTCGAAGATCTTGCCCGCAGCCACAACAGGACCGCCATCGAGCTCCAGACCCGGATCGAGCTGACCGGAAATCACGCAGCCTTTGCCCGCCTCGGTTTTCGTGAAACCGAACGGACAGCGCACAAGGGCTACGACCGGCCGACCTCAATCACCATGCGCAAGGCGTTTTCGTAAGCCAAAGCTATCCAACGACGAACGCGCGGTTGCCGCGGCAAGACTGTGCCGGCGTGACGGCAGGTCACGCCCTCAACGGCAGCACGCGGTCGGGCGGGCGATGACCATCGAAGAAGGCGCGGATATTGATGATCACCTTCTCGCCCATGTCGATACGGCCTTCGAGCGTCGCCGAACCCATATGCGGCAACAGCACGACCTTGCCTTTGTGGGCAAGCTTCAGCAGCTTGCTGTTCAGCGCCGGCTCGTGCTCGTAGACGTCGAGGCCGGCGCCGGCGATCTTGCCGTCATGGATGAGCTTGATCAGCGATTCCTCATCGATGATATCTCCGCGCGCGGTGTTGACTATGTAAGCGGACGGTTGCAGAAGCGCCAGCCGCCGTGCCGAAAGCAGATGGAAAGTTGCCGGTGTCGATGGGCAATTGACCGAGATAATGTCCATACGGGCAAGCATCTGGTCGAGGCTTTCCCAATACGTGGCTTCCAACTCCTCCTCGATTGCCGGCAGCACGCGGTGGCGGTTGTGGTAGTGGATCGAGAGGCCAAACGCCTTGGCGCGCCTGGCGACAGCGGTGCCGATGCGACCCATGCCGACAATGCCGAGCCGTTTGCCCCAAATGCGCCGGCCGAGCATCCAGGTCGGCGACCAGCCCGCCCATTTCTTATCGCCGGTCAGCACGTTGGCGCCTTCGGCCAGCCGTCGCGGTACGGCCAGCAGCAGCGCCATGGTCATGTCGGCCGTATCTTCGGTCAGCACGTTCGGCGTGTTGGTGACGGTGATGCCTTTCTTGGCCGCTGCCGCAACGTCGATCTTGTCGACGCCATTGCCGAAGTTGGCGATCAGCTTGAGGTTGTCGCCGGCCTGGGCAATCAGCGCCGCGTCGATATTGTCGGTCACAGTCGGCACCAGCACGTCGGCCTCCTTGACCGCCGCCACCAGTTCCGGCTGCGTCATCGGCCTGTCCTCCACATTCAAGCGGGCGTCGAACAACTCGCGCATGCGCGTCTCGACTAGGTCGGGCAACTTGCGCGTGATGACGACGAGGGGCTTCTTTTTGCCTGCCATTGTTTCCTCGAACCCGATCTCGTTGAGACCTCTTTAACCAAGAACGGCGAAACTGAGAGCCGATCGCGGTACCGGTCATCCATGTAACAAGCGGTTCCGCCGAAGACAAAGAAAAATGGGCGCGAAGGCCGATTGGCGGGCGCCGAAAGGAACGAAAGTGTCTGGTTTCGCGTCGCTCCGCCTGACCCTCAGTGCAGCATTCCTCGGCGCTCTCATCCATAGCCCACTGGTGATGGCGCAAAGTGCCGCCGCACCCGCCCAGAGCGTCACGCTCGGACCAAGCGGCTTGCCGCTGCCGCGCTTCGTCAGCCTGAAATCCGGCCGCGTCAACTCGCGCGTTGGGCCGGGCGTCAATTATTCCGTCGACTGGATGTATATGAAGCCAGGCCTGCCGATGGAGATCATCCAGGAGTTCGATACGTGGCGCCGTGTGCGTGATGCCGACGGCTCGGAAGGCTGGATCAATCAGTCGCTGCTTTCGGGCCGTCGCACGGCGATCGTCGCCCCCTGGCAGCGCGGCAAGGACGCTCGCGTCAACCTCCTTGACGACCCGGCAAAAGATGCAGGCGTCATCGCGATCCTCGAACCGGGGGTAATGGGCACGATCAAGTCCTGCGATGGCCAGTGGTGCGAAATGACCTTCGACGGCCATACCGGCTGGCTCGCGCAGTCGCTGGTCTGGGGTGCCTATCCCGGCGAAAAGGTCAAGAACTGACCTTTCCGAACCGGAGATCAGGCCAGCGCTGCAAGCACCGGATCCGGCATTTGTTTCGCTGATCTTCGGTTCGGGGATGGTTTAGCGGCCGATGCGGCCGAGATGGATATCCTGGAAACTGCTCGACAGCTTCAAACCATAGCCCAGAGCGCGGTCGACGGCGATGTGGGCGATCCAGATCAGCGCGACAGCTATCGCCATTGCATTGTCAAAGACGCTGCCGACAAGCGCCAGCAGAACGGGCAAGATCAGTATGTGCAAGGCGTTGTAGGCGACGGCGCCGACGCGCGGCCCGGCCATGTAACCCAGCATCGACAGGTCGGGCGCCAGAATGAGCACGGCAAACAGCCACCAGGAAACACCGGCGATTGCATAGAAGACAAGAGCCGCCACCGCGACGGCGACCCATTCGAGCCGGAGCGTCAAATCCAGGAATTTCATAAGGCGCCGGTCAGTCGCAGCGTTTCGGACGCAGTCTCACCACGATATCGACATTGGCGATCTCCATGCCCTCCGGCGGTTCCGGCAGGTTGGAAACCGTCACCGGGCCGCTGTCGATATCGAAGATCCTGTTTTCGCCCTCGATATAGAAATGATGGTGATCGGAGGTGTTGGTGTCGAAATAAGTCTTCGATCCCTCGACGGCAAGGATGCGGAGAAGACCGGCCTGGGTAAACTGGTGCAGAGCATTGTAGACGGTGGCCAGAGACACCGGCACGCCGGCGGCAAGCGCCTCCTCGTGCAGTTCCTCGGCCGAAAGATGGCGGTCGCCCTTGGCGAAAAGCAGATCGGCCAACGCGATGCGCTGGCGTGTCGGCCTCAGACCGGCCTCGCGAACCCGCTTGTCCACAGCGACATTATCCTTCCGGCAACCCAGATCCATCTATCCGTCGCGCTCACAGTTCCGCCTCAGACAGGTCCAAAATGGCAGAAATTGAGCATCTGCCGAAACTGGACGTGTCCTGACATATATTCTGTCGACCGAATGCGATCAATAGCGCGCATTGACCCGGGCAGACGGGCAGGTTAAGCGCAAGCGCCGGTTTCCGGCCTGAAACAGATTGTGTTAGGAAACCACCGACAAGGGCGCCTATCGCCCGGGACGATCACGGGGACGAGATTGATGGCGGGTTCGAAATCCAGCTACGGTTACGAGGAATTGCTTGCCTGCGCCCGCGGCGAGCTGTTCGGACCGGGAAATGCGCAGCTGCCCTATCCGCCGATGCTGATGTTCGACCGCATCACCGAGATCAGCGAGACCGGCGGTGCGTTCGACAAGGGTTTCATCCGCGCGGAATTCGATATCAAGCCGGATTTGTGGTTTTTCGCCTGCCATTTCATCGGTAATCCGATCATGCCAGGATGCCTAGGCCTGGACGCCATGTGGCAGTTGACGGGGTTCTATCTCGGATGGCTCGGTGAACCCGGCAAGGGGATGGCGCTGTCGACCGGTGAGGTGAGGTTCAAAGGCATGGTCACGCCTTCGGTCAAGAAGGTGGAGTATGGCGTCGACTTCAAGCGAGTGATGCGCGGTCGGCTTGTGCTTGGCATCGCCGATGGCTGGCTGAAGGCAGATGGCGAGCCCATATACGCGGCAACGGATCTGAAGGTCGGTCTGTCCAAGCAATCGGCCGCCGTCTGAACGAAGACCCTACAGTACGACGTCTTGGACGTCTGATGAACGCTGTAGCACTTTAATTTTGCGCATGGTTCCATTCCGGAAATTGATTTCAGGTTCGGGGTCCGCGCTGGAAGGAGTTGCGAATGAGACGGGTCGTAGTCACAGGTCTCGGCATCGTGTCGTCGATAGGCAACAATGCCAACGAGGTGCAGACCTCGCTGCACGATGCCAGATCCGGCATCAGCTTCTCCGACTCTTTCGCCGAGCATGGCTTCCGTTGCCGGGTGTGGGGTGCGCCGACGCTGGACCCATCGGGCATGATCGACCGTCGCGCCATGCGCTTCCTGTCGCAGGGTGCTGCCTGGAACCATGTCGCAATGGACCAGGCGATCGCAGACGCCGGCCTCGACGGGGCCGACATCACCAACGAGCGCACCGGTATCGTGATGGGCTCCGGCGGACCGTCGACCCGTGCAATCGTCGAGGCGGCCGAGACCACGATCAAAAACGGCAGCCCCAAGCGGATCGGGCCGTTCGCGGTGCCAAAAGCGATGTCGTCGACCGCGTCGGCGACGCTTGCCACCTGGTTCAAGATCCACGGCGTCAACTATTCGATCTCATCGGCCTGCTCGACGTCTGCGCATTGCATCGGCAATGGCTACGAGCTGATCCAGTGGGGCAAGCAGGACATCGTCTTCGCCGGCGGCCATGAGGATCTCGACTGGACGATGTCGGATCTCTTCGATGCCATGGGCGCCATGTCGTCCAAGTTCAACGACAGGGCATCGGTCGCCTCACGCGCCTACGACGTCGATCGCGACGGTTTCGTCATTGCCGGCGGCGCCGGCGTGCTGATTCTTGAAGAGCTCGGGCATGCCAAGGCACGCGGCGCCAAGATCTATGCCGAGATCGTCGGCTATGGCGCGACATCGGACGGCTACGACATGGTGGCGCCGTCGGGCGAAGGCGCGGCGCGCTGCATGAAGCAGGCGCTCGCAACGGTGTCCTCGCCGGTCGACTACATCAATACGCACGGCACCTCGACGCCGGTCGGCGACTCCAAGGAAATGGGCGCCATCCGCGAGGTGTTCGGCGAGAAGATGCCTTTCATCACGTCGACCAAATCGCTAACCGGCCATTCTCTGGGCGCCGCCGGCGTGCAGGAATCGATCTACTCGATCCTGATGATGCAAGGCGGCTTCATCGGCGAGAGCGCCCACATTGAGAACCTCGATCCGGAATTCGAGGGCATGCCGATCGTGCGCAAGCGCATCGACGATGCAAGGATCGACACCGTTTTGTCCAATTCGTTCGGTTTCGGTGGCACCAACGCAACGCTGATTTTCCAGCGCTATTCCGCATAAGGATTTGCCGACCATGGACGGATTGATGAAGGGCAAGCGCGGGCTTGTCATGGGTGTTGCCAACGATCATTCGATCGCCTGGGGTATCGCCCGCAAACTGTCCGAACATGGCGCGGACCTCGCCTTCACCTATCAGGGCGAGGCCTTCGGGCGCCGGGTCAAGCCGCTCGCCGAGAAATTGGGCGCATCCCTGGTGGTGCCTTGCGACGTCGAGGACAGCGTGTCGGTCGCCGCGACTTTCGAGACTTTGGGGAAGGCGTGGGGCGGGCTGGATTTCGTCGTCCATGCAATCGGCTTTTCCGACAAGAACGAGCTGAAAGGCCTCTACGCCGACACGAGCCGCGACAACTTCATCCGCACAATGGTGATCTCCTGCTACTCCTTCACCGAGATCGCCCGTCACGCCGCCACATTGATGAAGGATAGCGGTTCGATGATCACGCTGACCTATGCCGGTTCGGTCCGTGTCATGCCGAACTACAACGTTATGGGTGTCGCCAAGGCGGGGCTGGAGGCCAGCGTCCGCTATCTCGCCAACGACTACGGCCCGCGCGGCATCAGGGTGAACGGCATATCGGCGGGACCGGTACGGACGCTTGCGGGCGCCGGGATTTCCGACGCACGCCACATGTTCTCCTACCAGCAGCGCAACTCGCCGCTACGCCGTACAGTGACGATCGACGAAGTCGGCGGCTCCGCGCTCTATTTGCTGTCCGACCTGTCCTCCGGCGTCACCGGCGAAATCCACTATGTCGATTCCGGCTATCACATCGTTTCCATGCCGACGCTTGACGAATTGAAGCAGACCGACGGCGGGCGGGAATAGCGCGAGCGACGTATCGCCGGCTTGCCCCGCAGGATTTCAGCGTCGCGCCGATAAGACCTTGAACATGCCGTCGCGGGCGAGCTCCGCATGGCTGGAGAAGGCGGCCGCCAGCACCGGTTCGTAGGGAAGTTGACGGTTCGCCACCATGAACAGCCGGCCGCCCGGCTTCAGCGCCTTGCCTGCCGCGCGGATCATGCCGGCACCGATTTCCGGCTCAGTCGCCCGACTGCGATGAAAGGGCGGGTTCATGACGACGACGTCATAGCGGCGCTCGACCGGCTCGCTCAAAAGATCGATCCAGAAGAAACCTGGCTCCACGCCTGTGTTGCCGAGATTGGCCTTCGCCGCCTCCAGCGCCTCGAAATCCGCTTCGTAAAGGTCAAGCGCCGATATGCCAGGTGAGCGGGCGCCGACCTCGGCGGCGACATAGCCCCAACCGGCACAGAAATCCGCAACGCTGCCACGCAGATCGTTGGGCAGATTTTCGATCAGCAGTTTCGATCCGGCATCGATCTTGTCGAAGGAAAACATGCCTGGCGCCGTGCGGAAGCAGCCCTCGACCACCAAATCCGGATTGGCAGCGCGAAGCGTTGCCGCGGCAACGGTATCGGCCGGCCGGCGAAACCAGAAGGCAATGCCGTGATGCTTCGGCAGGTGGCCTTCGAGCGGCACAAGGGCGCCGACATGCTTGCGCAGGCTGGCGATTCCATCGTCCTTGCTGCCGGCGACGACGATCAACCCGCCTGGTGCTGCGCGTTCGACCGCTTCGGCAACGCGCAACTCGTTTTGGCCGCGATGGCGGCCAGCGAGCACAAATGCCGCGTCGAAAGCCTCGCCTTCGACCTGCGGCGTGACCGCGAAGCCGGACGCCTGCAAGGCGCGAAAGTGCGGCCTGAAGCCTTGGACAAGATGAAGCTTGGCATCAAACCCTTCCGGCAAGCGAAAGCCGGGCTCGGCACCGAGAAAGAGTATGCGTTCATCCTTTCGTGGCAGGGAAACAGCACCGGCCTCGAACGAATGGAAAAGCGTTTTCAGCGGCTCGGCGGACATTCACCACTCTTGAACTGCAAGGCTGTTGTTGAAACGCAAACGGGCGCGACCTTCCGGCGCGCCCGCTTCGATTGCATAGTTAGATCAGCTTAGGCGGCGTTTTCTTCGCCTTCGCTCTTCTTGTCGCGCACGATTTCCTTGCCGGTGGCCTGATCGACGACCTTCATCGACAGGCGGACCTTGCCGCGCTCGTCGAAGCCCATCAGCTTGACCCAGACCTTGTCGCCTTCCTTGACCACATCGGAGGTCTTGGCGACGCGGTCATTGGCGAGTTGTGAGATGTGGACGAGGCCGTCACGCGGACCGAAGAAATTGACGAAAGCGCCGAAGTCGGCGGTCTTGACGACCGTGCCTTCGTAGATTTCACCGACTTCCGGCTCGGCGACGATGGTGTGTATCCACTTCTTCGCCGCCTCGATCTCCTTGGCGTTGGCCGAAGCGATCTTGACGGTGCCGTCGTCCTCGATGTTGATCTTGGCGCCGGTCTTTTCGACGATCTCGCGGATGACCTTGCCGCCCGAGCCGATCACGTCGCGGATCTTATCGGTCGGGATGTGCATGACCTCGATGCGCGGCGCGAACTCGCCGAGCTCGGCACGTGCGCCGGACAGCGCGTGGGCCATTTCGCCGAGAATGTGCTGACGGCCATCCTTGGCCTGGTCGAGCGCGATCTTCATGATCTCCTCGGTGATGCCCTCGATCTTGATGTCCATCTGCAGCGAGGTGATGCCGTAGGCGGTGCCTGCAACCTTGAAGTCCATGTCGCCGAGGTGGTCCTCGTCGCCAAGGATGTCGGAGAGCACGGCGAAGCGCTCGCCTTCCTTGATCAGGCCCATTGCAATACCGGCGACCGGCTTGGCCAGCGGCACGCCCGCGTCCATCAGAGCCAGCGAGGTGCCGCAGACGGTAGCCATCGACGACGAGCCGTTGGACTCGGTGATCTCCGAAACGACGCGCAACGTATAGGGGAACTGGTCGGCGGTCGGAAGCATCGGCCGGATGGCGCGCCAGGCGAGCTTGCCATGGCCGATTTCGCGGCGGCCCGGCGAACCCATGCGGCCGGTTTCACCGACCGAATAGGGAGGGAAGTTGTAGTGCAGGAGGAACTTCTCCTTGTACATGCCGGTCAACGAATCGACATACTGCTCGTCCTCGCCGGTGCCGAGCGTGGCGACGACCAGTGCCTGGGTCTCGCCGCGAGTGAACAGCGCCGAGCCGTGCGTGCGCGGCAGGACGCCGACTTCCGAGACGATCTTGCGGACCGTCTTCAGGTCGCGGCCGTCGATGCGCGAGCCGGTGTCGAGGATGTTCCAGCGCACGACCTTGGCCTGGAGCTCCTTGAACACGGTGCCGATCTGTTCGGACGTGTATTTGGCCTCTTCGCCTTCTGCCGGCGCGAACGCGGCCTTGACCTTCGCCTTGACGGCGTCGACGGCGGCATAGCGCTTCTGCTTGTCGGTGATCTTGTAGGCGTCGCGAAGCTCGCCTTCGACGATCTTGAGCATCTCCGCTTCAAGTGCGGAATAGTCCGGCGCGGTGAAGTCACGCGGGTCCTTTGCCGCGACTTCAGCCAGCTTGATGATCGCGTCGATCACCGGCTGGAAGCCCCTGTGGCCGAACATGACGGCGCCGAGCATAAGGTCCTCGCCGAGTTCCTTGGCTTCGGACTCGACCATCAGCACGGCGTCGGCGGTGCCGGCGACGACCAGGTCGAGCTTCGATTCCTGCATCTCGTCGACATGCGGGTTGAGCACATATTCGCCGTTGATGTAGCCGACGCGGGCGCCGCCAACCGGGCCCATGAACGGCACGCCGGACAAGGTCAGGGCGGCGGAGGTGGCGACGATCGACAGGATGTCCGGGTCATTTTCGAGATCGTGCTGGACGACGGTGACGACGATCTGGGTGTCGTTCTTGTAGCCTTCGGCGAAGAGCGGGCGGATCGGGCGGTCGATCAGGCGGGAAACCAGCGTTTCCTTCTCGCTCGGACGGCCTTCCCGCTTGAAATAGCCACCCGGGATCTTGCCGGCGGCGTAAGTCTTCTCCTGGTAGTTGACCGTCAGCGGGAAGAAATCGAGGCCGGGTTTCGGCTCCTTCATCGAGACGACGGTGGCGAGAACCTTGGTTTCGCCGTAGGTGGCCAGCACCGCGCCATCAGCCTGACGCGCGATCTTGCCGGTTTCGAGAATGAGCGGACGGCCGCCCCATTCGATTTCCACTTTGTGGTAATTGAACATGTCTTGTCCTTCATATGCGGAAAGGGCCGCGCCGTTTCAGCGTGCGCGGATGCCCCTTTCCCTTGGCTTCCTTTCTCGGGCAGCCACGGGCAAGACAACGGGAGGCTCGGTTTATTCGGCGCGGTGCCGCACGAGCGTCCTGCAATCCTGCCCCATGACCGTCCATGGGCGGTTTCGAGCGGCCCTCTGCTGTTTCGAAACCGGGTTGGCCAATCGATCCGAGTGGCCTTGCGCGTGAACCCGAAAACCAGGTTTTCGGAAAATATCCTGCGCAAATCTAAACTTCAGAGCGTCCTTTGCGCATCCAAACCGATGCGCGGCGCTCTACTTCCTTCATGGAGCCTTGGATGACCCGATGCTCCAATGCGCGACCGGCGGGCTCTCGAAAGAACCCGCCGGTCAATTCGTCAACGGCGCAGACCGAGCTTCTCGATCAGCGTCTGATAGCGCGCGTCGTCCTTGCGCTTGAGATAATCAAGCAGGCTGCGGCGCTGGGAAACGAGAGCGAGCAGACCACGGCGGGAATGGTTATCCTTCTTGTGGTCCTTGAAATGGTCGGTCAGGTTCTTGATGCGCTCCGAAAGGATGGCCACCTGGACTTCCGGAGACCCGGTATCGCCCTTGGCGGTAGCGAATTCGCCCATCAATTCCTTCTTGCGTTCGGCAGTAATCGACATCGTGTTTTTCCTTGTCTGTTTGAGGAAACGGGACGCCCTCAGCCGGGATGTCGTCCAGCAGGGGCCGGTGCAAGCAACGCGTCAAAGCGCGAGGCTGCGGCGCATATAGTGCAATTCCGACAAAAAGGCCAGCCTAATTCACAAGCCGGCTTTTTGCTGCATAAACGGGCACTTCCGCCTAGTCAGAGCCATTTCTTCCATTTGAAGTACGCAAAGAGCCCGACCGCAACAAGCGCCATGAAGACGAGCGACAGGGGATAGCCGTAATAGGCTTTCAGCTCCGGCATGTTCCAGGGCGAGGTGTCGGGGTCGAAATTCATGCCCCATACGCCGACGAGAAAGGTAAGCGGCATGAAGATCACCGAGACGATCGTCAGATAGCTGATGACGTCGTTGGTGCGCGCCTGGCTGAGCGACAAGTGCATCTCGATCAGGCCGGTCAGCATGTCGCGCTGGGTTTCGACCAGTTCGATCAATCGCAGCGAATGATCGAGCGTGTCGTTCAGAAATATCTTGGTTTCGGCCTTCACATAAGAGACGTCGTTGCGGATCATGGTCGCCAGCGCGTCGCGCATCGGCCAAAGCACGCCCTTCAGCACATTGGCATCGCGCCGCAATTCGTGAAGCTGCCGCATCTGATGCTTGTGCGCCTGGTTCAGCATCTGGTCCTCAATGCTGTCGACCAATTCGCCGGCAGCCTCGATCGGCGGGAAATAGCTGTCAACGATGGCGTCGATCAAAGCATAGGCGAGATAGTCGGCGCCGCGCGAGCGCAAGCGGTTGGGCACCGAGCTTGCGATCCGCTTGCGCACGGGATCGAACGGGTCGCCTTCGCGTTCCTGGAAGGTGACGACGAAGTTCCTGCCGAAGAAGACGGCGATCTGTTCGTAGCGATGCGCGGTGACATCGTCGATCATCCTGACGACGACAAAGGCATGGTCCTCGAAGAAATCCACCTTCGGCCGCTGGCCGGTGTTGACGACATCTTCCAGCGCCAACGGATGCAGGTTGAAGATCCGGCCGATCTCCTCGATCAGCTGGATGTTGGCGAGGCCTGTGCAATCGAGCCAGATAACCGGCCAATTGTGGCAATGGGTGTTGACGTCGTCGATGCTGGCATTGTCGATGGTCTTGAACTTTTCGGGCGAGATCAATGTCAGCCTAAGCTCGGAACGGCGTGCCGCCGGGTCGGCGATCAGCGTGCCGGGCGAAGCCCCGACGGGCGGCCGCCGTGTGTTGAGCACCGCCCGCTTCCTGCCCGTCTCAGCCTTTGCCATGTGCCCCCTCGAATGCAGCGTCGGTGCCGCGCATCCCTTCGGACGGCAAACGACGCCGTCGCCCTGTTGATTTAGCGCATGATCCTTTCCCAAAATAGAATCCGGTTGGAGATCATGCGCCGAGAGACAGCTGTTACCCGATAAAGACCCGCTTTGGCTTGAACATGCCTTGCTCGATGGCGCCGATGGCGACCAGCTTGCCGCGCGCGGTGGCGCAGGCCTCCTCCGCTTCTACCGGCGCGTCACGGCCGCGAATGATGACCGGATTGCCGAGGCGGATTTTGGTTGCCGCATCATCGCTGATCGCGACCTGCGGCAGGCATTCGAGCGCGGCGGCGGTGTCGACCAGAAGTGCATCGATGGCACCGAAGTCGATCGGGGCGTCTGCTTCTTGCGGCTCGCCCTGCTCGCCGAAGCGGGCGGCTTCCAGCTCGGCCAGGGTAACGAAATCTTCCTGCGTGAACGGCTCGACCTCGACCCGCCGCAGCTCGGCGATGTGACCAAAGCAGCCAAGGTCGCGGCCCATGTCGCGCGCCAGCGAGCGGACATAGGTGCCCTTGCCGCATTCGACCTCGAAGATGGTGCGATCGGCCATGTGCTCGACCAGATCGAGCCGGCCGATCTCGACCTCGCGTGCCGGAATGTCGATCGTCTCGCCATCGCGGGCAAGGTCGTAGGCGCGCTCGCCGGCGATCTTGATCGCCGAAAATTGCGGCGGCGTCTGCATGATGACGCCGGTATATTTCGAAAGCAGCGCCCGTACGTCGGCTTCCGCCGGACGGCGGTCCGAGCTTTTGGTCGCCGGGCCTTCGAGGTCGTCGGTCGAACGCTCCTCGCCCCAGGCAACCGTGAAGCGGTAGACCTTGGCGCCGTCCTGGACGTATGGCACGGTCTTGGTCGCTTCGCCGAGCGCGATCGGCAGCATGCCGGACGCCAGCGGGTCGAGCGTGCCGGCATGGCCGGCCTTTTCCGCCTGGAACAGCCATTTGATCTTGGAGACGGCTTCAGTCGAGCCCATGCCGACCGGCTTGTCCAGTACCAGCCAGCCCGAGATCGGCCGGCCCTTCTTCTTGCCGCGACGCGCCACTATTCGCTGTCCTTCCGGTCGTCTTTGTCTTTGTCGTCGGCGCTGAGATCGCGCGCCACTTCGGGCGAGTGCAGCAACTCGTTTATCTTCTGGAAATTGTCGTAGCTGGTGTCGAGCCGGAAGCGGAATTCCGGCATGTACTTCATCTGGCGCAGCGCGCCGGAGACGCGGCCGCGCACGAACTTCGCATGCTTGTTGAGCGCCTCGATCACCGCCCCGGCATCCTTGGCGCCGAGCGGCGAAACGAAGGCGGTGGCGATCTTGAGATCGGGCGACATGCGCACTTCCGAGACCGAAACCACCGTGTTCTCGATCAGCGGATCGAGGATCTCGCCGCGCTGCAAGGTTTCCGACAGAGCATGGCGCACCTGCTCGCCTACGCGAAGCATGCGCTGGGATGGGCCTGATGTGATTGAACGGGGCATTTTTCTCTATCCTGAAATCGTGGGGCGCGGGATAGGACCGCACCACATGTCTCATATGGTTTGGGCGGCGGTCTTTCGACCACCGCCCGGTCTCGATGGATGCCCGAACTCGAACGTTCGAGCTCAGAGCGTCCTGGTCACCATCTCGACGCGGAAGCACTCGATGACGTCACCGACGCGCATGTCCTCGTAGTTCTGGAAGGCCATGCCGCATTCCTGGCCGCCCGGAACTTCCGAAACCTCGTCCTTGAAGCGCTTCAGGGTCTTCAGCGTGCCTTCGTGGATGACGACGTTGTCGCGGATCAGGCGCACGCCCGCACCACGCTCGACCTTGCCTTCGGTGACACGGCAGCCGGCGATCTTGCCGACCTTGGTGATGTCGAAGATCTCGAGGATCTCGGCATTGCCGATGAAGGTCTCGCGACGCTCCGGCGAGAGCAGGCCGGAGAGCGCCGCCTTCACGTCATCCACGAGATTGTAGATGATGGAGTAGTAGCGGATCTCGATGCCTGCCGCGGCCGCTGCCGCACGCGCCTGCACATTGG
Organism: Mesorhizobium sp. M0019; assembly: GCF_040323975.1. NCBI lineage: Bacteria > Pseudomonadati > Pseudomonadota > Alphaproteobacteria > Hyphomicrobiales > Phyllobacteriaceae > Mesorhizobium > Mesorhizobium sp. M0019. The sequence continues at coordinate 28,020 of NZ_JAMYVK010000013.1, read as the reverse complement.
CGCGAACGTTGAAGCCGATGATCGCGGCCCCCGAGGTCTCCGCCAGCGACACGTCGCTTTCGGTGATACCGCCGGCTCCCGCATGGACGATGCGCGCACGCACCTCGTCGGTGCCGAGATTGTCCAGCGCCGCGTTGATCGCCTCGATCGAACCCTGCACGTCGCCCTTGATAACCAGCGGGAATTCTTTCAGTCCGCTGGTCTGCAACTGCGACATCATCTGCTCCAGCGAACCGCGCTGGCCGGCATGCCTGGCAACCGCCTTCTCGCGTGCCAGACGCTGGCGGTATTCGGTGATCTCGCGGGCGCGGGCCTCGTTGTTGACCACGGCGAAGCGGTCGCCGGCCTGCGGCGTGCCTTGCAGGCCGAGCACCTCCACCGGCATTGCCGGCGGCGCTTCCTTGACCTGCTCGCCGCGATCATTGACGAGCGCGCGTACCCGGCCCCATTCGTTGCCGGCGACGAGAATGTCGCCCGGCATCAACGTGCCGGTCTGCACCAGCACGGTAGCGACTGGGCCGCGGCCCTTGTCGAGCTGGGCTTCGATGACCACGCCTTCGGCGGTGCGGTCCGGATTGGCCTTCAGGTCGAGGATTTCGGCCTGCAGCAGGATCGCTTCGAGCAACTTGTCGAGATTGATGCCCTTGGTCGCCGACACCTCGACATCCAGCACCTCACCGCCCATGGATTCGACGAACACCTCGTGGCGCAGCAGTTCCGAACGCACCTTCTGCGGGTCGGCGTCATGCTTGTCGATCTTGTTGATCGCCACAATGATCGGAACGCCGGCCGCCTTGGCGTGATTGATCGATTCGATCGTCTGCGGCATGACGCTGTCGTCAGCTGCCACCACGAGGATGGCGATATCGGTCGCCTGGGCACCGCGGGCACGCATCGCCGTGAAGGCGGCGTGGCCGGGCGTGTCGATGAAGGTAACCTTGTGACCGTTCTTCTCGACCTGATAGGCGCCGATATGCTGGGTAATGCCGCCGGCCTCGCCGGAGACGACGTTGGCATTGCGGATGGCATCGAGCAACGAGGTCTTGCCGTGATCGACATGACCCATGATCGTTACCACCGGCGGACGCGGCTGCAGGTCCTCGGGACGATCGGCGATGTTGAACAAGCCCTCTTCGATGTCGGACTCGGCGACGCGGCGGACCGTGTGGCCAAATTCGGTGGCGACGAGTTCGGCCGTGTCGGCGTCGATGACGTCACCAGGCTTCAGGATCTGGCCCTGCTTCATGAAGAACTTGACCACGTCGACAGCGCGCTCGGACATGCGCTGCGCCAGCTCCTGGATGGTGATGGTTTCGGGCAGGATCACTTCACGCATGACTTTCTCGCGTGGCTCGTTATGCAACGCGCGCTTGAATTTCTCCTGACGGCGGCGCATCGACGAGAGCGAGCGGGCGCGCGCATCCTCGTCGGAAAGCGCCGAATTCAGCGTCAGCTTGCCGCGGCGGCGGTCTTCCTCGCCCTTGGTCGGTTTGGCCGGACGCGCCACTTCCGGCGTGACCAGACGGCGCACTGGTGCGCCGGCACCGGCCCGCTTCGGTTTGACCTCTTCCTCGTCATCGACTGTTGCCAGTTCGGCGGCGAGCGGCGCACGGCGGCGCGCCTCTTCCTCGGCACGGCGGCGGGATTCGGCCTCGGCTTGCAGCCGTGCCTCTTCCTCGGCCTGACGGCGAGCCGATTCCTCGCGCTCGCGGCGGCGGCGCTCTTCGTCCTCGCTGCGGCGCTTGGCTTCCTCGATGGCGCGCTGGCGATCCTCGACATCGCGGACCTTCGAGCCCTCGAGAGCCCGGCGGCGTGCTTCCATTTCCTGGCGCGACAACTCGTTCAGCACCATGCCGCCGCGTTCGACCGGCGGCGGAGGGGGAGGCGCCTTGGGAGCTTCCTGCACGGCGGGCGCTGCCGCGACCGGCTTCGGCGTGAAGACGGACACAGGCGCTGCCGCCGGCTCCGGCTTGTCGCCGGGCAGCGAGAACTTGCGCTTCTTGGTCTCGACGACCACCGACTTGGTGCGGCCGTGTGAGAAGTTCTGGCGCACCGTGCCCTGTTCCATACCGGGGCGCTTCAGCGTCAAGGTCTTCTTCGGCGTAACACTCAGCGTCTTGTCGTCGCCCGATTTCGTATCGCTCATTCCATATCCTCTGCGGCATCATCTTCGTCAGCAACGGCCGCAAGCATTGCCAGATCGTCCGGGGAACCGCCCCGATATCGGTCGAGCGCAACCATGCGCTTCTGGACCGCCCTGCCCGCGTCTCCCGCGAGAACGGCAGCATGTATCACATTTGTACCCCCCAATGCCAAGCTCAACTCGGCCTCGGAGAAAAGTTTGTAAGCGCGGATCGCAGGCCCGCCGAGGTGGACGGTTGCCCGTCGCGCCTGGCTTATCTTGCGGACGCCATCGTCGGAAGCCTCGGTCGCGTGGAGCACGAAAAGTGCAAGTCCGCCGCGCACGGCGCTCTCGACCTTGGTCGCTCCGAGCGCTATGGCGCCCGCCTTGCGGGCCAGGCCAAGCATGCCCAGAGCGGACCTGGAAAGCAGCGCGTCGACCATGCCGCCAAGATCGGCCGGCACGCTCACCTGCGCCTTAAAAGCACGGGCAAACAGGTTTTTGGCCGCTGCCTTTTCTATATGTAGGCGGTCGGCCGTCACCCAGCAACCGCGGCCGGGCAGGTTTCTCTTGATGTCCGGAACGACGGCCGAATCCGGGCCGACGACGAAACGGATCAGTTCATCCGGTTCGGCTTGCCTGCGGGTGACGATGCAGGTGCGATCGTTCATCTCGTCCAAGGGCGGGTTCGGTGCGATGCGGTTTCACCTCACGCACCGACGGTTTCGTCAGCCGGCACGCCCTCGGCGGCAAGCTCGTCTTCGGTGATCCAGCCAGCCTTCAGGCGAGCGGCCAGGACCATCTGCTCGGCATCGGCGCGTGATACGCCGTGGTTGGCGAGCACACCCGGGAATACCTTCGTCTCGCCGTCCTTGCGTTCCTTCCAACCGGTCAGGTCGTCGGCGGCGTAGCCGGCGAAATCCTCAATCGTCTTCACGCCGTCCTCGCCGAGCGTCACCATCATGGCGGTGGTGATGCCGGGAATCTCGCGCAGCTCGTCCTTGACGCCGAGCGCCTTGCGCTTCTCGTCATGCTCGGCTTCGATCTTCTCCAGATATTCGCGGGCGCGAGTCTGGATTTCCGAAGCCGTGTCCTCGTCGAAGCCGTCGATCGACGCGATTTCGCCGGAGTCGACATACGCGACCTCCTCGACGCTGGTGAAGCCTTCGGAAGCGAGCACCTGGCCGACCATCTCGTCGACGTCGAGGGCTTCCATGAACAGCGACGACCGTTCGACGAATTCCTTCTGGCGGCGTTCGCTCTCTTCCTGCTCGGTCAGGATGTCGATATCCCAGCCGGTCAGCTGCGAGGCAAGACGGACGTTCTGGCCGCGGCGGCCGATGGCCAGCGACAGCTGATCGTCGGGAACGACGACCTCGATGCGCTCGGCATCCTCGTCGAGCACGACCTTGGCGACTTCCGCCGGCTGCAATGCATTGACAATGAAGGACGCCGCCGAAGGCGACCACGGAATGATGTCGATCTTCTCGCCCTGCAATTCACCGACGACCGCCTGGACGCGGCTGCCGCGCATACCGACGCAGGCACCGACCGGATCGATGGAGCTGTCGCGCGAGATGACAGCGATCTTGGCGCGCGAACCCGGATCGCGGGCGACCGACTTGATCTCGATGATGCCGTCGTAGATTTCCGGCACTTCCATGGTGAACAGCTTCGCCATGAACTGCGGATGGGTGCGCGACAGGAAGATCTGCGGGCCGCGCTGTTCGCGGCGCACGTCATAGACATAGGCACGGACGCGATCGCCATACTTGTAGTTTTCGCGCGGAATCAGCTCGTCGCGGCGGATGATCGCTTCGCCGCGGCCGAGATCGACGATGACGTTGCCGTATTCGACGCGCTTGACGGTGCCGTTGACGATCTCGCCGATACGGTCCTTGTATTCGTCATATTGCCGGTCGCGCTCGGCCTCGCGCACCTTCTGCACGATGACCTGCTTGGCGGACTGGGCGGCGATGCGGCCAAAATCCATCGGCGGTAGCTGTTCGGCAATGAAATCGCCGAGCTGGGCGTCCGGATTGCGCTCGCGCGCCGAGGAAATGGCAATCTGCGTCGCGTAGTCATCGACCTTCTCGACCACTTCCATCAGCCGCTGCAGCTTCATCTCGCCGGTGTTGGCATTGATGTCGGCGCGGATATTGGTTTCCTGGCCGTAGCGCGAGCGCGCGGCCTTCTGGATCGCATCGGCCATGGCGGCGATGACGATCGACTTGTCGATCGACTTTTCACGCGCGACCGCATCGGCGATCTGCAGCAGTTCAAGCCTGTTGGCGCTTACAACCATCTTCTTTCTCCCGAGCTTGTTGCCGACCTTTACGGCCGGCAGCCCAATCACATTTCCTGTTCGGTTTCGTCTTCCGCACCCTCTGGTGCGTCTTCGGGTTCGCCGCGGCGTTTCCTGGCTTCCTTGCGCGCCCGATTGTCCTTCGAGAGCGCATCGCGGATAAGGTCGTCGGTCAGAATCAGCCGCGCTTCGGCAATCGCATCGTAGGGAACACGTACCGTCGGCTCCTCGCCGTAAGCGGCCTTGTCACGCTCGATCAGCACACCGTCCGCGTCGCTTTCGGCGATCTTGCCCTTGAAGCGCTTACGGTCGGCGACGAGAACCGATGTTTCCATCTTCACCAGATGGCCGGTCCAGGCTGCAAAGTCCGATTTGCGGACCAGCGGCCGGTCGATGCCCGGCGACGACACTTCGAGATGATAAGCCTTCTCGATCGGATCATCGACATCGAGCGCCGGCGACACCGCCCGGCTGACCTCTTCACAATCCTCGACCGTCATGGTGCCGTCTTCGCGCTCGGCCATGATCTGCAGCGTCAGCCCGTTCTGGCCCGACAGGTGCACACGTACCAAGCGGAAACCAATGGCGCGCAGTACCGGCTGAACGATCAGCGCGATGCGCGCATCGATGCCGCTTTCGCGGATGATGCGGTCGTCGCCTTCGCTTGCCGTCACTGTCATTCGGTCCTGTCACTCGATTTCTGTTGGTCGGCAGGTAATAAAAAAGAGCGGGACCGGGTGGACCCACTCTTCGTCATAGCGACCAAGAATTTGAAGCTCATATAGACGATCGTGGTCCTCGTTTCAAGCCCGTCCTGCATGACGGCAAGGCTCCGAGTCCGCAGCGCTGCGCCAAATGCATGGCGCCCATGCAGTGATCCCCCTTTGAGCACCGGCCACACACGACTATCTATGTTGCATTGCACAATTGGAGCGCTCACTGCGCTCAAAAGGGTACCATCATGAACAATCGTGGATTTTTTTCAGCCATAGGCGATGTCTTTAGCGTGTTCGGCAGCGCCGTAGCCGCGTCGCGGGCTGTGGAAAGCGGTCGCAAGCCGCGTGCGCATGATCTGCGCAATCTCGGCATGGAGCCGGCAGCCTTCGACAAGATCCGTCGCTTCTGAGCCAAGTGAGCGCCGAGAGCCTTCGGCCCGCTCGCCTTGTGCTCAGCTCTACTTTCCCGCTTATTTCCGCACGAAGGTGAGATAGGCGGGCCGTCGGCCTTCGCGAATGGCCTTGGCCTCATAGCGCGTCCCCGGCCAGCCATCATAGGGCCGGTGCCAGTCGGCTGCTTCGCTTGCCTGCCACGTGAAGGCGTCGTGCGCCCGGCAATGCAGGAGCGTCCAGTTCACATAGCTATCGATATCGGACGCAAAGTGGAACTTTCCGCCGTGCTTCAGGACGCGCGCGAAGCGGTCGAGATTGACCGGGCTGACGAAGCGCCGCTTCCAGTGCTTCTTCTTCGGCCACGGATCCGGATAGAGAAGATCAATGCCGTCAAGCGAAGCCTGCGGCAGCCAGTCCAGCAGACGTGTGGCGTCGTCGTCATAGACGAGCAGATTGGCAAGCGGCCGCTCCCGGACCGCCATCATCATCTTGGCCATGCCGTTGACGAAAGGCTCGACGCCGATAAAGCCGGTCGCCTGGCTGGCCGTAGCACGGTGCAGAAGATGTTCGCCGCCGCCAAAACCGATTTCGAGCTGGACAGCCGAAACTTCGGCTTCGAAAAGGCTGCGCAAGTCGGCCGGCGGTTCAACCGTCAGATCGAGCCTGTAGGCGGCGAAGCCGCTCTCCAGCGCCGCTGCCTGTTGTGGTCGAATGGTCTTGCCGCGCCGGCGACCGAAAAAGGCCTCGGTCGCACGGCTTGGCCGGTCCTTCGGATCCATAGGCGCCGCGGTTAGGCGGCGACTGCTTCGGCGACCGGTTCGGCGAGAGCGTCCTTGAGCGCCTTGGCGAGATCGGTCTTCTCCCAGGAGAAGGATCCGTCGCGGCCGGCCTTGCGGCCAAAATGGCCGTAGGACGACGTCTTGGCATAGATCGGCTTGTTGAGATCGAGGTGGCGGCGGATGCCGGACGGCGACAGGTCCATCACGGCGCGCAGTGCACGCTCGAGTTTTGCCTCGTCGACCTTGCCGGTGCCGTGCAGGTCGACGTAGATCGACAGCGGCTGGGCGACACCGATCGCATAGGAAAGCTGGATGGTGCAGCGATCGGCGAGCTTTGCGGCAACCACGTTCTTGGCGAGATAACGCGCCGCATAGGCCGCCGAGCGGTCGACCTTGGTGGTGTCCTTGCCAGAAAAAGCGCCGCCGCCATGAGGCGCAGCCCCACCATAAGTGTCGACGATGATCTTGCGGCCGGTCAGGCCGGCGTCGCCATCAGGCCCGCCGATGACGAACTTGCCGGTCGGATTGATATACCAGTTGCAATTGTCGGCAATCTTCAGGTCGCCCAGTGCTTCGCGAATATAGGGCTCGACGACGTTGCGCACCTTCTTCGAATCCCACGTCTCATCGAGATGCTGGGTCGACAGCACGATCTGCGTCACTTCCGCCGCTTTGCCGTCGACATAGCGGACGGTGACCTGGCTCTTGGCATCCGGCCCGAGCCTGCCGGCATCACCGCTGCCTTCATGGCGCGCAGCCGCCAGCAATTCGAGGATCTTGTGGCTGTAATAGATCGGCGCCGGCATCAGGTCCGGGGTTTCGCGGCAGGCATAGCCAAACATGATGCCCTGGTCGCCGGCTCCCTCCTCGCCTTGCCGGTCGGAGGCGTTATCGACGCCTTGGCCGATATCCGGCGACTGGCCGTGCAGCAGGACCTCGATCTTGGCTGTCTTCCAGTGGAAACCGGCCTGCTCGTAGCCGATTTCGCGGATCGCCTTGCGAGCGACCGACTTGAACTTGGCCGGGTTGACAATCGGATGGCCGGCCGCATCCTTCAGGACGTTGCCCTCCTTGTCCTTCTTGAGCAGCGTCTCGGGGACGCGCACCTCGCCGGCGATGACAACGCGATTGGTCGTCGCAAGCGTCTCGCAGGCAACGCGGACCTTCCACGGGTCCATGCCGGTCTTTCTGGCTTCGCGATAGACGAGATCGACAATCTCGTCGGAGATGCGGTCGCAGACCTTGTCGGGATGGCCCTCGGCAACGGATTCCGAGGTGAAGAAGTAATTGTGCCGCGTCACGGGTGTCCCCTCTTGAAAAAAATATCGGCAGGCCGCCGATTTTGGCGCGCCAGTTGTTAACGGTGCCGGGCGTCGCTCGTCAAGCCATGCAGCCGTTCTGGCATGAATTTTGACGTTATTATCTTTGCATCCCGAGACGGCGGCAGGGCGCACTGCGATCAGCCCTTGCACCAACAGACTGAGGAAAACGGCTTCGAGGAAGCGTGTCGAGCGAAATCGACCTGCGCTTCAGCGCATCTGCGGAATGAACATCCCTCAATGCGCGCAGCCGCGAGAAATTGCATGCCCAGCTACGGCGACCCCTTCCTTGTTGAACTCTTCACGGGCCAGTCAATCGACTTCGTCGGTGGAAAGCGACTTCACCAGCTCGATGATCTTGCGGCGCACTTTCACGTCGGCGATCTTGACGAAGGCGCGATTCAGCTGGAGGCCTTCCGGGCTGCCGCAGAATTCGACGGCGGAGGTCATCGAAGCATCCTCGGCAAATCCACGGTTGCCCACGGGCTCCTGACCGGGCGCATCCTCGAAAAAGAAGGCGACGGGGACGCCGAGTATGGAGGCGATTGCCTGCAAACGGCTGGCGCCGACGCGATTGGTGCCCTTTTCGTACTTTTGGATCTGCTGGAACGTTATGCCGAGGTTTTCACCCAGTTTTTCCTGGCTCATTCCCAGCATATTGCGGCGAAGCCGGATGCGGCTTCCGACGTGGATGTCGATCGGATTCGGCTTTTTCTTGTTTTCTTCTGTCATTTTTTCCTCGCCGAATTTTTCCGGCTTTTTCTATTTTGCTGCCCAAACGACGCCGCGGCCCGTGCCCCAACAGAACGACCTTATCGACTTCGAAAATTTTCAGGCGCTTACAGTATGAGTTTCTAATGTGTCGGCTGTCAATTCGCCCGTAGCCTTTGCCTTACGTTCAAAATGCATGCCGCAACGGCAAGCAAAAACATGATCAGCATTCCGTTAATGCGTCGCTGGCCGGAGGAAACGATGGCTTGGTTGGAGATCGGCACCCGCACATCGATCGCGCCGCGTGCATCGATTGCCAGCGCGTCGACGATGCGACCGCGCGGGTCGACAACGGCCGAAATGCCGTTATTAGCCGCGCGCAACAGGGGCACCCCATTCTCCACCGCCCGGATCTGCGCCTGCCTGAAGTGCTGGTACGGCCCCGGCGTGTCGCCGAACCAGGCGTCATTGGTGACGTTCACAATAAGCTCGGCTGACGTTGCGTCAACTGCGACCAGATCGGGAAAGATGACCTCATAGCAAATAAACGGCAGCGCCCGGATACCGCCGGGCAGCGCGATCGGATGCCGCTCATTGCCCGCCGCGAAGGTCATTGGACCGGCAACAAGCTGCTCAAGCCCGAAGCGGCCGAGCAGATCGGCGAAAGGCAGGTATTCGCCGAAGGGTACCAGGTGGACCTTGTCGACGGCATCGACGATTTCGCCCCTTTCGTCGATCGCCACCACAGAGTTGTAGTAACGGCTGCCGGCCGCCGAGCCGCCTTCCTCGCGAACGACGCCGGCGACCAGCATCTGGCCATCGCCAAGCATCTCTCCGATCGCAGGCAGGGCATCCGGACGTTCGGTGAACAGAAACGGCACGGACGTCTCCGGCCACAGGATCAATTGCGGCCTGTCATGGCCGGGTTCCGGCGCCTTGGCCGAAAGCCCCATCATGGTGGCGAAGATACGGTCACGCACCGAGGTATCCCATTTTTCCGTAAGGTCGACGGCAGGCTGCACGATACGGACGTCAAGGCTGCGGGCGGCCGGCTTTTCGGGGGCGGCGAGCCGGATATAGCCGAAGCCGGCATGGGCGGCGACGAGAACGACAAGCAATGCCGCGCCGAGGCGGAGATGCCGGCGCGCCGCAAGCAGCGCCGGCAGCGCAAAGACGAAGACCGCAAGCGCGTCCATGCCGACCATGCCGGTCACCGAGACGCTCTGCATCAGCAAAGGTACCGGCATCGCCGCATAGCCGACGGCATTCCACGGAAAGCCGGTGAACAGGAAGCCGCGCAGCCATTCCGCCAAGGCAAAGCCGAAGGCAAGTGCCGCGATGCGGCCGATGTCATTGCTCCACAACAGCCGGGCGACCACAGCGGCGAAGCCATAGAAGAAGGCGAGCGCGAGGGGGATGCCGACCACCGCGAACGGCAAGGCCCAGGCAAAGCTGTCGGCCTCGACCAGCAGCGCCGAGCCGACCCACCAGAGACCGGCAAGAAAGTAGCCGAAACCGAACCACCAGCCGATGGCGAAAGCCGGCAGCAAGCGCCGCAGAAAACCGTCCGAGGCTTCGCCGGTCGCGCCGTCGAGTAGCCACACCAGCAGGGGAAACGAAACGAAACAGACGGCGAAGAAATCGTACGGCGCCTGGGCAAGAACCGCCAGCGCCCCGGCAAGAAACGCAACCAGCGCGCGCCGCCAGCCCCAAAGCAGAATTATCCGGCCGGCCTGGCGCTCCATCTATGCTTCCGAGTCGTGCGAATCAGGAAGCAAGATTTATCAGGCCGCGGCCTTGGCTCCAAACCGGATAAGAGCGAACAAGTCCGCTCATAGCTATCGATGCCAGCCTTCGATCTTCAGTCCGCCCAGCCGCTCAGCCTCTTCGCGTGGGACGGAGCGGACAGTCTGGGAAAAGGTCCAGATATGGCCTTCAGGATCGCGCGCCCTGTACTGCCGTTCACCGTAGAGCTGGTCGGCAGGCCCCTCGACGATCTCGGCTCCCGCCGCCCTTGCACGATCGCAGTGGGCATCTATCCCGTCCTTGAGACGTACATAGACCGACTGCGTGTTCTTGCCTGCAACTGAAGCCGGGCTGGCTATAGGGTCGGCCCATTCGGAATCGACGATGATATAGCCGTCGCCGAACCGCATCTCGGAATGGACGAGCCTGCCATTAGCATCGCTGACCACCATGCTCGGCTCGAAGCCGAAAGCCTTTTCAAGCCATGTCAATGCGGCCCGCGGATTCTGGTAGAAGACACCCGAGCCCAAGGTTGAGTACTTGAACGGGTCCTCAACCGGCATCGGGCAAGCCGCGTCCTTCAAGCCTGCTCGGTGCGGACGGCGCGGCGGCGGCGCTCGCCCTTCAGGGTCTCGACGATGCGCACGCGCTTGACGCGGCGTGGGTCGGCGTCGAGCACATGAAACTCGAAGCCGGGTATGGCCTGCACCACTTCGCCGCGCGCCGGCACCCGGCCAAGCGTGTTGAAGATCATGCCGCCGATCGTGTCGACATATTCACCGTGCTCGCCGGCGGCGAAATCCTCGCCGATCATCTTGGCGACGTCGTCGATCTCGGCCTTGCCGTCGACGATGAAGACGCCTTCGCCGGCCTGGGTAATCATCGGCTCGTCCTCGTCATGCTCGTCCTCGATGTCGCCGACCACCATCTCGACGATGTCCTCGAGCGAGACGAGACCGTCAGTACCGCCATATTCGTCGATGACCAAAGCCATCTGGGTCCGCGTCGTCTGCATCCGCCCCATCAGGTCGGAGGCGAGCATCGACGGCGGCACGAACAGCACCGGTCGGATCAGGTTGAGATCGCCGATGGTGCGCGCCAGATCGACCTGAGCGAGATCGAGAACCGTCGCGACCGGAGTTTTCCTTGTCGTCCTGCCCTTTCTGACGCGGGCGACCTTGGTGATGTGCGCCAGCACGTCGCGGATATGAACCATGCCGCGCGGATCGTCGAGCGTCTCCGAATAGACCGGCATGCGGGAATGGCCGGACTGCTCGAACAGCCCCAGAAGATCACCCAGCTTCGTGGTGATCTCGACCGCCTCGATGTCGGCGCGCGGCACCATGACGTCCTCGACGCGCACTTCGCGCAGGCGCAGGATGTTGTTGAGCATGGCGCGTTCGCCAGGCGAGAAGGATTCTGCATCGCTCGCCGTTTCGGCAAGCGCACCGGCAATCTCCTCGCGCAGGCTGGTGCCGTTGCGGTGCCTGAAAAGCCCGAGCACGCGATCAAACAGGGAAGGACCGGCAGGCGATGCCTCGCTGGCGAAGCTGCCGGTCGAGGTACTCGGACTCGAGCCCTCTTCCGTCGTTTCGGAAGGCTTGATCACACTGCCGGCGTCGGAGCGGGCGGCAGTCTCTGGTTTGTCGTTCATCATCGTCCGGTCAATTGGTCTTTTGTAATTACGTGTAGGGATCGGGAATGGCAAGCCTCGCAAGTGCTGCGCGCTCTGTCGCTTCCATCAGTTCCGCTTCGGCATCGGTTTCGTGATCATAGCCCAGCAAATGCAGCAGGCCATGGATGACGAGATGGGAGATATGGTCCTCGATGGGCTTGTCTTCCAGTGCCGCCTCGCGCGCGACAGTCTCGGCGGCCAGCACGATGTCGCCGAGCATCGGCGGCAGAGGCCCGCCCCTGGCAAACGGAAAAGCCGGAAAAGACAGGACGTTGGTCGGCTTGTCCTTGCCGCGCCAGCCGGCATTGAGCGTACGGATATGGGCATCGTCGGAAAAGACGATGCTGAGCTCGGAACGGCCGTCGGCACCGGTTTCGGCAAAGCCGGCCGAGACGGCGTGGTCGACCAGCCGCGTCAGCGTCGTCTCGTCGGGCCAGTCGCCCGCCTCGATCGCGATGTCGATCTCGACGGGAAGCGGCCCCCCCGCCTTTTGCTCCTCAGCCATGCGGCCGCATAATCATATCAGCTTTCGACACCCAGGCCCCTGGCCAGCTTGCCGTCGCGGTCATAGGCCTTGACGATCTCGGCGACCAGCGGATGCCTGACGACGTCGCCTTCGTTGAAGCGGACCGTCACCATGCCGGTGACGCCGTCGAGGATTCTCAGCGCCTCGACCAGGCCGGACTTGGTGTTTGGCGGCAGATCGATCTGGGTCGGATCACCGGTGACGATCATGCGCGAGTTCTCGCCGAGGCGGGTCAGGAACATCTTCATCTGCATCGGCGTAGTGTTCTGCGCCTCGTCGAGTATGACGGCAGCGTGCGCCAGCGTACGGCCGCGCATGAACGCCAGCGGCGCGATCTCGATGACCTCGGCGGCAATCGCCCGCTCGACCTTGTCGGCCGGCATCATGTCGTAGAGCGCGTCATAGAGCGGCCGCAGATAGGGATCGACCTTCTCCTTCATGTCACCCGGCAGAAAGCCAAGCCGTTCGCCCGCCTCGACCGCGGGGCGCGACAGCACGATGCGTTCGACCATGCCGCGTTCGAGCAGCATTGCCGCATGCGCCACCGCCAGATAGGTCTTTCCGGTGCCGGCCGGGCCGATGCCGAAGACGAGTTCCGACCGCTCCAGCGCGCGCATGTAGGCGTCCTGGTTGAGCGAGCGGGCATAGATGGTCTTCTTGCGCGTCGATATCTGGGCGGCGGACACCTTGCCCTTGCGCTCCAGCGTCGGCAGCGTCAGCTGGTCGTCGCTGGCGATCGCCATGCGCACGGCGCCGTCGACATCGGACTGGCCGATGTCGGTGCCTTTCTGCAGAATGCCGTAAAGATTGTCCAAGGCGCGGCGTGCCTGCTCGGCGGCCGAGGAAGAGCCCTTGATGGTCAATTGATTGCCGCGCGAGCGGATATCGACGCCGAGCTTCTGCTCGAGTCGGGCCAGATTCTCGTCGAACTGGCCGTAAAGGGCGCTGGCAAGCTTGTTGTTGTCGAAAGTCAGTACGATGTGCGCGATATCCGAGGCCCCCGAGGGTAGGTTCTGGGGCAGGTTCTTCACTTCAGCAGCGCTCAACCGTCTCTCCTCATCTGCCGAGACCTTCAGGCCAATTCGGCGAACAGGCTGTTGTAGCCCGTCTTCGTGATTCGTACCTGGATAATGTCACCGATTTCGCCGGCCTTTTCATCAACAATAACCGGCTGCAGCCAGGGCGAGCGGCCAACCTTCTGGCCGGCCTGGCGGCCCGGCTTTTCGATCAGCGTGTCGATGGTTCTGCCGACCAGGCTGGTGCCGAAATCCTGCTGCTGTTTCAGCAGCAGCGCCTGCAGCCGCTGCAGGCGCTCGTCCTTGACGGCCTCCGGCACGTGATCGCTCATCTCGGCGCCCGGCGTGCCGGGGCGCGGCGAATATTTGAACGAAAAGGCCGAGGCATAGTTGACGTCTTCGACCAACTGCATGGTCGCCTCGAAATCCGCTTCCGTCTCACCGGGAAAGCCGACAATAAAATCGCCGGACAGTGCGATGTCGTTCCGTGCGGCACGGATGCGGTCGATCAACGTCAGATAGTCCTTGGCCATATGCCTGCGGTTCATCGCCTTGAGTATGCGGTCGGAGCCGGACTGCACCGGTAAATGTAGATAGGGCATCAGCGTCGGCAAATCACGATGGGCGGCGATCAATTCATCCTCCATGTCGCGCGGATGACTGGTCGTGTAGCGCAGCCGCGCCAGGCCTGGAATCTCGGCCAGCCTGAACAGCAGTCGGCCAAGGCCCCATTCCCCGCCGTTTTCGCCTCTTCCATGCCAGGCATTGACGTTCTGGCCGAGCAGCGTCAGCTCGCGCACGCCGGCATCCGCCAGGCGCTCGGCCTCGGCGACGATCTGTGCCACCGGCCGCGAGACTTCCGAGCCGCGCGTATAGGGCACGACACAGAAGGTGCAGAACTTGTCGCAGCCTTCCTGAACGGTCAAGAACGCCGTCACGCCGCGCCTGATCAGTTCGGCGCGCTTCGGCTGCGGCAGATACTCGAACTTGTCCTCGACGGCATAGTCGGTCTCGACGATCTTTTCGCCGCCACGCGCCCTCGCCAGCACACCGGGCAGCCGATGGTAGGTCTGCGGGCCGATGACCAGGTCGACGGCCGGCGAGCGGCGGATGATCTCGGCACCCTCGGCCTGCGCCACGCAGCCGGCGACGCCGACCAGCATTTCGCGCCCGGCCTTTGCACGCTCGGCCTTCAACTCACGGATGCGCCCAAGTTCGGAATAGACCTTTTCCGCCGCTTTCTCGCGGATGTGGCAGGTGTTGAGCAGCACCAGATCGGCCTCGCCGATAGCGTCTGTCGCGGCATAGCCGTCGGCCGCCAGCGCATCGGTCATGCGCTGCGAATCGTAAACATTCATCTGGCAGCCATAGGTCTTGACGAAGACCTTTCTGGTCGCGGCAGGCGGAACGACCAGGTCTTCGGCGGCAGCGCCGATGTCGTCGCGTTCTATCGTGTTCAATTCCATTTCGCGGCTTCTAGCGCCTTTCCCCGACAAAAAACAGACGAATCTGGCCGGAACCTGCGCAGCCTACCGGCTCGGACGCGGTTCGGCGAGCGCCGCTTGTACCATCTCGCGTACCTGGCGTTCCATCTGCTTTGCTGTCTCCTTGCGGCTGGAGCCCTTGGAGAAAGCAATCGCCTCGCCAAAATGCACCTCGACGTCGAGGGCGCCCTCGGCCATCAGCACCTTGAGGTGCGGCATCAGCTCCTCGTCGCCGATCCAGGCGGCAACCGGCCGATGCCGGCGGCCGAGCGGCACGCCATGCAGGCGCGTATAGACGATCGCCACCGGCTGGATGAAGACCTGTTCGGCCGCCCCTTCCGCAATCGCCATTGTAGCGGCGCCGAACAGCGTGCTCTTGAACGGCAGGATCATGTTGCCGTCGCCGGTCGAGCCTTCGGCAAACAGCACCATGGCGTCGCCCTTGGCCATGCGGCCGGCGATCTCGCTCGCCTGGTCGCCCGACGAACGCTTACGCTCACGTTCGATGAAGACCGTGCGTTGCAGCTTCGACAGCATGCCGATCAACGGCCAGCCGGCCATGTCGGCCCTGGCGATGAACGTCACGTCGACCATCGACCCCAGCACCATGATGTCGGTCCAGGAGATGTGGTTGGACGCAACCAGCAATGGGCGTTGTTCGGACAGAGTCCCCTTGACATGGATGCGCAGCCCCAGCGTCCTGACGATCATCCTGTGCCAGATTTTCAGGATGAAGGTCTCGCGCCAGAGCCCGGTCCGCATCGACAATATCTGCAGCGGCACAAGCACCAGCGAGCCGACGACAACCAGCCCCAGGGCCAGGAAAATCCTGATTTTTCCGATCATCCGCACCACCCCGGCGTTTGGCTAGCGAAGATCGCGGCGCATGACAAGCGCGCCGGTCGGGCCGTGCTCCGGCGACTTGTAATAGTTGGCGCGCTTGCCGACCTCGCGGAAGCCGAACCGCCGGTAGAGCGCGATCGCGGCGACATTGGTCTCGTCGACCTCGAGGAAAAGCGCCTCGGCGCGCTGTGCGTGCAGTTCGCGCAGCACCGCATCCATCAATTGCCAGCCGAGCCCCCGGCGCCGATGCGAGCGTGCCACCGCGACCGTCAGGATCTCGCCCTCGCCGGCCGCGAGCCGCGCCAGCACGAAGCCGACCGGCGGCTTGGCACCCTGTCCGGTCTCGCGCGCGGCATAGCCGAACACCGTGTCCTGCTCGAGCAGCGCGGCGAATTCGTCGTCGGTCCACGGCCGCGCGAAATCCTCGCGATGCAGCACCGACATGGCCGCGCTATCGGCAACCGTCAACGGCTCGAGCGCATAGTCCCTGCGGCGCGACTGGAGGAAAGGAATGCGCATCAGGACTTGTTTCCGTTTGGACCATGATCTTTTCCCAAAACCGGTTTCCACTTTTTGGGATCATGGTCTTGCCTCGATAGAATAAAGCCTGCCTGAGGCTTTGCGTCGGCGCCGCGCAGATAGAGTGGTTTCGGCTTTTCGCCCTCGCCCTTTTTACCGGCACGTTGGGCGGCGGCCAGCCGGGCATAGACGGCGATGTCGGCGGTGGCCGCTGTCGCGCCGACGTCGAAGGCGCGCCCGGCCGAGGCGGCAATTTGCGTTGCCGCCGTACCGGCCAGAACCGCGGAGCTGTCAACCGCCTTGGCGGCGGCTTGCGAGAGCGTGGTCACCGAGGGACCGTAAATCAAAACGGATGCTTCATCGTAAAGTGCCGCATGGATCTCCTCGCGACCTGCATCGAGCGCGGCGAGCACGGCGCGACCGGGAAATGCCGCTCTCGCTTGCGCCGCCAGGGCCTCCAGAGTCGTCACGCCGATCGCCGGGATTTTCAGCGCCAGCGCAAGGCCGCGCGCCGCCGAGACGCCGACGCGCAGACCGGTGAAGGAGCCCGGACCCGTCGAAACGGCAATGGCGCCGAGGCCGGAATAGTCGGTTCTGCTGGTCCCCAACGCCTTTTCGATGACACCCATCAGATGCTCGGCATGACCCTTACCGAGATCGAGCACCGAACGGCCGAGTTCTTTCCCGGCCGCCGCGTCGTAGACGCAGGCGGCGCAGAGATTGGCGGCACAGTCGATGGCAAGCAATTTCATGAAGCGGCCGGTTGAGACAGTTTCGAAAACAACTTCCCTCTGCCCGCCAGGGCTGATCCCCGCAAGGGAATAATGGATAAATCGTCAGGCGACTTGGCTTCGGCGCGGGTCCAAGAATGTAAGTTCCAACGCACGCAATCGCCACAATAGGTATCGGGACTAGCCGACCTGCTCGATACGCAGCACGTGATTGTCCCAGACATAGTCCGGCTCGGAACGTATCGAGCCACCGGACTCGACGATATCGCCGGCGCCGGTCGTCGCCATGAAGCTTTCCCCATCGGCTGCAACGCCGCAAACCTCGACCAGCGCCTTGGTGGCGACGATGCGGCCGCTGGCCGCGTCGATCACGGCAAGCGAATTGCCCTCAGGCGAAGACACGGCGATGGTGCCGGCGGCAGGGTTGGCGGCGACCGAGCCGATATAATTCCTGAAGCCGGAGAGCACATCCTGCGACATATCGAGCAATTGCAAGTCCTTGCCGCGCGGCGCGCGGCCAACCAGCGGGGGACGATCGGTACCCGGCCCCCTGTACTGGCAGCCGAACCAGACGGTGCCGGACCGGTCGGCATCCATATGGCGGATCGACAATTGGTGCAGCGCCGGCGGCAATTCGTGCTTTTCGGTGAGATCTCCGGTAAGGCGGTCGACCAGAACGTAGGAAGGCTTCATCGTTGCGATGTTGAGCTCGGCGCGGCCATAATCCGGATGCGTCTCGATGCCGCCATTGGCCACAGCAATCGTCCTGCCGTCGGAAAGCAGCAACAGCTCGTGCGGGCCTGTGCCGTAGGTCGGGAACTCGCCGATGCGCTTGAATTTCGCATGCGCGTCATAGACGCCGACGACGCCGGCGGCATTGTCGAAATCGTTCTCGGTTGCGTAGAGCAGCGTGCCATCGGCCGAGAACACGCCATGGCCGAAGAAATGCCGGCCGGCAACGCTGGCAATGGTGCGCGGTTCACCGCGGCCGGTATGGTCGAAGACGACAGCAAAGGTGCCCGGCTGCCTGGCAAACACCACCGAACGCTTGGACACCGGGTCGAAGGTAACGTCGTGACCCCGATCGGGCAGATCGATCGTGTGCAACAACTTGCCGGCCTCGGACAGGACGGCCGCGCCATAGCTGCCGTCGCGCTTGACGAAAGCGGTGGCGAAGACCGCGTCGGCGTCGAGTGTCTTTGCCCAGGCCGACGGCGCCATCGCCGCTACGAAACCAGCGCCGGCGGCCCTCAGGAAATCGCGCCGATCGATCAGCGGCGTCCTCATGATCAGTCGCCATCCAATGACGAGAACCCGGCGGTCAGGCCGAATTCGGCGGTCAGCCTGGTGCCGATCAGGGTCGTCAGGCTGGATGTCACCAGCGAGAAATAGTCGAGCTTCTGGCGCAGCGCCGGATCGGCAAGTGCCTTGTCGATCGGTCCCCTGATCGCCTTGGCCGCCTCGATCCCGTTGGTGAGCTGGATGTGGACCGATTCTGCCATCCAGCGCGCATCGGGCGGCAGCGCGTCGCCAAGCTGCGAGGCCTGGAACAGCGTGTCCATGCCGGCCAGATTCCCGGTCAGCGAGCGGGCGGTGTTTTGCGAGCGCCAATAGATCGCCTGTTTCGGTTTGTCGGCCTCCGGCTTGGCGCCCAGGAAGCCTTTCAGGCGTACGTCGCGGACCATTTCCAGCTCGTTGATGAAGACGCCGACCAGTTCGGTCACCGCTTCAGTTCCGTCGTGGTAGAGCGCGTTCTGCGGACCCGGATTGGCCCAGAGCGCGGCAAAGCCGTTGGGCTCGTTCCAGGCATCGCCAACCTCGCCGGCAATCGTCTCGACATTGCCGGCAATGGCCGCACCGTAGGCGCAGCGATAGGCGTCGTCCCTGCCGACCAATTGACCGGCTCCGTCGCCGTAGAGGACGAATTCCAGTGCGCCGAGCCCTTGCATGGCGACGCTCTTTGTAGCCAGCTGGGCCGGATCGGCGGCTGTCGGATCCTTGCCGGCAAGTGCCGCCTGCACCTGCTTCAGGCCGATGCTCTTGCGGTCCGGCCAAAACAGCATGCGCTCAAGCCGTTTGTTTTCCGCGATCGGCCCGAAACGGATGATTTCCACCACCGACCAGGCATCCACGACGCCTGAGAATTCGGCGCGTGCCGCATCGAGATTGTCTCGCGAGGGCGCTTGGCAAAGCGCGTGCATGGTCTTGGCCAAGCTGTCCGCATGGTCATGCAGTCTGGCATAGGCCGGGCGGACGAAGCCGTCGATCGCCCGCTGGATCACATCCGAAGCCTTCACCGCCGCGGATGCCGGCAGCGCACCGGCGAGGACCAGCATCAGAGCGAATGCAAGACGCTTCCGCATCAGAGCGACTCCAGAAACTTGATCAGCGCGGCGCGGTCGGCCGCATCGGCAGCGGCAAAGCGGTCACGCGCCTTCTGGCCCTCGCCGCCATGCCACAGAATCGCCTCGGCCAGGCTTCGTGCGCGCCCGTCATGCAGGAAGAAGGTGTTGCCGCTGACGGTCTGGGTGAGCCCGATGCCCCACAGTGGCGGCGTGCGCCATTCGCTTCCCGTGGCCTCGCCCACCGCCTGTCCGTCGGCAAGGCCGGGTCCCATGTCATGCAGCAGGAAATCGGAATAAGGCCAGATCAGCTGGAAGGCCTGCGCCTTGTTCGGGGTGCCGCGACGGGTGACGAATTTCGGCGTATGGCAGGAGATGCAGCCCATATCGTAGAACAGTTTTTTGCCGGCGAGCACGTCCGGTCTGTCGAGATCGCGCCGGGCCGGCACGGCAAGGTTTTGCGAATAGAAGGTCACGAGGTCCATGACCGGCGGCGGCGCTTCGACCGGACCGAGGCGCTCCTGCACACCGTTAGGCAGGGCAAGGCAGGTCTTTTCCGCGGCGCTGCAATCGCCCCAGTGCTTCGGCACCTCAGGCGTCGAAATGCCGATATCGCCGGCAAAAGCGTCCGCCGATTGCTGGCGGATCGATGCCGCCTGCGCCTTCCAGCCGAAACGGCCGAGCGTCAGTTCACCGCTGCTGGCGTCGCGTATTATGTTTGGCCTGCCGGAAATCCCGTCACCATCGCGGTCGGCCGCATCGGCACGCGTAAGGATGTCGGCAGGAGCGATCTGCTCGACCAGGCCAAGGCCGATCATCGGCGGCGTCATGCGCGGCGACAGCGTGGTGTGTGGATCGAGCGCCCCGTAGGCGAGACCGTCGACCGAATAGCTCGGCTTGCGCAGCGACACCGTGCTGCCGTCCGCCAATTTCACCTTCTCGTCCTGATAGTCGACATGCATCCTGCCTTCGCCCTGCAGGCCGGGAACGGCCAATTCCTGCAGCTGCGTGCCATAGACCGGGTCGGGAAAGTTGAGCACCTTGTGATCGGCGAGCGCGGCTTTCTCCTCCTCGGTACTGGCTTCCCTTGCCAGGCGCAGAAACATCGAGGTGGTGCCGCTGTCGCCTTCGGGCGGATGCCCGCGGCCGTCCTTCAGATGACAGTTCTGGCAGGCGCGCTCGTTGAACAACGGACCGAGCCCATCCGAGGCTTGTGTCGAGGATGGCGAGGACACCCAGTTCTTGCGGAAAATGGCGTTGCCGAGCTTGAAGGTACCCTCTTCCTCGAAGCTGATGTTGGCAGAGGATTGCGAGAAGGCGTCCTTGTTGACGTCCTTCTTCGAGGTGCCGGCGCCGCCCTGCATCAGCTCGAATTGCTCGGGCTTGGAGAAATCGCTGGTCGGCCTGGTGATGGCGATGACGCGCGCCAGATCCTTCGGCGTCAGATCCGTGCGGCTGGTGGCAAGCCCCGCCGGTTGCGGTGCCCCGGCCAGCGCCGAGGCTGTGAGCGCCGCCACCACGGCAAGAAAGGCGCCGCGAAGGATGTATCGCGGCTTCTTCTGAGGCGGCAGGCCACAATGCTCGGCCGGCCGCAAGCGGCGCATGAAATCTAGGGGGCGCCGCATTCCGGCATGTCCTTATTCCGCCTCGTCGGCCGACGCTGCGTTGAGTTGGCCGTACTTTTCTTCGCCGATCGAGGCGAGCAGGTCGAGTTGCGTCTCGAGGAAGTCGATGTGACCTTCCTCGTCAGCCAGCAATTCCTCGAACAGCTTCATCGTCACGTAGTCGCCTGCTTCGTTACAAACCTCGCGCGAACGCTTGTAGGCGGTGCGCGCGTCATATTCGCCGGCAAGATCGGATTCGAGCACTTCCTTGACATTCTGCCCGATGCGCAGCGGCGCCACGGACTGCAGGTTCGGATGGCCCTCGAGGAAGATGATGCGCGCCACGAGCCGGTCGGCATGGTGCATTTCCTCGATCGATTCAGCGCGTTCCTTCTTCGCTAGCTTGGCGTATCCCCAGTCTTCCAGCAGCCGGAAATGCACCCAGTATTGATTGACCGCCCCAAGTTCCAGAAACAGAGCCTCGTTAAGCCGCTCTATGATCTGCTGTTCGCCTTTCATGGGTTCTGCTCCCGTATTGGACGCGTAGGCCTCTAACGCGATCCAGGTGTGAAACGATGTCCACGCCACTCGCCGCCGAGCGGGCATGGTAATTTTCGGTGACCCGAATGATCGTTTCGACCACATTTGGGAAGCAGCCGCAACAGCGACCGCGCTTGTGCATGGCGTGATAGACCTTGGCCGGCACGATCAGCTGCCAGGGGTCCTCATCCAGCAGTCCGACGATCGTCTGCTCTATCTCCTTTTCGGTGATGATGTTGCAATGGCAGATCAGCATTTGTCGCTCTGGCTAACGGCGCTTCGTTGCGGCGTGTGGCTGGTGGTTTCGATAGTTTATTGGAACACCTTGTCCGGTGAATCGAGGCTGTCCGAACCCTCGAAGGCTATCGCATTGAGCTTCAGGGTGCCGACGGCGCGTTCGATCGACTTGGTCTGATCGACCAGCGCGTCGATCGCCGCCTGCACGGTGGCATTGCCTTCCGTGTTGCCTTCTCCGATCTGCTGGTCATAGGCCTCGCCGGCAAGCGCCCGCGCCTTGATGGCCTCCATCTTGGCGACGGTGACGTCCAGTTTGTCCGACAATTCCTTGTCAACCGCCGGGTCGGCCGCCTTGACCATGTCGGCCACCGACGGCCCCTCGACGACAGTGCCGTCGAGCCGCTTGTAGCTGCCGTGATAGGCGGCACGGATGCCGATCGCATCGTAAAGATGGGAGTTGTAGGTATTGTCGGAGAAGCAATCGTGCTCCTCTTCCGGGTCGTGCAACAAGAGGCCGAGCTTCATCCGCTCTCCGGCGAGCTCACCATAGGACAACGAGCCCATGCCGGTGAAGATGGTCGAAATGGCGGCGTTCAGCTCGCCATCGACAAGGTTCTTGCGGGCGGCGCCGCCTTCCTTCCAGTCGTCGACCATATCCTTTAGATCGGAAACCAGAAGGTCGCTCGCCGATTTCAGATACTGTCCGCGACGGTCGCAATTGCCGCCGGTGCAATTGGCGAGGTCGTAGTCGGTGTAGGGCCGTTCGCCGGCGCCCGGACCGGTGCCGTGCAGGTCCTGACCCCAAAGCAGGAATTCGATAGCGTGATAGCCGGTCGCCACATTGGCCTCGATACTGCCGGCCTCCTGCAGGGTGCCGGAGAGGAACTCCGGCGTCAGGTCGGTGGCGTCGACCTTCTTGCCGTTGATCTCGATCGACTTGTTGGCGATCACATTGGCGGTGTAGAGCACGTTGGCGTCCGACTCGGTGCCGTAGCTCTTGGCGACATAGTCGATCAAGCCTTCGTCGAGCGGCCAGGAGTTCACCTTGCCTTCCCAGTCGTCGACGATGGCATTACCGAAGCGATAGACCTCGGTCTGCTGATAGGGAACGCGCGATGCCTTCCAGGCCTCGCGGGCGGCGTTCAGCGTTTCGGCAGATGGCTTGGCGAGCAGCGCATCGACAGCCTTGTCGAGCGCCTCGGCCGTGATCAGCGAATCCTCGTATTTGGCGAGCGCAATGTCGGAATAGGTCTTGATGACCGCCTTGGCATCGGTTTGCGCCTTGGCCGGCAGCACGAACACGGCCGCCGTCAGCATCGCGGTGGCGCCGATCGCCGCAAGCCTGCCGCCATACCGCGCCGTGATCATCGTTCTCATGATTGTCTCTCCTCGGGAATCAATGAAATGCCGGCGCCGCGGCGGGCAGTTGCCAGCGGGCAAAGAAGGGTCGCGCCATCGCGCGGTTCGCGGAAGAAAGACACCGAAATGCCTCCAATCGAAAGGGTTCAAGGCCCAGACATCAAAGGGATGCGCTGACGCGCGAGCTTCCATAAAACGGCGAAGACGCCGGATGTCAACTGGTGGCATAGAAAAAATTCAATTGAAACAACAGTTTAGAATTATTCTAAACTAGAACTGTCAACTTTAACACCGACGTATGAGGAATGCCGGCGCATGACGCAGTTGACAGGCGGCCGTTCCGGGTGCGACCCGGATCGGCGCTCTTGCGGCGGCGCCGGACAATCGCCACCTGGCGAGACGTCCTAGATTTGGATGAGGAATCGGGCTGTTATGAAGAACGGGGTCGTCATTGTCGGTGCGGGTCATGCGGGCGTGCAAGCGGCCGCCAGCCTGCGCGAAGAAGGCTATGACGGCCCGGTGATCCTGGTCGGCGACGAAAACGAATTGCCCTACCACAAGCCGCCGCTGTCGAAGACCTTCATCAAGGATCAGCAAGCAAAGCCGCAGCCGTTGCGCGGCGAGGCTTTTTATACCGGCAGCGCCATCGACTTCCGGCCAGGCATCCGGGTCGAGCGGATCGACGTAGGCGGCCGCAGGCTGGAGATATCGGGCGGCGGCGTGCTGCCGTTCGGCCGGCTGATCCTCGCCACCGGCGCGCGGCCGCGCCTGCTGCCGCTGCCGGGTTCGGAGCTTTCTGGCGTTGTGTCGCTGCGCTCGCTCGGCGATGCCCGCCTGATCCGCGAATTGAGCGCGCAAAGCGAGGAGGTCGTCATCCTCGGCGGCGGCTTCATCGGCCTGGAGATTGCCGCGACGCTCACCGCGGCAAGCCGCAAGGTTACGGTGGTCGAGGCGGTCGACCGGCTGCTCGGCCGCGCCGTGGCACCGGTCATCGCCGGCCATGTGCGCCAGCGGCTGGAGGCCACCGGTGTGCGCATTCTTACCGGCACCACCATCGAACGGCTGGAGGGCGAGAACGGCCGTGTTTCGGCTGCAATCACCTCATCTGGCGAGAGATTGCCGGCGCAGGTGGTCGTCATCGGTATCGGCGTCGTGCCGAATGTCGAATTGGCCGAAGCCGCCGGCATTGCCATCGCCAACGGCATCCGCGTCGACCAGCAGATGCGCACGTCGGTGCCGGAAATCCTCGCCATCGGCGATGCCGCCTCCTACCGGCACTGGTTCACCGGCGGCGATGTGCGGCTGGAATCGGTACAGAACGCCACTGACCAGGCGCGGCTCGCCGCGCGCACCATCGTCGGCCACACCGACAATTACTCGGCGGTGCCGTGGTTCTGGTCCGATATCGGCGACATGAAGCTGCAGATGGTCGGCCTGATTTCGGGCGGCGACAGCCATGTCGTGCTGGGCGACGTGGCCGAGAACAAATTCTCGATCTACCACTATGCCGCAAGCCGGCTGCTCGGCATCGAATCGGTCAACCGGCCCGGCGACCACATGCTTGGCCGCAAGATGCTCGGCGCCGGCTTTTCGCCGTCGCCGCAGACTGTCGCGACCGGGCCCGACGGGCTGAAGGCAGCGCTCGCCGCCTTCCAGCAGGCAGAGCCGGCCCGCGCGGCAGGATAATCGTATCGCTCAGGCAGCGCGGGCCTCGCGGATCGAACTTTCCAGGATGTCGAGCGCCTCGTTCATGACTCCGTCCTGGATGGTGATCGGCGCGAGGAAGCGGATGACGTTGCCGTAGACGCCGCAGGTGAGCAGGATCAGGCCCTTGTCGAGCGCCTTCAGCCGGACCGCATTGGCGAGTTCCGGCGACGGCAGCCCCTTCGCCACATCGTTGAACTCGACCGCGTTCATGAAGCCGGGGCCTCTGATATCGACGATTTCCGGGGCTTCGTCGCGGATCGCTTGCAGGCGCTGCTTCAGACGGTTGCCCAGCGTGTTGGCCCGGTCGCAGAGCTTCTCCTCGTCGATGACGTCGAGCACGGCATGCGCCGCGGCGACGCCGATCGGGCTGCCGCCATAGGTGCCGCCGAGCCCGCCGGGGTTCGGCGCATCCATGACATCGGCGCGCCCGGTGACCGCCGCCAACGGGAAGCCGCCGGCCAGGCTCTTGGCCATGGTGGTGATGTCGGCCGCCACCTCGTGGTGATCCATGGCGAACATCTTGCCGGTGCGGGCAAAGCCGGTCTGCACCTCGTCGGCGATCAGCAGCATGCCGTGCTGATCGCAGATCTTGCGCAATGCGGTCATGAAATCGCGCGGCGCCTCGTAGAAGCCGCCCTCGCCCTGCACCGGCTCGACGATGATCGCGGCGACGCGGGCCGGATCGACATCGGCCTTGAACAGCCGGTCGAGCGCAGCCAGCGAATCGGCGACCGACACGCCGTGCAGCGGAACCGGGAACGGCGCATGGAAGACATCCGCCGGCATGGCGCCGAAGCCGACCTTGTAAGGCACGACCTTGCCGGTCAGCGCCATGCCCATGAAGGTGCGTCCGTGGAAGCCGCCGGAAAAAGCGATGACCGCCGGCCGGCCGGTGGCGTTGCGCGCAATCTTGATCGCGTTCTCGACCGCTTCGGCGCCGGTGGTGACAAAAATCGTCTTCTTGTCGAACTTGCCGGGCAGCATGCCGTTCAGCCGTTCGGCCAGCCTGATATAGCTCTCATAGGGCACGACCTGATAGCAGGTGTGGGTGAAGCGGTCGAGCTGCGCCTTGACCGCTTCGATCACCCTGGGGTGACGGTGGCCGGTGTTGACGACGGCGATGCCGGACGAGAAATCGATGTAGCGGCGGCCTTCCACATCCCAGATCTCCGAGTTTTCGGCGCGATCGGCATAGATCTGAGTGGTCATGCCGACGCCGCGCGAAATCGACTGGCTCTTGCGTTCGGAAATGGCTGAATTTGTCATCGTATCCCTCACCGGGCCGGCGCCCGCTCTCGTTTGATGGCTGTTGAGACTCTTCTGGGCTTATTTCAGGTTTTCCTCAAGTTGGCACTGGCGGCGGGTGATTGGGCCTGTCGCCGATGCGTTAACTGGCCAGCTTACCCAACCGCCTATACGCGTACGAGAAGAGGTTTCCTTTTTGCGGGGATCAATTATCCTCGCCATTGTCCGCGCCGTCTTGCTACAGGGGGCGGTCCGCGCAGTTGAGGGAGCTATGAGCAGGAACGCGACATCGTCCGTCTCGCCGCCGCCGGTCAAAACCCATTTGTCTTTTCCTGCCTCCACAATTCTAGCCTGCGCAATGGCAATGCTGCCTTTGCTTTTGGCCGGTTGCCAGAAGCAGGAGGCCGCCGCGAAGAAACTGCCTGTGATGGTCCTCACCGAGACCGTGGCGATCGCCAACTATGCGCCAAGGACTTCGCTCACCGGTGTGATCGCTGCGCGCACGCTAAACAATCTTTCGTTCCGGGTCGGCGGCCGCGTCGCCGAACGGCTTGTCGACGTCGGGCAGCATGTCGATCAAGGTACCGTGCTCGCCCGCATCGATCCGCAGGAACAGGAATTCGACTTGCGCTCGGCGCAGGCTGATCTCGACGCCGCGCAGGCGCAATTGACCCAGGCCGCCGCCGCCTTCGAACGGCAAAAGACACTGCTTGCCCAGGGCTACACCACGAGGCGCGACTATGATGCGGCCGAACAGGCGTCGAAGGTGGCGCGAGGCAGCGTCGATGCCGCTCAGAGCTCGCTCGCCAATGCTAAAGAGGACCTTTCCTTCACCGAACTCAAGGCGGGTGCGGCAGGCGTGATCACAGTGCGCCAGGTCGAAGCCGGGCAGGTGGTGCAGGCGGCGCAGACCGTCTTCACCCTTGCCGAGGATGGCGACCGCGATGCGGTCTTCAACGTAGAGGAAACGATGGTAGCAAAGACGCCGGCAGCACCCGCGGTGACAATCACGCTGTTGTCGAATCCGCAGATCAAGGCGATGGGCAAGGTGCGTGAAATCTCGCCGGCGGTCGATCCGGCTTCAGGCTCGATCCGGGTCAAGGTCGCCATTCCCGACACGCCCGCGGGCATGCCGCTCGGCGCGGCCGTCATCGGCTCGGTCAGCGCCCAGCCGTCGAAGGCCGTCATCGTGCCGTGGCAGGCATTGACCTCGAGCGCGGGCAAGCCGGCCGTCTGGGTCGTCGATCAAGCGACCAAGGCGGTGGCAGCGAGACAGGTGGAGGTGCTGGCCTTCGGATCCGGCTCGGTCATCATCGACAAGGGGCTCGAGGCAGGCCAAACCGTCGTCACCGCCGGCGGCCAGTTGCTCAGCCCCGGCCAGACCGTCGAGATAGCGGGAGCGGAGCAATGAACCGGCTCCTGCGCAGCCCTGCCCCGCTTGTTCCTGCCCTGTTTGGGCTCGTGCTCGGCGCCTGCTCGCAATCGGAAGAGAAGCCGCCCGAGATCATCCGGCCTGTGCTGTCGGTGGTGGTCGAGCCCCGCACCGTAGAGACCTTCGGATTCGCCGGATCTGTCGAACCGCAGTTCAGCGCCGACCTTGCCTTCCGCCTGCTTGGCCGGGTCGTCGTCCGCGATGTCAGGGTCGGCGATATCGTCACCAGGGGCACGACGATCGCGGCGCTCGATCCGACGGCGCTGGAGCTTGCCGTGCAGGCGGCGAAGGCAGAACTCTCCAACGCGCAGGCGCAATTTGCCAATGCCGCCGCCAGCGAGGAGCGCCAGCGCCAGTTGCTTGTCGCCGCTAACACCTCGCAGGCCGTCTTCGACGCCGCGCGGCAAGCCAGGCAGGCCGCCGCGGCCGGTGTCGAGCGGGCCAATGCGGCGCTGGCCAAATCGCAGGAACAGCTTGGCTATACCAGGTTGTTCTCGGACTTCGATGGCGTTGTCACCGCCGTCGGCGCCGAGGTCGGCCAGACGGTCTCGCCCGGCCAGACCGTCGTCACGGTGGCGCGCTCTGATCCGCGCGAAGCAGTCGTCGACATTCCCGACCAGTTGACCGGCGATCTCGCCTTCGGCACGCCCTTCCAGATCATCCTGCAAT
>NZ_JAMYVK010000012.1:0-147300 GCF_040323975.1 Mesorhizobium sp. M0019 | reverse complement strand
CTTCCTCCTTCCAAGGTTTGTCAACGCGGGCCGCCAATGCCAGCGGCAAACGTCGCGCTGCGGCCCGCATCGAAAAACCTTCAGGGAAGCGGAAGTACCAGGAATTGTCATCTTTGGCAGGCTAGAGGACCAAATCTGACATTCGATGATGCGTGTAAGCGAAAATCCAAATTTCCGGAATCTTGCGGATCTTCGCTGGGGTGCCGCCTCAGTTCGTACCAAACATGCGCGCCACCCCGCGAAACGTCGCCTCAGTCGAGGCTGGCCGGCGACCAGAACGGCCGATTGGCGTCCACCACGAAGATGGCCAGCTCATCAAGAGCGGTTGTGCCGGCGCTGAACACCTCCATCGGCATGTCGACCCCGTGTCCGACCATGGTCGTGCCGGCTTCGGCATAGCTCACCCCGTGGGGCGTTCTTTGGCCGAGCTTGCCGCCCCAGCACATAGAAGGCCTCCGGTCCCGGATGTGTATGGATCGGCGTCTTGGCACCGGTCGCTCCACCGGCACGGTTGACGCGCAGCAAATACTCGCTCGCACTGATCGGCGGAACGGGCCCGATCTCGACGACCTTGGTCCCGGCAGGAGTGGTGCCATCCTTCGGTCCGAGCGTGAACAGCCAGACCTTGCAAAATCATGGTTCTGATGCGTAGTCGCAGTAATGGAAGGTGGCGAGATAGCCGGGGAGTACGCGCATGAACTCCTGTTGATGGGTCCAAGCTCTGCACTCGGCCATGGAGGTCATGGGTTTCACGTCGGGGAGCCTGATTAGCTCCCCCTGGTTGGTCAGAAGGATTGTGACAGCGATGGCGGTGAACATGGCCCGGTTATCCATCGACTTAAGGCTGGCGACACAATAACCGCCGGGGTTGGGACGGACGTCGTCTGAGGCAACCTCGTTGACATGGTCAGGGCCACAGAATCTCGCGATGCGGGAATCCGCTTTTGCAGCCGTTTGCGCTGCCAAAAGAAGAGCGAGAGCGATGATGAGCTTGGTGCGATTCATGTCGTCCTCCGTTTCATCCGGTGCTGCTGGGATCGCTTGGAGGCGAAGGCCGAATGGGCTAAACTAGGAAGCGCGCCAGGAAGGTGAAATGTCCCGAACGGCCCCTGAAATTGACCTGAAATCTGCTGAAACGATCACGTTTCGCGGTTTTGCCTTCCTGACGAAAAGCAAAGAACTCCGAACCGTCGAAGGCAAAGCGGTCAATCTTCGCAGCCAGTCCGCCGAGGTGCTCTCCGCGCTCGCGGCGCGACCGGGCGAGATCGTGTCCAAGGATGCGCTGATGCGGGCGGTTTGGCCCGATACCTTCGTGACCGACGACAGCCTCACTCAATGCATTGCCGATATGCGCCGCGCGTTGAGGGACGACGCGCACGTGATCGTGGAAACCTTCCCCAAGCGAGGCTACCGGCTGAATGCCGATCCATCGGACGCGGCGGACCCAAACGCCGCAGCCGGCACGGAACCTTCGCAGGCGCGATCCCCGCGACGCAGTTTCGTTCTTGCTGCAATCGTTCTCGTCGCGGCAGCGATCGGCGCATACTACGGCGCGGAAATATGGCGAGCCGCTCCAGTTCCTTCGGGCGACATGCCGAGGATTGCGATCCTTCCCTTCGACGACTTCAGTACCGGTGAGGACAAGGGATATCTCAGCGATGCCGTCGCCGAGGGGATCATCACCGAGCTATCGTGGAGCAAGACTTATGCCGTCATCGCCCGGAACTCGAGCTTCAGGTACCGGGACCAGCCGGTCGACGCCAGACAGATTGGAGATGAACTCGGCGTCGACTACCTGCTCGAAGGCAGCCAGCAGAAGATCGGAGACCGGCTGAAAGTGACCGCCCAGTTGCTGAATGCGCATGACGGATCGAATCTCTGGGCCAACAGCTACGACCGGGAGATTGGCGATCTTTTCGTCGTCCAGGAGGTGATCATCCGCACGCTTGCGGATCGGGTCGGGCATAGGATCGAACGCCCCCTGCCAACGAGCGACGCCGCCCGGGTCAGCGCGCTCCACTATCACCTGATGGCAATTGCCGAGATCCAAGAGGATTTCTCTGCCGCGAGGAACCAGCTGTTTCGGCAGCTGGACCTTAAGGCGATCGAAGCGGATCCGAACTCCCAGTTCGGCTATATCGGGCTGGCCTGGTCCTATCGCAATGACGCGGTATTCGGGTGGCACGAGCAGGAACATAACCATGACGAGGCGTTAAAGCGCGCCGCCGAATACGCCGACAAGGCCATCCTGCTCGCTCCGGACGACGCCGAGGCGCATAATGTCCGCGCCCAAATCCATACCGAAGCCGGCGAGATCGAGCAGGCCCTTGCACGGTTCGATCAGGCGATAACCCTGAATCCCAGCAATTCGGATATCCTCGTCCACAGTACGGATCTGCTGCTCTATGTGGGCCGTACGGACGAAGCGATCGATCGGATCGAGCAGGCCAAAGGCATCGATCCCTTTTACCCCGACTGGTTCCACTGGCAGATGGGCTGGGCGCTCTGGGAAAAGAGCGATTGCAGGGCCGCGCTGGCGGAGATGCGGAAAATGTCCAGAATCCCGAGCGGCGCACACCGAATGCTTGCGGGGATCCACGCCTGTCTGGGAAACGAGCGGGAGGCAAAGGAAGCGCTCGCGGTTGTCCTCAAAGACTCGCCCGGCGAATCTATCCGCAAAGAACGCAGGGAATGGGAGAAGCTATGGACCGCCCCCGGAAGCCTCGACCGCTGGATCGAACACATGCGGTTCGCGGGCTTGCCGGAGTGACGGCCGACCGTATGCGGCCCGGCAGAAGCCAATTGGCCGCAAAAAAACCGTTGAAGCCTTTGTGTTGTGTGTTGTGGGCGCTGGTTGCCCTCAAAGCAGGATCATCCTTCGCAAGGAATATTGGGTGCGGGAAAGTCGGCAATGGGGCCGACTTGCGCCATAGTGCGCTCGCACCCCAACTTCTGGAACGGGCCCGACGGCTGCCGTTCATCGGCGATGCCTCGAACTTCCGCAGATGGCGCATAGCCGCCGTCCGCTGTCCTCCAGATTCTGGCTACTGGCGCTTGATGCCAGGACAGAATTTGCCAACACAGATGCCCGCCCTTCGGTGCGATGCCCCTCACCGCCCCCTGGACAAGCTCCCCAAAATCCCGCGGACGATCGCTCGTCCGACCGACGAGCCGACCGAGCGCACGACTGATTTGATCGCCGCCTCCGCCACCGTCTGACGGTTGGAGGGCCGCGGCGCGCGCCGGCCGCCGGTCGGCTGGGGATCGTCATTGCCGAAGCCTGGAATGGTCCAGCGTGAGCGGCCGGCCTCCTGCTGCTGCGCCTGCGCCTCCTGGGCGTCCTTGGCCTTTTTCTGCAGGATCTCGAAAGCCGATTCGCGGTCGACGGTCTGGTCGTACTGTCCGGCAACCGGGCTCTCGGTGATCAGCTTGCGGCGCTCGTCGGGCGTGATCGGGCCAAGGCGCGAGGACGGCGGGCGGATCAGCGTCCGCTGCACCATGGACGGCACGCCCTTGGCTTCCAGCGTCGAGACAAGCGCCTCGCCGGTGCCGAGCTGCGTGATAACGGTTGCGCAGTCGAAATCGGGATTGGGCCTGAACGTCTCGGCCGCCGTCCTGACGGCCTTCTGTTCGCGCGGCGTATAGGCACGCAGTGCGTGCTGCACGCGGTTGCCGAGCTGGGCCAGCACCGTTTCAGGGATATCCAGCGGATTTTGCGTGACGAAATAAACGCCGACGCCTTTCGAACGGATCAGCCGGACCACCTGCTCGACGCGGTCGATCAGCACCTTCGGCGCATCGTCGAACAGAAGGTGCGCCTCGTCGAAGAAGAAGACCAGCTTCGGCTTGTCCGGGTCGCCGACTTCCGGCAGTTCCTCGAACAGTTCCGACATCAGCCACAGAAGGAACGTCGCATAGAGCCGCGGATTCATCATCAGCTTGTCGGCGGCGAGCACGCTGATGGCGCCGCGTCCATCGCGCGTGGTGCGCATGATGTCGGCGATCCGCAATGCCGGCTCGCCGAAGAAGTTGGCAGCGCCCTGCTGCTCCAGGACCAGCAGCGTGCGCTGGATGGCGCCGACCGAAGGTTTCGTCACATTGCCGTAGCGGGCGCCGATCTCTTCGGCGCGGTCGGCGATATTGGCCAGCAGTGACTGCAGGTCCTTCAAATCGAGCAGCAGAAGGCCTTCCTCGTCTGCGATGCGGAAGGCGATGTTCATGATGCCTTCCTGCGCCTCGGAAAGGTTCATCAACCGCGACAGAAGCAGTGGGCCCATCTCCGAGATGGTGGCGCGGATCGGGTGGCCCTGCTCGCCGAACAGATCCCAGAAGATGACCGGGAATTCCTGGAATTCGTAAGGATCGAGCTTGACCTGCTCGGCCCGCTTGATCAGGAAATCCTGCGCTGTGCCCATCATGGCGATACCCGACAGGTCGCCCTTGATGTCGGCGCAGAATACCGGCACGCCGGCATTGGAGAAACCCTCGGCCAATATCTGCAGGGTCACCGTCTTGCCGGTGCCGGTCGCGCCGGTGACCAGGCCGTGACGATTGCCATATTGCAGCAAAAGCTGTTCGGGCCGCTGATAGCTGTCGTCCGGCTTGCGGCTGGCCCCTATGAAGATCCTGGTATCGTCGGCCATGTGTCCGGTCTCCGCAAACCTATAGGGTTGAATGCCCTGATCCCTTGAAGAAAAGGGAGCCCTGCCGCAGGTATAGTGAGGCCGTTGCGCAGCGACAATGGGCACCGTCGAAAATGGCTTTTGGAGCTTGCGGAACCTGCCCATGTTTGGCAATCGGTTGACGGTCAACGTCACGGAAGGCGTGTTGCACGGCATGTGTGCTGCATTGTGATATGGGACCGGGGACCGTAGACTGACATAGTCGGCCGCTGCGGCCGCTAGAACGAGGAGAACCGATGGGCGCCGGTGCCTTGACCCAGGATGCCGAACTTCCGAACGTCGACCGGCAACGATGGCTGGCGCTGGCGGAGAAGGCGCTGGCCGGCGGGTCCTTCGAGGAAAAGCTCGTCTCGCATACGGACGACGCCATCCGCATCGAGCCGCTCTACGACCGTTCGGTAACCGCCGAGCCTGTCGTGCGCGCCAACCCGGGATCACCGTGGATCGTCAGCCAGCGCATCGACGATCCGGACATAGGCCGCGCCAGTGCGCAGGCGCTGGAAGACGTCGCGCAGGGTGCCACCGGACTGTCGCTTGTCTTCGAGGGTGCGCCGAACGCCTTCGGCTATGGCTTGCCGAGGACGGCGGAGGCGCTGGAGGGCGTGCTCGACGGCGTGCCGCTCAACCGCATCCAGATCCGCATCGACGCCCATCCCTGGAGCCGTGCCGTGGCCGAGTGGCTGGTGGCGTTTGTGACCAAGCGCCGCTCCGACCCGGCAAAGCTCAACCTCTCCTTCGGCATCGATCCGGCGGCGATCTTTGCCGGGACCGGCAGGCTGCGCATGTCGATCGAGGCTTTACAGGCTTCGATGCCGCAATCGCTGGCGCATTTCTTTTCGATGGGTGTGCCCGGCGTGCTGCTGGAGGCCGACGGGCGGGTATTCCACAATGCCGGCGCCACCGAGGCGCAGGAGCTTGGCACCATGCTCGCCTCGGCCGTCTCCTATTTGAGGCTGTTCGAGAAGGCGCGCCAGCCGCTCGTCTACGCGGCGCCGCATATCGGTTTTGCGCTCAGCGTCGACCAGGACCAGTTCGTTTCGACGGCCAAGGTCAGGGCGTTGCGCAGGCTGTGGGCGCGTGTCCAGGAGGCCTGCTCGATACCGCCCTCCACCGCCAGCATCCATGCCGAAACCTCCTTCCGGATGATGACGGCGGCCGACCCGGAAACCAACATCCTGCGCACCACCATCGCCGCTTTCGCGGCTGCCGCCGGCGGCGCGGATTCGATCGCCATCCTGCCGCACACGATCGCGCACGGCCTACCCGCGGGTTTTGCTCGCCGCGTTGCCCGCAACGCGCAACTGATCATGGCCAATGAAAGCCACATCGACCACGTCGCCGATCCGGTTTGCGGTTCGGGCGCCGTCGAAGCGCTGACTGCGGAGCTCTGCGCGGCGGCCTGGCAGGAGTTCCAGCAGATCGAGGCGGAAGGCGGCGTGCTGACCAGCCTTGAGCAAGGCCACATCCAGAGGCGCGTCCAGGCAGCTTCCGCCCGCCGCAACACAGCCTACCAGGCGGGCGAACGGGCGATCGTCGGCACGACGCTGCACCCGTCGAAGACCGAGCGTCCGGTCGAGACGCTGGCGGCGGAGCGGCGGCCTGCCTTCACCGAAGGCGTTGCGGTGTGCGAGCCGCTATTTCCGATCCGCATCGATCAGTCGATCGGAGCCGTACCATGATCCCGGATTTCAGCCAGATCGGCTGGTCGCCGCCACGGCGGGTGCCGGTCGAGGTCAAAGGCCAGCGGATGACGCCGGAAGGCATTGCCGTCAAGCATCTCTACAACCAGGGCGATCTCAAGGGCTTGCCACATCTCGATACCTATCCAGGCCTGCCGCCTTTCGTGCGCGGCCCCTATCCGACGATGTATGTCCAGCAACCCTGGACGATCCGGCAATATGCCGGCTTCTCGACTGCCGAAGAGTCCAACGCCTTCTACCGTCGCAACCTTGCCGCCGGCCAGAAGGGCCTGTCGGTCGCCTTCGATCTCGCCACGCATCGCGGCTACGACAGCGACCATCCGCGCGTCGCCGGCGATGTCGGCATGGCCGGCGTCGCCATCGATTCCATTCTCGACATGCGCCAGTTGTTCGACGGCATCCCGCTTAACGAGATGACGGTATCGATGACGATGAACGGCGCCGTGCTGCCGATCATGGCGCTCTATATTGTCGCGGCGGAGGAACAGGGCGTCGCGCAGAAGGACCTCGCCGGGACCATTCAGAACGACATCCTGAAAGAGTTCATGGTGC
The DNA here is from genome assembly GCF_040323975.1 of Mesorhizobium sp. M0019. Taxonomy (NCBI): domain Bacteria; kingdom Pseudomonadati; phylum Pseudomonadota; class Alphaproteobacteria; order Hyphomicrobiales; family Phyllobacteriaceae; genus Mesorhizobium; species Mesorhizobium sp. M0019. Next base: position 140,366 of record NZ_JAMYVK010000012.1, on the reverse strand, counting down.
GCAACACCTACATCTATCCGCCAAAACCTTCGATGCGGATCGTGTCGGACATTTTTTCCTACACGTCGAAGCACATGCCGAAGTTCAATTCGATCTCGATCTCCGGCTACCACATGCAGGAGGCGGGAGCGACGGCGGACCTCGAGCTCGCCTACACGATTGCAGACGGTATCGAATATGCCCGCGCCGGCGTCGCGGCCGGCCTCGACATCGACCGTTTCGCGCCGCGCCTTTCGTTCTTCTGGGCGATCGGCATGAATTTCTTCATGGAAGTCGCGAAGCTGAGAGCAGCGCGCCTTTTGTGGGCCAGCCTGATGCTGAAGAATTTTTCGCCGAAGGACGACCGCTCGCTGTCGCTGCGCACCCACTGCCAGACTTCGGGCTGGTCGCTGACGGCGCAGGACCCCTACAACAACATCATCCGCACCATGATCGAGGCGATGGCGGCGACTCAAGGCCATACGCAGTCGCTGCACACCAATTCCTTCGACGAGGCAATGGCGCTGCCGACCGACCATTCGGCCCGCATCGCCCGCAACACACAGCTCATCCTGCAGAAGGAATCCGGCACGACGCGCATCATCGACCCGTGGGGCGGCTCCGCCTATGTCGAACGGCTGACGCATGATCTGGCGGCGCGTGCGCTTGCGCATATCGAGGAGGTCGAGAGCCTCGGCGGCATGGCCGCGGCGATCGAAAAGGGCCTACCGAAGCTGCGCATCGAAGAGGCTGCCGCGCGCACCCAGGCGCGCATCGATTCCGGCGAACAGATCGTGGTCGGTGTCAATGCTCACCGTCCCGGCACGGACATCGAAGTCGACGTGCTGAGGATCGACAATGCCGAAGTCAGGGCGCGGCAATTGTCGAAGCTGCAGCGGCTGAAAGGCACGCGTGACGTCGCCGCCGTCGAGAGCGCGCTCGATGCGCTTACCCGTGCTGCCGGGAGTAACGCAAACCTGCTGGAATTCGCCATCCGGGCCGCACGCGCCAACGCCACCGTCGGCGAGATTTCGCTGGCGCTGGAAAAGGTTTTCGGCCGCCATGTCGCCTCGGTGCAGACGATCTCCGGCGTCTATCGCAACGCGCTCGGCGACAATCCGGTGGTCGACCGGCTGCAGGACAAGATCGTCGCGTTCGAGGAGAAGTCCGGCGGCAAGCCGCGCATTCTGGTCGCCAAGATGGGGCAAGACGGCCATGATCGCGGCCAGAAAGTGATCGCCACCGCCTTTGCCGACCTAGGCTTCGACGTCACCGTCGGGCCGATGTTCCAGACTCCGGACGAGATCGCCAGGCTGGCCGTCGAGCATGACGTGCACATCGTCGGCGCCTCGTCGCTGGCAGCAGGCCATTTGACGCTCATTCCCGAACTCAGGCTTGCACTGAAGAAGTTGGGCCGCGACGACATGCTGATCGTCGCCGGCGGCGTCATCCCGCCGCAGGATTACGACGCAGTCCGGCAGGCAGGCGCCACTGAAATCTTCCCGCCCGGCACGGTTATCCCGGAAGCGGCGGAGCGGCTGATGGACCGGCTGCTGCAGGTCGGCTGACGCTTTGTTATAATGTCTGTTGTAACAAGAAACACACTGAGTTATAATCAGCGTTGCAACAGGATGCCTCACCATGAACACGACCATTCGCAAGATCGGCAATTCCGAAGGCGTGATCCTGCCGAGGGAGCTTCTCGATCGTCTGAACCTGAAGGCCGGCGACCAGCTTCAAATCGTTGAAACAGGTGACGGTCTTGTGCTGAAGCCGGTGGACGACAGCTTCGAGCGGCAAATGAAAGCTGCCCGCGAGGTGATGGACAAATACAAGGTCGCGCTTCAGAAGCTCGCCGAATGAGCTGGGAGTTTCTGACGCGGCGTGCAGTCGAAGCTATGCACGCGGAGCAGTTGCGCCGACACGGCGGAGCACAAGGCTTGAGGGATGAAAATGCCCTCGAATCGGCGCTCGCTCGCGCCGAAAACAAGGCCAACTACGGAGACCCGTCGGTTGAGGAACTCGCAGCCGCCTATGTCTTCCGCATTGCCAGAAATCATGCCTTTGTCGACGGCAACAAACGCACGGCCATTGTCGCTGCCGGCGCATTTCTGATTGTGAATGGTTATGCCCTGACGGCCAATAACGGCATGCTTTACGAATTCGTCATGGGCGTCGCCGCCGGCGAAATCGACGAAGCTGGTGCCGCGGCGTTCTTCCGCGATCATGTCGTCAAGCTCGAAGACTAACTGTCGGAGAGCTTGACGATCTCCCATTCCTTGCCGTTGACCACGGCAATTTCGCCGATCTTCTTGCCGAACAGCGCCATCGCCATCGGCGACATATGGGAAATTGTCCCTTTGCCCGGATTGGCTTCGTCCTCGCCGACGATCTTCCAGTGCACCTTCTTGCCGTCGTCGCTTTCCAGGGTGACACCCATGCCGAAACGAACCAGGTCGCTGCCCGGTTCCGGCACCGAAAGCTCGGCGCTTTCCCGCCGTGCCGTCCAATAGCGGAGATCGCGCGAGACCAGCGCGATGCGCTCGCGGTCGGCCCTCTTCTCGGCTCTGCCCAGTTCGTCACGCAGAGCGGCCACCTCGGCATCGATCAGCGCCATGCCGCGTTCCGTGACCAGATTGCGGTGATGGCTGATCGGCCGCTCGCCGATGCCGGCAATGGCGTTTTCGCTGTCTTCCTCGCGGGTGAAGGCCCTGCTCATCCGACGAACTTAGGCCCGGCGCGACGACTCCACAAGCCATTGCTGAAGAAGAGGATGGTGACGGAAATCTGGGTTCAATACCCGACGTTTAACAGCCGCTTGGGGTCCGGTTGCGCAACTAGGTAGCGGAGCCCCTTGGTTCCGACGTCGCCTTGCTCAACGATATTGAAGCCGTGCCGGCCGAGATCCGCTGCAACTTTGTCCAAATCGACGTAACCATGCCGGTGGAGCCGAAAGGTGCTCTTCCGGCGCGGCGGTTTCGCAAAATCGACGATAAGCACACGACCGCCCGGCCTCAGGACGCGGAAGGCCTCTCTGCCGAATTCCTCGCGGCCCTTCTTTGGAAGATGGTGGAACATCAGCGTGCTGAGGACGACATCAAATTCCCCATCCTTGAAAGGCAGTTCCTGAGCGGTGGCGGTCGAGAACCCGACTTGTAGCCCGGCTCGCCGGGCCTTTGCCGTCGCGCGCGCAACCATTTCGGCGGAGGCGTCGACCCCGTGCACGCGCCCCTCCGGCGCCACTTTTTGTCTGGCAAGGAGCGCGGTGGTGCCGGTGCCGCACCCGACATCCAGGACCACTTCTCCCGGTTTCAGCTCCGCAAAGCTTAATATCCTTTCGCGAAAAGCACGTTCGCGACCGAAGGTCAGAAGCCACGCCAGCATATCGTACAGGGCGGCGGAATGAAGCGTGATGCCGACATGCGGCGCCTTCTCCTCGCCGGCGGCCGGTCTGCGGTCCTTGGCGGACAGCCGCCCGTGAGCGCTTTGCCATATCAATAAGCTCGCGACTACGACGAGTGCACCAGCATGAAGCAGGAGGACGGGAACTCCCAAGGAAAAGACCGCATTTGCCTGTCCCAACGAGAAAAATGCCGCGAGCACCACGGCCACTTTGACGAGCGCGACTAGCGCATGCCCTCCGACTATTATTCCGAAAATACGTTGGTGCATTGCTTTATCTCCGGCCAGCCGTGCATCGCGCTGGGCCTTCCGCAAGAGCATATGATACTGGACAGTGTGTCCAGTATCGGTTTTACTGGCCACATAGCACCGACGCGCCCAATACTGGACGATTTGGTGTCCTATGACCGGAAAAGGACGTTGCCGATGCCAGCCGGATCGATCGATCGTCGGGTCGCCAGGACCCGCAGCCGACTGCAGCAGGCGCTTTTCAGACTGACCGCCGAGAAGGGGTATACGGCGATCACGGTCGAGGATATCTGCAGGGAAGCCGATGTCGGCCGCTCGACTTTCTACACGCACTATCCCGACAAGGACTGCTTGAGGAAAGCAACGATCGACGAGCATATGAAGGGCTTGCAGGCACGTGGTGCCGAACGCCATTCGCAGAGAAATGCCAAGGGCTTTTCCTTCAGCGGTCCGGTGTTCGAGCATGCTCTTGCCACGCGGGAGATGCACCGTGCGCTGATGGGCGGGAAAAAGCGCGAAATGCCAGAAGAGATCCGCGGCTGGATAAGCAGGCAGGTTCGCCATGAGTTGGCGAATATCCGAGGTGATGAAGGCGGAGTCAGACTTGAGATCGCCACACGCTTCATCGTTGGCGCGTTCTTTGAAGTGATGCACTGGTGGCTTGAGAGGGATACGAAGCTGTCTCCCGCGGAGATCGACCAGATATTCCTGCAACTTGCCTTCAACGGGGTAAATGCGGTGATCGCTGAGCCAACGAGGATCGAATAGGGGCCAAGCGTCAGATTTTCACCACGAGTTCGACCGGGCTAGTCTGGCACGAATCCTGCGGCGCGACCGTTGAACGCAAGGAATCTGTGCCGATGTTGAACAGACGAACGCTGCTTGCGCAGACCGCCGGCTTTGCCGTCATGGGGCTTTCGCTCGGCAAGGCAGCGGCGAAAAACCTTCCCGGCATCGAGAAAGCCGCGATGCGTGGCGCGATCAACGCGACCGAGCTCGGCGTCCGGCCCGGCGCGCTAGACGATCAGAGCAAGGCTTTCACCAAGCTGCTGCGCGACGCGCACGACCGCGACATGCCGGTGTTCCTGCCGCCGGGGATCTATATCGTTTCCAACCTGTCACTGCCCGGCCGGGTGCGCCTGTCCGGCGTGCCGGGCGCATCGCGGATCGTCTATGGCGGCAATGGCCATCTCATCATGGCCGAACGGGCCGAGCGTATCGAACTCAGCGGGCTGGTGTTCGATGGCAGCAACCGCTGGATGGGCGAATACACGCAAGGCCTGCTCGATCTGCGCCGCATCGCCCATCTGGTCGTCGACAACTGCCAGATGACCGGCAGCGGCAAGAACGGTCTGGCGCTCGAACACGCCTCGGGCCGCATCCAGCGCTCGGAGATATCCGGTGCGGCCGATGCCGGCATCTATTCGGTCGAGGCCGATGGCCTGGAAATATCAGGCAATAGCGTCTCCGACTGCGCCAATGGCGGCATCCTCGTGCACCGCTGGCAGGCAGCGGAAGACGGCACCATCGTCAGCGGCAACCGCATCGAACGCATCCAGGCGCGCAGCGGCGGAACCGGCCAGAACGGCAATGGCATCAATGCCTTCCGCGCCGGCAACGTCATCATCTCCGGCAATATTGTTTCGGACTGCGCGTTTTCGGCGATCCGCGCCAACAGTGCCAGCAATTTGCAGGTCACCGGCAATACCTGCTCGCGCGCGGGCGAAACGGCCGTGTATTCCGAATTCTCCTTCGAAGGGGCGATCATCGGCAACAACATCGTCGATGGTGCTGCGAATGGTATTTCGATCGTCAATTTCAACGAAGGCGGGCGCATGGGCGTCTGCTCCGGCAACGTAGTCCGCAACCTGTCGACCAGCGGCCCCTACCCTGCCGATGCGCCCGGCTTCGGCGTCGGCATCAGCGTCGAGGCAGACACCACCGTTTCCGGCAATGTCGTCGAGAATGCACCGCTCTACGGCATGCAGATCGGCTGGGGACCGTTCATGCGCAATGTGGTCGCCACGGGAAACGTCATCCGCAAGGCGGGGACCGGCATCGTCGTCAGCGTGGTTGAAGGTGCCGGAACGGCAATCATCTCCGACAATGTCATCGACGGAGTCCAGAACGGCGCGATCGTCGGCCAACGCTGGGCCGAGCGAGTGACCGGCGACCTCGCCGCATCAGGCAATGCCGGCTATGCGCATTTGACCGTCGAGCGCAACCACGTCAGTTGAGGGTGGCCGTCGGTCGGAGCGCGCCGACTTTGGCGCCGATCCGGCTCTCGATAGGCGGATTTGCTTGTTCGGTCAGTTTCGCAGCGAGCGCGTGGTCGGCGTGCAGCAGCTTTGCCAGCACGGCCGCGACCATCACTTCAGCGGCGCGGCCGGCGCCATCGTCGCATTTCAGCGCGATGCCAAGGCAGAGCTCCGGAACGGCGGCGCAAAAAACACCTTCGGCGCCTCCCTTGACGAAAATCCGGCCCGGCGCGGCCTCCATCATCGCGACATCGGACCTGCCCGTGCCGGCGACGAAAAACGGCTCGGCCATGCAGGCAGAAAGCAGCCGCTTCGCCGCCCGGGCGCGCACCGGCTCGAAGCCGGCACCTGTCGCCATGCGGGCAAAGCCAAGGGCAAAGCTGCGCAACGGCACGGCATAGGTCGGAATCGAGCAGCCGTCGGTGCCGCGGTGATCGGCGTCATGGGCAGCACCGGTCACCGCCTGCATCGCTTCGCGCACCATCTCCTGCGAAGCATGGCCAGCCTTGACGTAACCACGATGGGCGATGCCGCTGTGAACGCAGGTGCATAGGAAGCCTGAGTGCTTGCCGGAACAATTGTTGTGCAAGGTGTTCGGCGCACGGCCGGCGCGGGCAAGTGCCAGCGTCGCTCCATGGCTCGACGGCCAATGCGCGCCGCATTCGAGTGCCGTCTCGTCCAGGCCGGCCTTCGCCAGCATGGCGCGCGCGAGCTCGACATGTGGCGGCTCGCCGGAATGCGAGGCGCAGGCCAGCGCCAGCTCCCGGTCACCGAAGCCGTAGGCATCGGCAGCGCCGCTCTCGACCAGCGGCAGCGCCTGGATCGCCTTGACCGCCGAGCGCGGGAACACCGGCTGTGCCGTGTCGCCGATCTCCCAGACGGGCTTGCCGTCGGCGTCGAAGACGGCAACGGCGCCGCGATGGGCGCTCTCGACGATAGCGCCGCGCAAGACTTCGACCAGAACCGGATTTGTCATGTCACCTCCCGCAAATGCGGGCGGGTTTATCTGATCCGGTCGAGAATGGAAACGTAGTTGGCGACCGCGGCACCACCCATGTTGAAGATGCCGCCGAGTTTTGCTCCCGGCACCTGGATGCCGCCCGCCTCGCCGACGAGCTGCATGGCGCTCAGCACATGCATCGATACACCGGTGGCACCGATCGGGTGGCCCTTGGCCTTCAGCCCGCCAGACGGATTGACCGGCAGCCTTCCATCTTTCGCCGTCTCACCATCCAGGGCCAGCTTGGCGCCCTCGCCCGGCTTGGCCAAGCCCATCGCCTCATACTCGATCAGTTCGGCGATGGTGAAACAGTCATGCGTCTCGACGAAGGACAGGTCGCCGAGCGTCACGCCCGCCTGCTTCAGCGCCTGGTTCCAGGCCTGCTCGCAGCCTTCGAAGGCGAGAATGTCGCGCTTCGACATCGGCAGGAAATCCTGAACATGCTCATTGGCGCGGAAGGCGACGGCGCGGCGCATCTTCAGCGCCGTGGCCGTGTCGGCAAGGACAAGCGCGGCGGCACCGTCCGACACCAGCGAGCAGTCTGTGCGCTTCAGCGGACCGGCGACGAAGGGGTTTTTTTCGCTTTCCTGCCTGCAGAACTCGTAGCCGAAATCCTTGCGCATCTGCGCGTAGGGATTGTCGACGCCGTTCTTGTGGTTCTTGGCGGCGATCATCGCCAGCGCATCCGACTGGTCGCCGTAGCGCTGGAAATAGGCTTGGGCGATCTTGCCGAAGACGCCGGCGAAGCCTGCCGGCGTGTCACCGTCCTCCGGCAGATACGAGGCCTTGAGCAGGTTCTTGCCGATCTCGGGACCGGGCGTCGTCGTCATCTGCTCGGCGCCGACCACCAACACGATACGGGCGGCATTGGCGTCGATGGCGCGGATGCCTTGCCTGACCGCCGCCGAGCCGGTGGCGCAGGCGTTCTCGACGCGGGTCGCCGGCTTGAAGCGCAGCCGGTCGTCGGCCTGGAGGACTAGGCTCGCGGTGAAATCCTGGGCGGAAAACCCGGCGTTGAAGTGGCCGAGCACGATCTCGTCGACGTCATCTGGACCGATGCCGGCATGATCGAGCGCCTCGACTGCCACCTTGGTGATCAGGCCCTCCAGCGTCTCGCCTTCGAGCTTGCCGAAGCGCGAATGCGCCCAACCGACGATGCATGCTGTCATGGCGATCTCCATCCTGTGGACCCGGGCTACGCGATACTGCACGCGCATCAGCATTGTTCAAGCATGAACCGTTTCGCCGGCCTCGTGAAGGGGCCAGAACCGCACAATCGCTTGATCTTGATCATCTGGTCATAGTGCCTGGCTTTTGCCAGCAAATCAGGCCGGATTTTTGTTGATTGATGCGTCAATAAAAAATAATCTTGTCGCAACAGGCCGGAGCAGGAATGCCGAAACTCGGAATGGAGCCGTTGCGCCGCAGGGCGCTCATCGACGCAACGATCTCGGCGATCGGCGAGCGCGGTTCGCTTGATGTGACGATGTCGGAAATCGCCGGCCGCGCCGGCGTGTCCTCGGCGCTTGCCCACCATTATTTCGGCGTCAAGGACGAATTGCTGTTGGCGACGATGCGGCACATCCTGAGCGAGCTCACCGCCGATACGCGCCGTGCACTTCGCGCGGCCGGCACGGCGCGCCAGCGCGTCTCGGCGGTGGTCGCGGTCAATTTCTCCGACATCCAGTTCCAGCCCGAAACGATCGCCGCCTGGCTCGCCTTCTATGTCGAGGCGCAGAAATCGGCAGCACTCCGCCGGCTGCTCAAGGTCTATGCGCGCCGGCTGCATTCCAATCTGCTCAGCGGGCTGGCCGGCATCCTGCCGAGAAGCGAGGCCGACCGGGTCGCCGAAGCGACCGCGGCGCTGATCGACGGGCTCTATATCAGGCGCGCGCTGAAGGACGGTGTTCCTGATGCCGCGACCGCGATTGCACTGGTCGAGGACTATCTCGAAACGAAGCTCAGCGGACGGCAGAAGCAGTGACATCCAAGCGACCCAACATCCTGATCGTCATGGTCGATCAGCTCAACGGAACGCTGTTTCCGGATGGGCCGGCGGACTTCCTGCACGCGCCGCATCTGAAGGCGCTCGCCGCGCGTTCGGCGCGTTTTTGCAACAATTACACGGCCTCGCCGCTCTGCGCGCCGGGCCGCGCCGCATTCATGAGCGGCCAGTTGCCGTCACGCACCGGAGTCTATGACAACGCCGCCGAATTCGCGTCTTCGATCCCGACCTTTGCCCATCATCTGCGCGCCGCAGGTTATCACACCTGCCTCTCCGGCAAGATGCATTTCGTCGGGCCGGACCAGTTGCACGGTTTCGAGGAGCGGCTGACCACCGACATCTATCCGGCCGATTTCGGCTGGACACCCGACTATCGCAAACCCGGCGAGCGCATCGACTGGTGGTATCACAATCTCGGCTCCGTCAGCGGCGCCGGTACTGCCGAGATCACCAACCAGCTGGAATATGACGACGAGGTCGCCTTCCATGCGGTGCAGAAGCTTTATGATTTTGCCCGCGTCTCCGACGATGCCGCACATCGGCCCTGGTGCTTGACGGTTTCCTTCACCCATCCGCACGATCCTTACGTCGCACGGCGGCAATACTGGGACCTCTACGAGGATTGCCCGGCGCTCGAGCCTGAGGTCGGCTTCATTCCTTACGACAGGCAGGACCCGCATTCGCAGCGGCTCTACCGCGCCAGCGACTATGACAGGTTCGACATCACCGCTGAGCAGATACGCCGCGCACGGCGCGGCTATTTCGCCAACATCTCTTATCTCGACGACAAGCTCGGCGAGCTGCTGTCGGTGCTCGAGCGCACGCGCATGCTCGACGACACGATCATTCTGTTCTGCTCGGACCATGGCGACATGCTTGGCGAGCGCGGCCTGTGGTTCAAGATGTGCTTTTTCGAAGGTTCGGCGCGGGTGCCGCTGATGATCGCCGGCGAGGGCATCGCCGCCGGCCTGATCGACACGCCGGTCTCCAATCTCGACGTGACGCCGACGCTTTGCGACCTCGCCGGCATCGACATCAGCGCGATTGCGCCGTGGACTGACGGCCAGTCGCTGCTGCCGCTGCTAAACGGAAAGAAACGCTCCGCGCCGGTGCTGATGGAATATGCCGCCGAAGGCTCCAACGCGCCGATGGTGGCGATGCGCGAGGGCCGCTACAAATTCATCCATTGCGAGATCGATCCGCCGCAACTGTTTGATCTTGAATCGGATTCGCAGGAATTGACCAATCTCGCCGCCGATCCGGCCAATGCGGCATTGGTGGCCGCTTTCACCGACAAGGTGCGGGCGCGCTGGGACATGGCGGCCTTCGACGCGGCGGTGCGTGCCAGCCAGGCACGCCGCTGGGTGGTCTACCCGGCGCTGCGCAACGGCACCCATTATCCCTGGGAATTCCAGCCGCTGCAGAAGGCATCGGAGCGCTACATGCGAAACCATATGAACCTCGACCTGCTCGAAGAGCAGAAGCGCTTTCCGCGAGGCAAATGATGGCAGACCGTCTCGTCCCCTCGCTCGACCATCTCAGGCAGGCCTATGCCGTCACCTCCAAGGCGACGCAGATCACGCCGCTCCTGGAATCGGCGGCACTTGCCCGCGAGACCGGCGCCGCCCGCGTCTTCGTCAAGGCCGAATCGCTGCAATGGGCAGGATCGTTCAAGGTGCGCGGCGCCTACTGGCGGCTGAAGAAGCTCTCGCCTGACGAAACCAAAAAGGGCGTCGTCGCCTACTCCTCCGGCAATTTTGCGCAGGGGCTAGCGGCGGCTGGCCAAGCGCTTGGCATTCCCGTCACCATCGTCATGCCGATCGACGCGCCGGCCGCCAAACGCGATGCCACGTCGGGGTATGGCGCGCGTGTCGTGCTGACCGACCATGGCGAACGCGCGCGTGAGGAAGTCGCCGCCGCCAGAGCGCGTGAGATCGCCGCGAGCGATGGCCTGGCGCTGCTGCACCCGTTCGACGATCCGGAGATCGTCGCCGGCCAGGCCGGCGCCGGACTGGAGGCACTCGACCAGTTCGCCGCCAGGCAAGTGGAGGCCGATCTCTTGTTCTGTTCGGTCGGCGGTGGCGGGCTGATAGGTGGCGTTTCACTGGCCTTCCACTATCTGTCGCCCGCCACGGAGATCATCGGCGTCGAGCCGGAAGGTTTTGACGGCATGGGCTCGTCGCTGGCGCATGGTGCCATCGAAACCATGCCGATCGGGCCGAAATCGATCTGCGACGGGCTGATGTCGCGGCGGCCCGGCGACGCGCCGTTCGCAGCGGTGAAGGCCGCCGGCGTTCGCGGCGTCACTGTCGATGATGCGTCGGTGCGGCGCGCCATGCGCATCGCCTTCGAGCGGCTGAAGCTGGTGCTTGAGCCATCCGGCGCTGCCTCGCTGGCGGCGTTGCTCGGCGGCAAGATCGACATAACCGGCAGGACCGTTCTGGTGATGGCAACCGGCGGCAACGTCTCGCTCGCCGATTTCATTGCGCATATGAACCATGGGCGCATATGAACCATGCTTGAAGCGGATTTCGTCATAATCGGCTCCGGCTCGGCCGGCTCGGCCATGGCCTACCGGCTGTCGGAGGACGGCAAGCATTCGGTGATCGTCATCGAATATGGCGGCAGCGATATCGGGCCGCTGATCCAGATGCCGTCGGCGCTGTCGATCCCGCTCAATATGAGCCTTTACGACTGGGGCTTCGCCAGCGAGCCGGAGCCGCATCTCGGCGGCCGCGTGCTGGCGACGCCGCGCGGCAAGGTCATCGGCGGCTCATCCTCGATCAACGGCATGGTCTATGTGCGCGGCCATGCCCGCGACTTCGACCACTGGGCCGAACAGGGCGCGGCCGGCTGGGGCTTTGCCGACGTACTCCCCTATTTCAAGCGCATGGAGGACAGCAATGGCGGCGAGAATGGCTGGCGCGGCCACGGCGGCCCGCTGACTGTGCAGCGCGGCTCGAGGACGAACCCACTCTACGGCGCCTTCGTCGAGGCGGGCCGCCAGGCCGGTTTCGAGCTGACCGACGACTACAACGGCGCGAAGCAGGAAGGCTTTGGGCCGATGGAGCAGACCATTCGCGGCGGTCGCCGCTGGTCGGCGGCGAGCGCCTATCTCAGGCCGGCACTCAGGCGGAAAAATGTCAGCCTGGTCAAGGGTTTCGCCCGGCGGGTAATCATCGAGAATCAACGCGCCACCGGCGTCGAGATCGAAATGCGCAAACGGATTCAGGTGGTCAGAGCGCGGCGCGAGGTGATCGTTGCGGCGTCCTCGATCAACTCGCCCAAGATCCTCATGCTATCCGGCATCGGCCCCGGCCAGCACCTTAGGGAGAACGGCATCCCGGTGATTGTCGACCGGCCCGGAGTCGGTCGCAATCTGCAGGACCATATGGAACTCTACATCCAGCAGGAATCGACAAAGCCGATCACGCTGAACTCGGTGCTGAACCCGTTCTCGAAGGCGCTGATCGGGGCACAATGGCTGTTCTTCAAGTCCGGCCTCGGCGCCACCAATCATTTCGAGGCGGCCGCCTTCGTGCGCTCGCGCGCCGGCGTCGACTATCCCGATATCCAGTATCACTTCATCCCGGCCGCGGTCCGCTATGACGGCAAGGCGGCGGCCAAGGCGCACGGCTTCCAGGCGCATGTCGGGCCGATGCGGTCGAAGTCGCGCGGTTCGGTCACGCTGCGCTCGCCCGATCCCAAATCGAACCCGGTGATCCGCTTCAACTACATGTCGCATCCGGACGACTGGACGGAGTTCCGCCACTGCATCCGGCTGACCCGCGAGATCTTCGGGCAAGCGGCCTTCGATCCGTACCGAGGCAAGGAACTGTCGCCGGGCTCGCATGTACAATCGGATGAAGAGCTCGACGCCTTCATTCGCGACCACGCCGAAAGCGCCTACCACCCTTGCGGCACCTGCAAGTTGGGCCGTGCCGATGATGCGATGAGCGTCGTCGATCCGGAATGCCGCGTCATTGGCGTCGAAGGGCTTCGGGTCGCCGATTCCTCGATCTTCCCGCGCGTCACCAATGGCAATCTCAACGCTCCGTCGATCATGACCGGCGAGAAGGCCGCCGACCACATTCTCGGGCGTACGCCGCTGCCACCTTCCAACCAGGAACCATGGATCAATCCGCGCTGGCAGGTGTCGGACAGATAGGCCATGATCCGGCGGACGCATATTCCGCATGCCGCGACAAGACGATTTGGAGAACAGTCATGCGCGCCCAGCCAACGGCATCGCATTATGTCAACGGCCGCTATATCGACGACGAGCGCGGCGCAGCGCTGCCGGTTATCTATCCGGCAACCGGCGAGACCATCGCCATGCTGCGCTCGGCGACGCCGAACGTGCTGGAGCTCGCGATCGAGGCGGCGCGTGCAGCACAACCGGCCTGGGCGCGGCTGAAGGCGGTCGAACGCGGCCGCATCCTGCGCCGCGCCGCCGACATTTTGCGCGCGCGCAATGCCGATCTGGCGCGCATCGAGACGCTGGATACCGGTAAGCCGATCCAGGAGACGCTTGTTGCGGACGCCCCGTCGGCGGCCGACTGCCTGGAATATTTCGGCGGCGCCGTCGCCGCCTTTAATGGCGAGGCCGTGGATCTCGGCGGACCCTTTGCCTATACCAGGCGCGAGGCGCTCGGCGTTTGCGTCGGCATCGGCGCCTGGAACTATCCGATCCAGATCGCCGGCTGGAAATCCGCACCCGCCCTCGCCATGGGCAATGCGATGGTTTTCAAACCATCGGAAAACACGCCGCTATCAGCGCTGGCGCTCGCCGAAATCTACACCGAGGCCGGGCTGCCCGACGGGCTGTTCAACGTGGTGCAGGGTTTTGGCGATGTCGGCGCCGGCCTTGTCGGCCACGATGTCGTCGCCAAGGTCTCGGTGACCGGCTCGGTGCCAACCGGCCGCAAAGTGCTGTCGCTCGCCGGCTCAAAGATGAAGCACGCAACGATGGAGCTCGGCGGCAAGTCGCCGCTGATCGTCTTCGAAGACGCCGACCTCGAAAACGCCATCGGCGGCGCGATGCTCGGCAATTTCTATTCGACCGGCCAGATCTGCTCCAACGGCACGCGGGTCTTCGTGCAGAGTAGCATCCATGACCGTTTCGTCGAGAGGCTGACCGAACGGACGAAGAAAATCCGCATCGGCGATCCGCTCGATCCGGACACGCAGATGGGGCCGCTCGTCTCGAAGGCGCAGCACGACAAGGTGGTCTCTTACATCGAGGCCGGCAAGCAGGATGGCGCGGTGCTCGCCTGCGGCGGCAACGTGCCTTCGCTGCAGGGTTTTCAGGGCGGCTTCTTCGTCGAGCCGACGGTGTTCACCGGTGTCGTCGACACGATGCGCATCGCCCGCGAGGAGATTTTCGGGCCGGTCATGAGCGTGCTGAAATTCGACAGCGAGGACGAGGTGATCGAGCGCGCCAACGATACCGAATTCGGCCTCGCCGCCGGCGTGTTCACGCGCGACCTGGCGCGCGCCCATCGTGTCATCGCCGAACTGCAGGCCGGCATCTGCTGGATCAACGCCTACAATCTGACGCCGGTCGAAATCCCCTTCGGCGGCTTCAAGCAGTCCGGCATCGGCCGCGAGAATTCGCTCGCGGCACTGGCGCTCTATTCGCAGCTGAAGTCGGTCTATGTCGAGACCGGGGATGTCGCCAGCCCGTACTGATCCTTGGGCGCCGTGCCGTCCAGATACTGCGTCAGCGCGCAGACGAGATGATAGAAGATGCTGGCCGGCACCTCGCTCGCCAAGGAGCGGCCACGCTCGTCGATGCGGTCGATCCACAGGCCGAGCGGTGCCGGATTGATGTGCCAGCGGAACAGCCGGCCGACACGCGCCTCGATTTCCGGCTTCAGGTCGGGACCGCCCGAACCGTCCAGCGCGATCGCCGCCTTGATCGCTTCGGCCTGCGGCCAGCTGCGCGAGACGCGGTCGAGCGGCAGTCCTTGCCGCGAGACGGCGCCGTAGGCGAGGCCCGTGGCGCGGTTCAGGCCATTGGCAATCGCCGACGCGTAAAGCTTCCGGGCAAGGCCGGTCAAGCCGCTCTGGCCGCTGCGGCCGGCGAAGTCGACCAGCAGCGAGGCCCATTCGAAATGATGGCCGGGTTCGGTCCACGTGCCCTTCCCGCCAGGGGCCGGCCGCCATTCATGGTCGAAATACTCACCCAGCGTCCAGCTTTCCGGGTCGAAGAAATGGCTGCGAAATAGATCGACGATGCGCGCGGCGCGACGAAGATAGGCGCGCTCGCCGGTCGCCTGATGCCAGGCCAGGAATGCCTCGAGCAGATGCATGTGCGGGTTGGAGCGGCGCTCGCCCTCGCCGCTCGAGGTCTCGCGGAAGCCGGTCAGGCGTTCGTCCTCGAGATGCGCGTCGATGAACGCAAAGGTCTCCTGGCCAAGCCGCAACGCATCGGGATTGCCGCACATATGGGCATGCGCCAGCGCCAGGAGCACGCAGGAATGGTCATAGGCATCCTCGGCGGCGTCGGCGACGGTGCCGTCGACGTTGAGCGTGCGTACCCAGCCGCCATTGTCGGTACGTCCGTGCCTGGCCATGAATTCGAGGCCGTGGCTGATCAGCCGATCGGCCGGGCCGTTCCAGCCGCGCGCCTTGGCGACGGCGAAGGCGTAGATCTGCCTGGCCTGCGTGCGCATGCGCTTGGGTTTCATCAGCGGGGCGGCATCGAAGCCGAGCGCCTCGTGGAACCCGCCGTGGCGCTCATCGACGCCGACCGTCGACCACAACGGCACCGTCTCCTCGAACAGCCAATGGTGCACGCGGCGCTGCCAGGCGCCGCTTTCGATGACGCGGTCGTCGGCGGGCGTGAACCTGGTCTCAAGGCGACCGCTCTTTTCGAGCTGCTCGACGATCTTCTTGACATTCTGGCTGTGGCTGACCGGCGCGACGAAAGTGGCGTCGGCGGTCGACACGATGGCGACGTCCTTCAGGCCAATGGCCGACAGCAGGCGACCATCGCTGCGGATATAGGAGTTCTCGCAATCGATGGCGACCACGTCGCCGACGATGACATTGCCCTGCGTGTCGGAGGGGCCGACGTCGAGCAGCGATTGCCAGGAGCCGAGATCGTTCCAGCGAAAGCCGGCCGGCACCATGGCGATGCCGCTGGCGCGCTCCATGATCGCATAGTCGATCGATGTCGATGGGATGGCGGCATAGAGCTCCAGAGGCATGTAGAGGCCGGAAAGATCCGATGTCGCAGCCTGGTAGGCAGCCTCTGTGGCGCTCCAGATGTCGGGCTGGAAGGCCATGAACGCGTCGCGCATGGCACTGGCGCGAAACAGGAAGATGCCGGTGTTCCAGTAGAAATTGTCGGCCTCGAGATAGCTCTGCGCCGTGGCGAGATCGGGTTTTTCGACGAAACGCGAGACATCGCAGATGCCATCGCGCTCGCCGGCCACCTCGATGTAGCCGTAACCGGTCTCGGGTTGGGCGGGCTTGATGCCGAACACCACCAGCCTGCCCTGGCGCGCGGCCGCCGTGCCGGCCTCGATGCTCCGCCAGAATTGCTGTGGCGTCGCGATCTCATGATCGGACGGCACCACCAGCACCAGGCTATCGCCGAATTCCGACAGCGTGCGCAGGCTTGCCAAGGCGACGGCCGCGGCGGTGTTGCGTCCGGTCGGCTCGAACAGCGGGCCGCCGCCGGAAAGCTCGTGACCGGCAATGTCGGCATGAACGCGGTCGGCATGCCTTTCCGAGGCAATCAGGAAAACCGGCGTTTCGCCTTCCGGCCGCGCGGTCAACCGGCGCAGCGTCTTGGCCAGCATTGAGCCGTCGCCGGAGAAATCATGGAACTGCTTGGGATTGTCCTCGCGCGACAACGGCCACAGCCGCGAGCCGACGCCGCCGCTCATCACAAAACTGACGATCCGTTCGGTCATGAAAACAAGCCTCGTGCTCAAAAGGTCTGATTGTAGGCGCCGACTTCGGGGCTGCGGCGCAGCACCGCATCGACGGCTTCGAACATCTGCCGGCGCCGTTCGGACGATACCGGGCTCTCCACCACCACCACAAGCTCCGGCTTGTTCGATGATGCGCGCACCAACCCCCAGGTACCATCCTCCGCCACGACCCTGACGCCGTTGACGGTGATCAGTTCGGCGATCTTCTGGCCGGCGAAGACCGTACCCTCGTCCTTCATCTTGCGAAAGTCGCCCACAACGCGCTCGACGACGCCGTATTTGAGCTCGTCGGCACAATGTGGCGACATAGTCGGCGTGCCGAAGGTCAGCGGCAGATCGCGATACAGGTCGGCCATACTGCTTTGCGGGCTGCGATCCAGCATCTGGCATATGGCGATAGCCGTGACCAGGCCATCGTCATAGCCGCGGCCGATCGGCGGATTGAAGAAGAAATGGCCCGATTTTTCGAAACCGGCGGCGGCGCCGAGTTCGGCGACGCGCCGTTTGATATACGAGTGACCGGTTTTCCAATAGTCGGTGACCGCGCCATTTTCCCGCAACACCTTGTCAGTCATGAACAATCCGGTCGACTTGACGTCGACGACGAAAGTCGAGCCGGGATAGAGGTGCGAAATGTCGCGCGCCAGCATGACGCCGACCTTGTCGGCGAAGATCTCGTTGCCTTCATTGTCGACAACGCCGCAGCGATCGCCGTCGCCGTCGAAGCCTAGCCCGACATCGGCGCCCGTTTCCAGCACCTTGTCGCGAATGGCGTGCAGCATCTGCATGTCTTCGGGGTTGGGGTTGTAATTGGGGAACGTATGATCGAGCTCGACGTCGAGCGGGATCACCTCGCAGCCGATCCTTTCCAGTGCCTCGGGAGCGAAAGCCCCGGCGGTGCCGTTGCCGCAGGCGGCCACCACCTTGAGCTTCCTCGAGATACGCTTTCCCGCTGTCAGATCGTCAAGGTAGGTTTCGCGGAAGTCCGCAACGAAGTCATAGGAGCCGCCACCGACAAGATCGAAATCGCCGGACAGCACAATCGCCTTCAACGCACTCATCTCCTCCGGACCAAAAGTCAGCGGGCGCGCCGCGCCCATCTTGACGCCGGTCCAGCCATTCTCGTTGTGCGAGGCAGTGACCATGGCGACGGAGGGCGTGTCGAGCGCGAACTGGGCGAAATAAGCCATCGGCGACAGGGCCAGCCCGACATCCTTGACCCGTGCGCCGACCGCCATCAGCCCGGAAACCAGCGCGAGCTTTATGGCAAGCGAATAGGAGCGGAAATCGTGACCGGTGACGATGTCAGGTCCGGCACCCAGGCGACGGATTAGCGTGCCGAGCCCCATGCCGAGCGCCTGGACGCCGATCAGATTGAGTTCCGGCGTTTCGTTCGAGCCGGGATGGCCGAACCACCAGCGCGCATCATATTCGCGAAACCCGGAGGGTTTGATCAGCGCCGAGGTTTCAAACTCAAAAGTGTTTGGTCTGACATCGCTAACGATCTTCATCGACAAGGCTGCTTACTCCAGGCGGCGGAATCAGGTGCTTCGAGGCAAGTGGACGGTTACCCAGAAGCCCTTTAAGCCGTGTTTGTGCGACAGGAAACTGAAACCTGTATGACGTGGCGGCTAAAGAGAAAGAAATGCGACAGAAGCGCTGCCATTGGCGCTTGCAGTAACCAAACGCGGCGGCTATAAGCCCGCGGTCTGGTCACGGAGTGTAGCGCAGCCTGGTAGCGCACATCGTTCGGGACGATGGGGTCGCAGGTTCAAATCCTGCCACTCCGACCAGAAAAAACATTGTCCAACCCGGGAGGCAATGGCTCAGGGCTCGTAGGGGCTCTTCCAAGTTGCGCCTGTACATTCGACAAAAAGAGGTTTGGCCGAGGAGAGGCTACGCGGTGCCCGCAGTGGCGTCGGATCGCGGCTATTGCCAACGCATGTTCGTCACCGAAAAAGCGAGATTTCCAAGGCACCGGAAACCTCCCCCGCTTCGAAACGCCAAATCGTCCCGTGAAGGCCGGCGTGAGATTTACACCTCAGTTGCAACCGGAACATGGGATAGCCCGAGCCACCATTTTGATGCGGCTGTCAGCTACCCTCCGGGAATGCACCAAGACTCGTCGTCCGGCGGGAAAGCCAAGCCGGCGCGATTCTGCGCCGCCTTTCGCAAGTCTTTGCATCTCACGGCACTATCGCCCATTTTGCTTGTTGCAAAGCCGGTCTTGTTGCCTCTTCTAGTGATCCCCGTCCGCAGGACGAACAACTTCGGAGCAAAAAAGGGGACCATTGTGACGACCCATCATCATGCCCGCACGGGAGCGGTGTCTAGCGCTTCAGGTATGCTGCGCCCTCAACTCGGGCCTGCCGCCGTCGGCAAATATCAGCCCCCGATCTCCAGGGCAGATGCCCGCCGCCTGACTGTCGGTGACATCCTCGCCGCCTATACCGAAGGACGCCAGGCCAAGATTGCCGGTCGCAAGGAATTTCTCGCCAGGATGCGTTTTCTGAACGAATTCTTCGGCACCGAGCCGGTCGCCAACATCAATGGAGATCGCTGCCGCGCCTATGTCGAGCACCGTTCGCGCGAGCGCAATCGGGTAGAGCGTGAGCGAATCGCCAAGCTCAACGCTGCGGCGATGGAGACCCGCCGTGCGTTACTCCCGGCGTGGCGAGACAAGGACTTTACATCAGGCCCGCGTCGCGATCTTGAGGACCTCCGCTCGGCGATCAACTTTTGGGCCAAGGAATACGGTCTCGATCCGAAGCCGTCCGTCACCTTGCCAGACAAACCAGCAGCGCGCGAGCGCTGGCTGACGCGCGAGGAAGCAGCGGGACTGCTGCGCGCGGCATTGCGGCTGCGCCGGAAGCACGGTCAGTACGCTCATCTCTGCCGCTTTATCATTGTGGGGCTCTACACTGGCTGCAGACATCGTTCAATCCTGCAACTCAATTGGGATGGCGAGGCCGCACAAGCTTGGCCGGACCTAGGCCGCGGCGTGCTCTATTGCAAAGATCAGCACGCGAAAAAAAGCAAGAAATGGCGTCCGCCGGCGCGACTGCCGTCACGGCTGATCGCCCATATGCGCCGCTGGAAGCGTATCGATTGCGACTGCGGGCCGGTCGTCCATGACAGCCTGGGCGAACCGACAAAGCGCATCGAGAAGGCGTTCCGCACCTGCCGCGTGGAAGCCGGGCTCGGCGACGATGTCACCCCGAATGTGCTTCGCTACACCCGCGCCATGTGGCCTGTGCTGTGCGACGTCGACATGTGGCGGATCGCCAGCAAGGCTATGCGCTCAGGCGAAATCGCGTGACATCGATGGCCGCGGCCATCAGTGTCTGTGTGTAGGTTGCCTGCGGATTGCTGAAGATCGCCTCGGCCGGCCCCTCCTCGACGATCTTGCCCTGCTTCATGACGATGATGTAGTCGGCCATGGCGCGCACAACGGCGAGATCGTGGCTGATGAACAGATAGGACAGTTCGTGGTCGGCCTGCAGCTTGCGCAGCAATTCGACGATCTGCTTCTGCACCGAGCGGTCCAGCGCCGAGGTCGGCTCGTCCAGCACCACCACTTTCGGCTTGAGGATCATGGCGCGCGCAATGGCGATGCGCTGCCGCTGGCCGCCGGAGAATTCGTGCGGATAGCGGTTGCGCGTGTTCGGATCGAGCCCGACTTCGAGCAAGGCATCGACCGCGCGGAGATCGCGCTGCCTGCCCGACAGATTGGGCTCGTGGACCAGAAGCCCCTCGGTGATTATCTGGCCGACGGTCATGCGTGGCGACAGCGAGCCGAATGGATCCTGGAAGACCAGCTGTAATTCGCGCCGCAGCGGCCGCATCGCCTGGCGGTCAGCGTGGGAAATGTCGCGGTCGCCAAGCCGGATGATGCCATCGCTGGGCAGGAGCCGCAGCAAGGCGCGGCCGAGCGTCGATTTTCCCGATCCGGATTCGCCGACGATGCCGATCGTCTGGTTGCGCTTCAGCCGTATCGAAATGCGATCGACGGCGCGCAGCAGCAGCGGCTCGCCGCCAAGAAATCCGCCGCCGATCTTGAAGGTCACCTCGACGTTCCTGCCTTCAAGCAGGACAGGGGCATTCGGAGGCGGCGGCGCCTTGGTGCCGGTCGGTTCGGCGGCAAGTAGCATCTTGGTGTAGCCGTGCTGCGGGTTGGCGAAGATCGCTTCCGCCTCGCCCTCCTCGACCACCTCGCCATAGCGCATCACATAG
This sequence comes from Mesorhizobium sp. M0019, assembly GCF_040323975.1. NCBI lineage: Bacteria > Pseudomonadati > Pseudomonadota > Alphaproteobacteria > Hyphomicrobiales > Phyllobacteriaceae > Mesorhizobium > Mesorhizobium sp. M0019. Next base: position 119,294 of record NZ_JAMYVK010000012.1, on the reverse strand, counting down.
ACCCGATCGGCAAAGCGCCGGACGATGCCGAGATCGTGGGTGATGAAGACGATCGCCATGCCGAGCTTGCGCTGCAATTCGGCGAGCAGCATGAGAATCTGCGCCTGGATGGTGACGTCGAGCGCGGTCGTCGGCTCGTCGGCGATCAGTATGTCGGGGTCGTTGGCCAGCGCCATGGCGATCATGACGCGCTGGCGCTGACCGCCCGACAACTCGTGCGGATAGGATTTCATCCGCCGCTCCGGATCGGGAATATGGACCAGCCGCAGCAGCTTGAGCGCCTCCTCGCGCGCCGCGGCGGCGCCAAGTCCGCGATGCTTGCGGATCGGCTCGATCAGCTGGTTGCCGATCGAATAGAGCGGGTCTAGCGAAGTCATCGGCTCCTGGAAGATCATGCTGATCTTGCGGCCGCGGACCTTGTTGAGCTCGGGCTTGCTCAAGGTCAAAAGATTGCGGCCACGATAATCGACCGTGCCGGTGGCTTCGCCGTTCGAGGCGAGCAGGCTCATCGCCGCCATCATCGTCTGGCTCTTGCCGGAACCGGATTCGCCGACGACGGCGACGGTCTCGCCTGATTTGACGTGGATATTGATGCCCTTCACCGCCTCCACCACACCGTCGAGGGTGCGGAAGCGGACCCGAAGGTCCTTGACGCTGAGGATGGTTTCGGAAGCGGCCATCTCAACGATCCTTCGGGTCGAGCGCGTCGCGCAGCCCATCGCCGACGAAATTCAGCGCGAACAGCGTGGAGACGAGAAAGAAGGCCGGGAACAGAAGCAGCCAGTTGGCCGAGCCGATGTTCTGGGCGCCAACCGAGATCAGCACGCCCCAGCTGGTCATCGGCTCCTGGACGCCGAGCCCGAGGAACGACAAAAAACTCTCCAGGATAATGACCTGCGGCACCAGCAGCGTCATGTAGATCACCACCGGCCCGAGCAAATTGGGGATCACATGGCGCAGCAGAATGCCGCGCTGGCCGACGCCCATCGCCTCCGCCGCCTGGACATATTCCTGCCGGCGGATCGACAGCGCTTGTCCGCGCACGATGCGCGCCATGTCGAGCCACAGCACCGCGCCGACCGCCAGGAACATCAGCACGAAGTTCCTGCCGAAGAACACCACCAGCATGATGACGAAGAAGATGAATGGCAAAGAATAAAGCACGTCGACGACACGCATCATCACCTCGTCGACCCTGCCGCCGGCAAGGCCGGCGGTGGCGCCGTAGAGCACGCCGATGACCACGGCCACAATGCCGGCAAGCAGACCGATGGCCAGCGATATGCGCCCGGCCATCAGCGTTCGGGACAGGAGATCGCGGCCGGTATTGTCGGTGCCGAACAGGAAATATTGCTGCTTGATCGAGGCACTCATCACCATTTCGAGACCGTCCGGCGATTTGCTCTCGATCTTTGTGTCATCAAAGGTATCGGAACGATCAAGGTAGCGGATGTTGCGGTCGTCGATCGGCTTGGACGATTTGACGGTAACGAACACACGGCTGCCCTCCTGCCGCCACTCCTTGATGTCGACGCGCATACGCCTGATCGCCTCATCGAGAGCGCCTTCGATCATGTCGGCCTTCGGATAGGCGGAGAAGCTCGGCGGCGTACGGACATAGTCGGCATAGATGGTGGTGTATTGGTGCGGCACGAAATAGGGCCCAAACACGCTGATGACGGCGATGAAGGCAAGATAATAGAGGCTGAACATGGCCGCGCGATTGGCCTTGAGGCGCGCCCAGGCGTCACCCCACAGGGACCGGCCGACGACCGGTGCGGCAACTGCGATATCAGTCATAGCGCACCCTCGGATCGACGACCCCATAGAGGACGTCGACGATCAGGTTGAAGACAATGGTGAAGAGCGCGATGACCACCACCGTCCCCATCACCAGTGTGTAGTCGCGGTTGAGCGCGGCAACGACAAAATGGCGGCCGATGCCCGGGATAGAGAAGATGGTCTCGACGATGATCGAGCCGGTGAGAAGGGCTGCAGCTGCCGGACCGGTGAAGGAGACGATCGGCAGGATGGCGCCGCGCAGTGCATGCTTGACGACGACTGACCAGTCGGACAGGCCGAGGGCGCGCGCGGTGCGGATGTGATGCGAGTGCAGCGATTCGATCATCGAGCCGCGCATCAGGCGGGCAACGATGGCGATCTGCGGCAGAGCGAGCGTCAGCACCGGGCCGACCTTGTTGATGAGGGCTCCATCGCCCCAGCCACCGATCGGCAGCAGCTTCCAGGTCAATCCGAATACAAGCTGGATTACCGGGGCGATGACAAAGGTCGGTATGGTGCTGCCGGCGGTCGCCAGCGCGATCACCGAATAGTCGGCAAGCTTGTTCTGGTTGAGCGCGGCAACAGTGCCGAGCACGGTGCCCAGGAGCAGCGCCAGAACGAGCGCCGAAGCGCCGAGTTGGATCGAGATCGGCAGGCCTTCCCTGAACAGCTCGCCGACGGTGAAATCCGGCATGTTGTAGCTGGGACCGAAATTGCCGCGCAGAAGATTGCCTAGATAATGGAGGTACTGCAGCCAGAGCGGGTCGTTGAGGCCGAACTGGGCTTCGAGATTGGCTCTGATCTCGGGGCTCAGGCCCCGCTCCTGGTTGAACGGTCCGCCCGGTGCGACGCGTATCAGGAAGAACGCCATGGTCACGATGACGAACAGCGTCGGGATGGCGGTCAGTAGCCGCCGGAATACGTAACGCAGCATCGATGCCCCGCTTGATCCAGAGCAGCGCGTCCGGCTGGACGATTGCGCTCTAGCCTTCAAATCTTCGCACCGACATTGTCGAAAATCGAATCCGGTTCCCGGGCCGATGCGATGGCAAACCAGCGCCGCCGCGCATTGAGTTGCGCGGCGGCCTGGCTAAGGGATCAGTCCTTGCTGATGAAGCGGGACGGATGGATGTCCATCACATTGTCGTCGAAGCCATGCAGCTTCGAGGAAACGATGTCGTGGTAGCTATAGTAGAGGATCGGAATGTTGCCGACCTCATCGACGAGGATGCGTTCGGCCTTGGCGAGCTCCTTCATGCGCTCTTCGGGCTTGCCGCCGGCGGCGGCGGCCTTGTCCATGGCCTCTTCGTATTTCGGGCTGTTGTAGTTCGAGTAATTATTGCCACTAGCCTTGCGGGAGATGCCAAGGAAAGTTTCCGGATCCTTGTAATCCGCAATCCAGGCGGCACGCGCGACGTCATAGTCGCCCTTCTGCTCGAGGAAAGAGTAGTGGGTCTTGGTATCGGTGTTGAGCAACGTGATCTCGACGCCAAGCGGCTTCAGCTGTTCCTGGATGGCGACAGCGGTGTTTTTGTGGTTTTCCGAGGTGTTGTAGCGGATTTCCATCTTCAACGGATGCTCGGGCGTATAGCCGAGCTTCTCCAGTATTTTCTTGGCTTCATCCTCCCGGTCGATCTGCGGCATGTCGGCGTATTTGGCCAGTGCCGGCGTGTAGCCCTCGATCCCCGGAGGCACCATCGAATAGCCGGGCAGCATCGAATTCTGCCAGACTTTTTCGGCAAGGAAGTCGCGATCGATCGCCATCGAGATGGCGTTGCGCAGTTCGACATTGTCCCACGGCGCCTTATCGGTCTTGATCGCATAATAGTAGGTGCCGAGATATGGCCCGACACGGACCTGGTCGCCGAATTTGGCCTTGAGGTCGCCGAGCTGTTCCGTCGGCAGGTCACCGTAGCTGTCGAGTTCGCCAGCCTCGAAGCGCTTCATCGCCGACGAACGATCCTCGGTCGGGATGTAGTTGACCACGTCGAACTTGACGCTCGCGGCATCCCAGAATTTCGGATTCTTGACCAGCTTCAGATGGTCGTTGGGAACCCACTCTGCCGCTGTAAAGGCCCCGTTGGAGACCAGCTTGCCTGCCTTGATCCAGTCGGCGCCAAGCTTTTCGATCGACGCCTTGTTAACCGGATAGGTCGCCTGATGGGTCAGCATCTCCAGGAAGTAAGGCGTTGGCGCCTTGAGCGTGACTTCCAGGGTATTTGCGTCAATCGCCTTGACCCCCATATCCTCCGGCTTGCCCTTCTTGGTGTTGACTTCCTCGGCACCCTTCACTGGATAGAGCATGGAAGCGTATTCGGCAGCGGTGGCCGGATCTTCCAGCCGACGGAACGAATAAACGAAGTCGTCCGCCGTCACCGGGCTGCCATCCGACCAGAGGCCGTCCTTGCGCAGCTTGAAGGTGTAGACAGTGCCGTCGTCGGACACCGTCCAGCTTTCGGCGGCGCCCGGAATGAGATTCGTCTTCTGGTCATGCATGACGAGGCCCTGGAACAGGTCGCGTATGATATCGGCTTCGTAGACCGTCGAGGTCTTGTGCGGGTCGAGCGTCTCCGCTTCGGCGGCGGCTCCGCGGTTGTAGACGGTCTCGGCGAAAGCCGGCGTGTAGAACGTACCGGCGGCCAAGACCATGGTCGTGGCGAGTACCGTCGCCTTCAGCACATGTTTCAGCATGGAGTTCTCCCTAATGACGTCGCCCTTCGGCCACGTCTCTAAGTGTTGACGCCCCCGAAACCGATTGGTTGGTTCCTTTCGAGCGCGCAGCCGGTTCCCTTTCCGGCAGCTGGTGGCCAAACAGTAACGTGGAGATTTTTTATTTCAACAGACTCTCGGGGTCACGCAAAGTAAGGGGCCGGGACAGTCGCCTTGCGAGCGGCCAATCAATGGTCAAAGCCATGAGTTTGACTGGGTTTCCTGGCCAGAACGCCGATCTGAGAAATAATCTGGCCGATCATTTCAGTTTACCGGAATGTATTAATTGGTTCTTAGGCAACCAAGGGTTACAAATTTCAATGGGATCGGCACATCGACCTTGAGTTCCAACGGGCAAGGGCAATGAACAAGATAGACAGTAACACTGTCGCATTAAAGCGTAAAATATTGCGCCAAATACGGGCGAATCTACGCAAAATTGGAGATGAGTCCGGAACTTCCGCGGTCGAATTTGCCCTGCTTTCGCCGATCTTTATCCTGCTCGTGCTCGGAATGGTTGCATATGGTATCTATTTTGGTGCAAGCAACTCCTTGCAGCAAATCGCCGCCGATGCCGCGCGAACTGCGATTGCCGGATTGAATCAAACCGAGCGCCAGGCGCTGGTGGCGAGTTTCGTCAAAAACAATGCCACTGGATACCCGTTCGTCGATTCCGGCAAGCTGACCTACCAGGCGACGGACAGCACGGCCGACGGAAATCAGTTTGTCGTGTCAATCCAGTACGATGCCAGCAACCTGCCGATCTGGAACCTGTTACCAAGCCTTGCGATGCCGCAAACCACGATCTCGCGCAGATCTACCATCAGGATTGGAGGCATTTGAAATGTCGCAGTTCTTGCTGAGGAGCATCGGGCGGATCGCTCGCTCGATGGTTGGCGACAAGAAGGCGAACTTTGCCGTCATGACGGCGCTGATAGCGCCATTCGCGCTGGGGCTGGCGGCCTTCGCTGTCGACGAAGGTTCGATCTACACGGAGCGCAGGGAGGCCCAGGCGATGACCGACCTGGCGGCGATCACCGCGGCGTCGAACATCAAAGATATGGAAGCCGCGGCGGTAACCACGCTCAGTGACAACCGAATGCCCGGCATCATTGTTCAAAAGCCAGGTCAGACAATCGTTCCCACGGTTGGCAAAACCGTCGTGTCGGTGACCGGCGGCCGATACTCAGCGGCGTCCTCCATTGGCGTCGACAAGCGCTTCGAAGCCGGTAAAGCGCCTTACAACGCCGTTCGCGTCACTCTGCAAAAAATCCCCGCCCGGTATTTTGCCAGTTCGCTCATCCCTACTCCGGTCGTCGGCACGGAAGCCATTGCCAGCGTGACCCCACAAGCGATGTTCTCGGTCGGGTCCAGGCTCCTCAGCGTCAATGGCGGCATCCTCAACGCGCTTCTCAGCAAGTTGCTGGGCGCCAACATTTCGCTCAGCGTCATGGACTACAACGCGCTGATCTCGGCCGATGTCAACGTGCTTTCGTTCGTCGATGCCCTTGCCGTACAGTTGCAACTGACAGGTGTCAGCTATTCCGACGTTCTGGCTTCAAAAGCGACGGTAGGCCAGATCGCGACCGCCATGGCCAATGCGTCCGGGTCGGGCAGCGCCAGCAAACTTGTGCTGCAGACGATCGCGTCGAGGGCCACCAACACGGTCAAGATACCCCTCAGTCATCTTATCGACCTTGGCTCGATCGGTAGGCTCGGCCTCGGACAAAAGTCTCCCGGCTTTTCCGTCGACGCAAGCGCGATGGGCATGCTGGGTGCCGCCGCCTCGCTGGCCAATGGCTCAAACCAAGTCCAGGTCGATCTCGGCGCCACTATTCCGGGACTTACCTCCACCACGCTCGCCATCGCCATCGGTGAGCCAATGCAATATTCACCCTGGCTGGCCGTCGGGGAAAAAGGCACCGTGGTGCGCACCGCGCAGACACGAATCAAGCTGGTCACCACAGTGGGCATCGGCAATTCCAATCTGGGCGGCGGCATCAGTCTGCTGTCGGTCAACCTGCCTCTGCATGTCGACGTCGCCTATGCGGAAGCCAAGCTGACCGACATCAGCTGCCCGACGGGCCGGCCGGATAGCATCAAGGTCTCGATCGCCGCGCAGCCAGGCGTGGCCTCGCTGCACCTTGCCACCAGCGACGCCGACAACAACCCATCGGCCTTCGCCGATTTCAGCAATCCGCAATCGTTCTCCGATGCCACGATTGCACAGGTAAGCGTAAAGCTTCTGCTGCTCACCCTCAATCTGCTCGATGTGAAGGGTTCGTCATCACTTGCCATCACCAACAACGATCCGACCACATTGACGTTCGACAGCACCGATATCGCCAGCAAGACGATAAAAACTGTCGCCACAAAAAACCTGACGCAATCACTCACGACATCGCTGGTCAGCGGCCTCTCGCTCTCGGTCAATGCACTGGGCCTCGGGCTGGACGTGACGGCCCTGCTCGGAACGGTTAAGCCGGCAGTGGTAACGGTTCTGAACGGCGTGACTGCGCCGGTCGACGAACTGGTCTATAACGTGCTTGCAGCTGTCGGCGTGCATGTCGGCGAGGCCGATGTGCGGGTTGTCGGCGCGACTTGCGGGCGCTCCGTGCTTGTTCAATGAGATGATGAAATAGAGCTCAGCCGATCCGGCCGAGGAAGCAGCCCAGCGGCGGCAGCGACAGAGTTCTTTCCTGCAAGACGCCGGCAGCACCGCCAAGGTCTATCAGCTCTATCGCTTCCAGATCCGGTGGCAATTGCCAGCCGGCCGGCTCGTCGGCGAAATTGAAGACACACAGCAGCTTTTCGTCACCGCCTTCGCGAATGAAAGCAAGGACGTCGCCTTCGGCATCGAGGAACCGGATCGAGCCTCGAACCAGCGCCGGATGCTGCTTGCGCAAGGCCAGCATCGCCCGGTAGCTCGCCAGGACGGACGTTTGCTCGCCGTCCTGGACGTCGACCGCCCGGTCGCGATGGCTTGCCGGGACCGGAAGCCACGACTTGCCCGTCGAAAAGCCGGCATTGTCGGCGCCAGCCTCCCAGACCATCGGCGTTCGGCACCCATCCCGCCCCTTGATCCCCGGCCAGAAGCGGATGCCGAAAGGATCGCGCAAATCCTCGAACGCCAGTTCGGCCTCCTCCAGCCCGAGTTCTTCGCCCTGGTAGAGGCAGATCGATCCGCGCAGGCAGGAAAGCAGCACGATCGAGAATTTCGCCACCCTGTCCGGATCGCCGCCCGGCCTTGTCCATCGACTGACATGGCGCACGACATCGTGGTTGGAGAACGCCCAGCAAACCCAGCCGTCGAACACCTTACTCTCGAAGGCCTCGACACAGCCACGCACATGCGACGCCGAGAATTGCGGGCCGAGCAGGTCGAACGTGTAGGACATTTGGAGCTTGTCGCCACCGCCGGTATAGGCGGCGAGTGTTTGCAAGGAACGCGTTTCGTCGCCAATCTCGCCCACAGCGGCGCGGCCTTCATATTCGTCAAGCAAGGCCCGGAAGCGCCTGAGGAAAGCAAGGTTTTCCGGCTGGCTCTTGTCGAACAGATGCTCCTGATAGAGATAGGGGCTGGTTGCCGCATTGGTGTCGGCCACGCTTTCCGCCAAAGGCGGGTTGCTGCGCAGCCAGCGGTCGTGGACGTAATAGTTGACCGTATCCAGCCGGAAACCGTCGACGCCGCGCTCGAGCCAGAACCGCACCGTTTCCAGCAAGGCGTCCTGCTCCTGCGGGTTGTGGAAATTCAGGTCCGGCTGCGAGGCGAGGAAATTGTGCAGGTAATATTGCCTGCGCGTTGCGTCCCATTCCCAGGCCGGGCCGCCGAAAAGCGACAGCCAGTTGTTGGGGGCGGTGCCGTCGGGCTTCGCATCGGCCCAGACGTACCAGTCGGCCTTGGGGTTGTCGCGGCTCGTGCGGCTTTCGACGAACCATTCGTGCCGATCCGACGAATGCGACAAGACCTGATCGATGATCACCTTCAGGCCGAGCCGGTGTGCCTCGGCAATCAGTGCGTCGAAATCCTCTGATGTGCCGAACATCGGATCGACGGCGCAGTAATCCGAAACGTCGTAACCCATATCGGCCATTGGCGACTTGAAGAAAGGCGACAGCCAGACGGCGTCGACACCCAGCGATGCGACATGGGCCAGCCTCGAGGTGACGCCGCTGAGATCGCCGCTGCCGTCGCCTGTCGTGTCCTGGAAGGAGCGCGGGTAGATCTGGTAGATGACGCAGCCGCGCCACCATTCGGCATTGTCAGCCATCCTGGCTCTCCCCTGCGCCCGCCCGCGCGGCCCTGCGTTCGATCATGAACATGACCGTTCGCCCAGGCACCGGCCGTGAGATGTCGCCAGTATCCGTTTCGATGGCAGGGCGCCAATGAAAACCGGCCCGTTCCGGCAGCGTGAACATGCAGGCCCGGCGGTCGCCATTGATGACCACCGCAAGGCGACTGTTCTCACCGCTACCGAGAACCATGACCAGCCGGCGCCGCCTGGCATCGTGCCAGGCTGCCTCGTCGAACGGCATGCCGGTTTCCGTCAGCCAGGCTACGTCTGGTATTTCCGAGCCCGCAGGCTGTTCTCCGGTCAGGAATGTTGTGTCCAAGAGCGCCGGCACGGCACGACGCATCTTGGCGAGCAGAGCCGTATGGTGCTCGAGCGCCAGGTCGCGCCCGGCCCAGTCGAGCCAGGTGATGTCATTGTCCTGCGCGTAGGCGTTGTTGTTGCCGCGCTGCGTGCGGCCGAACTCGTCGCCGGCCGTCAGCATGGTCGTGCCGCGCGAGGCAAAGAGCGTCGCCAGCAGCGCGCACTGGTCATCGAAACGGGCCGTAACGATTGAACGGTCGCCGGTCTCGCCCTCGAGGCCATTGTTCCAGGACAGGTTGTCGTCGTGGCCATCGCGGTTCTGTTCGCCATTGGCCTCGTTGTGCTTGTGCTCATAGGCAACGATATCGGCCAGCGTCATGCCGTCATGCGCGGCGATGAAGTTGATGCTGCGGCTCGTTGTCTGGCCTGGTTTGGCAAAGACATCGGACGAACCGGCAAGCCGCGTCGCCAAGGCACCGATAATGCCGCCCTCGCCGCGCCAGAAACGGCGGATATCGTCACGGCATTTGTCGTTCCATTCGAGGAAGGGCGGCGGAAAATTGCCGAGCTGATAGCCATCCGGTCCGATATCCCAAGGCTCGGCGATCAGCACCCGGTCGCCAAGAACAGGATCTTTGCGAATGGCGTTCAGCAGCGGCGCATCGGCGTCGAAAACGCCGTCGACGCGGCCGAGGATCGGCGCCAGGTCGAAGCGGAAACCGTCGACACCGGCGCGCTGGACAAAGTGGCGAAGCGCGTCGAGGACCATTTCCCGGACGACCGGATGATCGCACGCAACCGTATTGCCGGTTCCGGTGTCATTTACCAGAGCGCCGTCCGGCTCGTGCCGATAATAGGCGCGGCTGTCGAGGCCGCGCAGCGACAATGTCGGGCCGAGCCGGTCGCTTTCGCCGGTGTGGTTGAACACCAGGTCGAGAATGGTGCCGATGCCGGCCTCGCGCAGCGCGGCGACCGTTCCGCGCAACTCGGCCAGACCGCCGGGCGCCAGTCGCGGATCGAGCGCCATGAAGGTCACGGGATTATAACCCCAGGCGTTGCGCAGACCGAGCGGCGGTAAATGCCGTTCGTCGATCGATGCAGTCACCGGCATCAACTCAATGGCTGCCACGCCGAGTTTTTGCAGATGCTCGACAACGAGGGGGTGAGCGAGCGCTCCAATGGTGCCGCGTTGCTTCTCGGGAATGTCCTTATGCAGCTTTGTGAACGCGCGTACCGGCACCTCGTAGATGAGGCCGCCGGACCGAAACAGAGGCGGCAAGGCAGGCAAGGGTTCCGGCAAGGCGCCGGCGATGGCTTTCGGCATCAGCGGCGCCGTGTCGGCCCCCTCGCCCCGGCGCGCGGCTAGCCGGCCGTCATAGGCATAGGGCCTGTCGATCTCGACGGCATAGGGATCGGCCAGCAGCTTGTCGGGATCGAACCAGAAACCGTGTTCCGGCGCGTAGTCGCCATCGGCACGGAACCCGTATCGGGTGCCGGCGGCGAGACCGGCAACAAAAAGTGCGTGGACGCCCTCGCCTTCCGACTGGAGTTCCAGCCGGTCGATTTCGCGGTTGCCGCGCGCGTCGAAGATCGAGACCCAGATGCGCCGAGCCGACGAGGACCATGCGGCGAAGCGGATGCCGCCCTCCCCGGCAAGCCCGCCAAATCGCGGACGATAGCCGGCGGATAGTCCCGACGACATCAGGTGATGACGCTCGGCTTGGCGCGGCCGGTATGGCTGCGAATCCCGGCAATGTCGTCGGCCGCCGCGATCAGATCGGCAAGCGCCTCCTGGGTGTCGAGATCGTGGCGGTTCTTGTCCGGCTCGTAGCGCTCGACATAAAGCCGCAGCGTCGCGCCCGAGGTGCCGGTGCCGGACAGGCGGAAGACGACGCGTGAGCCGCCTTCGAACAACACCCTGATGCCCTGGTTCTTGCTGACCGAGCCGTCGACCGGATCGTGATAGGCGAAATCATCGGCGCTGGCGATCGTCATGCCGCGCACGCTGGTGCCAGGCAGCGAGCCGAGCTTGGCCCGCAGCTCGTCGACAAGCGCGTTGGCACGGTCGGTCTCGACCTCCTCGTAGTCGTGGCGCGAATAGTAATTACGGCCATATGCCGCCCAATGCCGGGTGACGATCTGCTTGGCGCTTTCGCCGCGCACGGCAAGGATGTTGAGCCATAAAAGCACAGCCCACAGGCCGTCCTTTTCGCGGACATGGTTGGAGCCGGTCCCCGCACTCTCCTCGCCGCAGATCGTTGCCATGCCGGCATCGAGCAGATTGCCGAAAAATTTCCAGCCGGTCGGCGTCTCGTAGATGCCGATGCCGAGCTTTTCGGCGACCCGGTCGGCAGCACCGCTGGTCGGCATCGAGCGGGCGATGCCTTTCAGCCCGGCCTTGTAGCCCGGCGCCAGATGGGCGTTGGCGGCGAGCATCGCCACCGAATCAGACGGGGTGATGAAAATTCCCTTGCCGATAATCAGGTTGCGGTCGCCGTCGCCATCCGAGGCGGCGCCAAAGTCTGGCGCATCCGGCCCCATCATCTCGTCGCAGAGGTGTTTTGCGTGCACCAGATTGGGATCGGGATGATGGCCGCCGAAATCCGGCAGCGGAATGAAATTGCGGGCGGTGCCGTTGGGCGCGCCGAGCCGGTTTTCGAGGATCTCCTTGGCGTAGGGGCCGGTCACCGCATGCATGGCGTCGAAGCGCATGCGGAAGCCCGACTTGAACAGCGCCCGCAATGCGTCGAAATCGAACAGGCTTTCCATCAGTTCGGCATAGTCGGCGACAGGATCGATGATTTCGACGGTCATGTCCCCCGTCTTGACCGTGCCGATCGTGTCGATGTCGACCTGCCCGATATCGGCGATCTTGAAGCTTGAAATCGCCTTGGTTTTTTCGAAGATCGCGTCGGTCAGCTTTTCCGGCGCCGGGCCGCCATTGCCGGCATTGTACTTGATGCCGAAATCCTCATGCGGACCACCCGGATTGTGGCTGGCCGACAGGATGATGCCGCCAAAGGTCTTGTATTTGCGGATGACATGCGAAGCGGCCGGCGTCGACAAGATGCCGCCCTGCCCGACCATCACCTTGCCGAAGCCGTTTGCCGCGGCCATGGCGATGGCCTTCTGGATGACCTCGCGGTTGTAGAAGCGGCCGTCGCCGCCGATCACCAGGGTTTTGCCCTCGAACCCGTCCAGCGCATCGAAGATCGACTGGATAAAGTTCTCGGCATAGTGCTCCTGCTGGAACACCGGGACTTTCTTGCGCAGCCCGGAGGTGCCGGGTTTCTGGTCGGGATAGGGTTTGGTGGCGACGGTGCGGATCATCAGTCAGGCAGCCCTTTTCGAAAGCAGCAAGCGATAGTGTTGGACATATTTTTCGGCGCTTTTGTCCCACGAAACGTCGGCCTTCATGCCTTGCCGCTGCATCGACGTCCACACTGCGGGATTGGCATGCGCCTCGACAAGGCGGCGGACGGCGTGCAGCAAGGCGCCGGCATTGGCGGGCGCAAACTGGAAACCGGTCGCCACGCCGGCAGAGATGGCGGCCTCGTTGGCATCGATGATCGTGTCGGCAAGGCCGCCGGTGCGCGCGACCACCGGCACGCAGCCATAGCGCAGGCCGTAAAGCTGTGTCAGCCCGCAAGGTTCGAAGCGCGATGGGATAATGATTGCGTCGCAGCCGCCCTGCATGGTGTGGGAGAGTCCCTCGTCATAGCCGACGACAACGCCGATGCGGCCGCGATGGCGGGCTGCGGCGGCAAGCAACGCGCCTTCCAGCCCAGCGTCGCCAGACCCAAGGATTGCCAGCCGTGCACCTGCCGCGACGATGCCGTCGACGGCCGCAGCCAGTATGTCCATGCCCTTTTGCCAGGTCAGCCGGCTGACGACGCAGACGATCGGGCTGTCATCGCGATCGAGGCTGAAACGGTCCTCGACCGCGGCCTTGTTGGGCATTCGCGCCTTGAGCGTCTTTGCGGTGTAGTTGGAGGCTAGATGCTTGTCGGTTTCCGGGTTCCAGATCTCGGTATCGATGCCGTTGACGATGCCATGGAGATCGACGGAGCGCATGTTGATCAGGCCGTCGAGGCCCATGCCGTATTCGGGCAAGCGGATTTCCTGCGCATAGGTCGGGCTGACCGTGGTGATCGCCCAGGCGGCCTGCAGGCCGGCCTTGAGGAAGCCGACGCCGCCGTAATATTCGATGCCGTCGAGCGCCATCGCCGCCGCCGGCAGGCCAAGCTCGCCAAAGATGCCGGCGCCGAACTGGCCCTGGAAGGCGAGGTTGTGCACGGTGATCATCGACGGCGTGCCGACCGCCTTGCCGTAGCGCATGTAGGCAAGCGTCATTGCCGACTGCCAGTCATGGGCATGGACGATATCGGGCAGGTAGCCCGATATCGCGCCGCCGGCAATATCACCGCCTACCTGGCTCAAGGCCGCGAACCGCCGCCAATTGTCCGGCCAGTCGGCGCCTGTCGCGTTGCCGTATGGGCCGCCGGGACGGTCGAAAAGATGCGGCGCGTCAAGCACGAACAGGTCGAGCCCGGCGATCTGGACGGCATGCACCGAGGCCTTGCCGCCCTGCAGCAACGGATATTGCTGAACCGGCTTTTTTTTCCTGAAGGCTCCCATCACCTGGGGATAGCCGGGGACGAGCGTGCGCATGGTGACGCCCTTGCCGGCCAATGCCACGGGCAAGGCGCCGGTTACGTCGGCGAGCCCGCCGGTCTTGACCAGCGGAAAGATCTCGGGCGCCACCGACAGAACCTGCATGCACTACGATCCCAGCCTGTTGATCATGTCCTGCGTGACGAGGCAGATGCCTTTTTCCGAAACGCGGAAACGCTTGGCGTCGAGGACAGGATCCTCGCCGACCACCAGCCCCTCCGGGATCCTGACGCCGTGATCGATGACCACGCGCTTCAGCCTGGCGTTGCGGCCGACATGGACGTCCGGCAGCATGACGACCTCCTCCAGCGTCGAATAGGAATTGATGCGCGCGCCGGTGAAGATCAGGCTTCGCTTCAGCGAAGCGCCCGAAACGATGCAATCGCCCGACACGAGAGACGACACGGCCGACCCGCGGCGGCCATCCTCGTCATGCACGAACTTTGCCGGCGGCTTCAACTCGGCATAAGTCCAGATCGGCCAGTCGCGGTCGTAAAGGTCGAGTTCCGGCGTGATGTCGGTCAGGTCGATATTGGCCTCCCAATAGGCGTCGACCGTTCCGACGTCGCGCCAATAGGCCTCGTTCTCGGCGGTCGAGCGCACGCAGGATTTGGCGAAGCGATGGGCGATCGCCTTTCCGTGCTCGACGATGTAGGGGATGATGTCCTTGCCGAAGTCGCGGCTCGAGCCGGGCTCCGCCGCATCGCGACGCAATTGCTCCATCAGGAACTTGGTCTTGAACACATAGATGCCCATCGAGGCCAGCGCGTAATCCGGTTTGTCGGGAATGCCGGGCGGATCGGCGGGCTTTTCGATGAAGGAGATGATGGTGTCCTTGGGATCGACATGCATGACGCCGAAGCCGGTGGCTTCCATGCGCGGCACTTCGAGGCAGCCGACGGTGACATCGGCGCCGGCCTCGACATGCTGGCGCAGCATCATTTCGTAGTCCATCTTGTAGATGTGGTCGCCGGCCAGGATGACCATGTATTCCGGCCCGTAGGCCTCGATGATGTCGATGTTCTGGTACACGGCGTCGGCGGTGCCCTCATACCATTGCGTTTCCGACACACGCTGGCTGGCCGGCAAAATGTCGAAACTCTCGTTGCGCTCGGGCCGCAGGAAGTTCCAGCCGCGCTGCAGATGGCGGATCAGCGAATGCGCCTTGTACTGGGTGGCGACGCCGAGGCGGCGGATACCGGAATTGAGCGCATTGGAGAGCGCGAAATCGATGATGCGGGTCTTGCCGCCGAAATAGACCGCCGGTTTGGCGCGGCGGTCGGTCAGTTCCTTGAGCCGGCTGCCACGGCCGCCGGCCAGCACATAAGCCATGGCGTCGCGTGCCAGCGGCTGTGTTCGTTTTGTTTCAGCCATTCCTATCCTCCCAGGTTAGATGCTCCAGACATAGCTCAGTCCGGGACGAATTCGAGCATGATCGTTGACAGCGGCGGCAAAAGCATCGTCGCCGAAATGCCTCCTCCTTCCGACCGAGCCTCGACGACGCCGCTATTGCCCTTGCCGGAACCGCCATAATCCGTGGCATCGGTGTTGATGATCTCGCGCCATTTTCCGGCGTGCGGCAACGGCACGCGGTAATTGTCGCGCGGGACCGGCGTGAAGTTGGAAATGACGGCGACCGGGTTGCCGCCCGGCGCGCTGCGCAGCCAAGCAAATACTGAGTTCGCGCTGTCGTCGACGATCAGCCAGGAAAAGCCCTCCGGCTCGCAGTCGCGGGCATGCAGCGCGGGGCGCGAGCGGTAGAGATAGTTGAGATCGCGCACCGTCTGCCAGACGCCGCGGTGGAGCCGGAAATCGAGCAGGTTCCAGTCGAGCGCGCGCCCCTCGCTCCACTCGCGGCGCTGTGCGAACTCCTGGCCCATGAACAACAGCTTCTTGCCGGGATAACCCCACATGAACGCGTAATAGGCGCGCAGCGTCGCGAATTTCTGCCAGTCGTCGCCGGCCATCTTGTTGAGCAGCGTGCCCTTGCCGTGCACCACTTCGTCATGGGACAGCGGCAGCACGAAATTCTCGCTGAAGGCGTAGACCAGACCGAAGGTGATGTCGTTGTGGTGATGCTTGCGGAAGATCGGCTCCTTGGAGAAATACTCCAAAGTGTCATGCATGAAGCCCATGTTCCATTTAAAACCGAAGCCCAGTCCGCCTTCATGCACCGGCTGCGAGACTTTCGGCCACGAGGTCGATTCCTCGGCGATGGTCATCACACCTGGATGGTGGCCGTAGACCTCCTTGTTCATACGCTGCAGGAAGCTGACCGCTTCGAGGTTCTCCCGCCCGCCCTTCTCGTTGGGAATCCATTCACCGGCCTTGCGCGAATAATCGAGATAAAGCATCGAGGCGACCGCATCGACGCGCAGTCCGTCGACGTGATATTTCTCGGCCCAGAACAGCGCATTGTTGACCAGGAACGAAATCACTTCGCGGCGCCCAAAATTATAGATCGCGGTGTTCCAGTCGGGATGGAAGCCCTTGCGCGGATCGGCATGTTCGTAGAGCGCGGTACCATCGAACTTTGCCAGACCGTGTTCGTCAACCGGGAAATGCGCCGGCACCCAGTCGAGGATGACGCCGATGCCTGCACGGTGGGCGCCGTCGACGAAGCGGGCAAAACCGTCCGGATCGCCAAAGCGGGCAGTCGGCGCATAAAGACCCGTCGTCTGGTAGCCCCAGGACGGGTCATAAGGGTGTTCGGAGATCGGCATGAATTCGATGTGGGTAAAACCGGTCTCGACCACGTAAGGGATCAGCCTGTCGGCGAGCTCATCCCACGACAGGAAGGTGCCGTCGTCGTGAAGCCGCCATGACCCGGCATGAACCTCGTAGATCGATACGGCTTCGCGCCTGTGGTCGGCATTGCGCCAGTAGTTCCGGTGCGCCTCGTCACCCCATTCATGCGCCGGCGGCAGTGCCGTCACCGAGGCGGTGGCCGGGCGCAGTTCGGACTTGAAGGCGAACGGATCGGCTTTGAGCGGCAATCTCACGCCATCCGGCCCGATGATTTCATACTTATACGGGCGGCCAGCGCCGATGTCGGGAATGAACAGCTCCCAGATGCCGGTGTCGCGGCGGACGCGCATGGTATGCCTGCGGCCGTCCCACTCGTTGAAGTCGCCGACCACCGAGACGCGCCTTGCATTGGGCGCCCACACCGCAAAATGCACACCCGATGCACCTTCATGGTCGATGAGATGGGCGCCGAGCTTGTCGAACAGCCTGAGATGCGACCCTTCGGCGATGTAATAATCGTCCATCGGGCCGAGCACGGGACCGAAGGAATATGGATCGGTCAGCCACCAGTCACCGCCGGAATTCCTGGCGTGATAGCGCAGCGGCTGGCGTTTGCGCAGCGACAGTTTGCCTTCGAAGAAACCGCGGTCGTCGCGTCTCGACAGCTCGCCGGCCTTCTTGCCGGTCAGCGTATAGGCGGTGACGAACTCGGCATGAGGGACGAAGCAGCGGGCGACAAAGCCCTTTCCCGCCTCATGCACGCCAAGCACGGCAAACGGATCGCCGTGCGTGCCGGCGACAATCGCCGCGACATCGCCGGCTGGCGCCAGTCCGTCCGGCCCGCTTGTCGCAACGGTCGCGCGCGGCTTGCTCATCAGGCAGTGACCCTCCCCGGGCACCAAGTGTATGTTTCTAGTGGAGTTTTGAATTCGACATTCGCATGCCGCCTTACCCTCCAAGGGATGCGAGGGTCAAATCCACTCCACTAGGACCACATTGTTCGTGGCCACATGCAATCATATCAGGCGGGCACGTGCCATATGTCTTTCGCATATTGGCGGATCGTTCGATCGGACGAGAACCAGCCGACGCGCGCGACATTGCGGATGGCTCTGGCGTACCAGTCCGGGCTGTTGCGCCAGACGGCATCGACGTCGCGCTGGGTGGCGGCGTAGGCATCGAAATCCGCGGCGACCATGAACCAGTCGCTCTGGTAAAGACCGTTGATCAGGTCGCGATAACGGTCCGGATCGTCAGGTGAAAAGACTCCGGATGAAACCGCGGCCAGCGCCTGCGCCAATTCAGGCGATCCCTCGATCACAGCGCGCGGATCGTAACCATTGTTGCGTCGCTCGGCGACCTCATCGGTGGTCAGGCCGAAGATGAAGATATTGTCGTCGCCCACGCATTCCTTGATCTCGACATTGGCGCCGTCGAGCGTGCCGATGGTCAGCGCGCCGTTCAGTGCGAACTTCATGTTGCCGGTGCCGGACGCTTCCATGCCGGCGGTCGATATCTGCTCCGAAAGATCGGCGGCCGGCATCATGATCTCGGCCAGGCTGACATTGTAGTTCGGCACGAATACCACTTTCAGCAAGCCGCGCACCGCCGGGTCGCGGTTGATGACCCGGGCGACGTCATTGGCAAGTTTGATGATCAGCTTGGCGTTGTGATAGCTGGGCGCCGCCTTGCCGCCGAAGAATTTGACGCGAGGCATCCAGTCGCGCTCCGGATGCGAGCGGATCTGGTCGTAAAGCGCGACCGCTTCGAGAATGTTCAAGAGCTGGCGCTTGTATTCGTGGATGCGCTTGACCTGGATGTCGAACAGCGCCGATGGGTCGACCTTGATGCCGAGCCGGTCGGCAACGAGCTTGGCAAGCCTCGTCTTGTTCGCCCGTTTGACGGCGGCGAACTTGTCGCGGAAGGCTGCGTCCTCAGCGAAAGGATCAAGCCGCTTTATCTCGTCGATGTCGTCGAGGAAGCCGTCGCCAATCGCCTCTCGGGTGAGTGCAGTGAGGCCGGGATTGCACTGTATCAGCCAGCGCCGCGGTGTGATCCCGTTGGTCTTGTTGTTGATGCGATCCGGGTAGAGCCTGTGGAGGTCGGCAAACACCGTCTCCTTCATCAATTCTGTATGCAGTGCCGACACGCCGTTGATCGAGTGCGAGCCGACAAAGGCCAGATTGCCCATACGCACGCGGCGATCGCCATTTTCCTGGATCAGCGAGATGCGGCTGATCTGCTCGTCCGAGAACTGGTCGGAGGCGCGCGCCTCGAGCAGCACCTCGGCGTTGATGGCGTAGACGATCTGCATGTGGCGCGGCAACAGCCGCTCGAACAGCGGCACGGGCCAGCTTTCCAGCGCTTCGGGAAGGAGCGTGTGGTTGGTGTAGCCGAAGGTGCGCTTGGTGATGCTCCAGGCCTGGTCGAAATCCATGCCGTGGACATCCATCAACAGGCGCATCAGCTCGGCTACGGCGATCGCCGGATGGGTGTCGTTGAGATGGATCGCCGCCTTGTCGGGCAGCGATTGCAGGTCGCCATACTGGCTGAGATGACGCTGGACGATGTCCTGCAGCGAGGCGGTGGAGAAGAAATACTCCTGCCTGAGCCGCAACTCCTGGCCCGCCTTGTGGGAATCGGCCGGGTAAAGGACGCGCGACAACGCATCGGCCTTGTTGCTTTCGGCGAGCGCGCCGATGTGATCGCCGGCGTTGAACTTGTCGAGCAGGATCGGGTCGACCGGCATGCCGGACCACAGACGCAGCGTGTTGACGCGGTTGGCCCGCCAGCCGACAACCGGCGTATCATAGGCGACTGCCAGAACATGTTCGGTCGGCTTCCAGACGTGGCGCTCGAGCCGGCCGTCCTTCGACGTGACCGATTCTACCGAGCCGCCGAAGCCGACCTCGAAGGAGCGTTCGCGGCGCTCGAACTCCCAGGGATTGCCGTGATCGAGCCACGTCTCGGGCAGCTCCACCTGCCAGCCGTCATGGATCTCCTGCCGAAACATCCCGTTGGCGTAGCGGATGCCGTAGCCATGCGCGGGGATATTGACGGTCGCCATGCTTTCCATGAAGCAGGCGGCGAGCCGGCCAAGACCGCCATTGCCAAGGGCAGCGTCCGGTTCGAGCGCAGCAATGATGTCGAGGTCGACGCCAAGCGACGACAGCGCCTCGCGCATATTGTCCATCAGGCCGAGATTGGAGAAGGCATCGCGCATCAGGCGGCCGATGAGGAATTCCAGTGACAGGTAGTAGACGCGCTTTTCCTGCTGGGCGTAGGCCTCTTGGGTCGCCTGCATCCAGTGATCGACTATGCGGTCGCGTACAACCTTGATCGAGGCGGTGAGCCAATCGTACTGGGTTGCAACGTTGGTGCCCTTGCCGACCCTGTATTTGAGGGCTTGCAAGACTTCCTCGGCGAGCGTCTTGGGATCCGGGTTTTTGAGCGTGGGCAGAGGAGCTTCGGTTGTCATCGCGCGCGTCATGCTGCCTCTCGTGACGTTGCCAGGATCATGCGGCTTTCACCATCTCTGCCAATGCTAGTGCATCCCACCGGATGTTCAATCGATTCGGGTGATCGCAAGCCGGGTTGCCCTGCGGCAATTTGGCATTTGGAAACATCGCGTTTGGGCCCCTCGGCGATGGGCCTCAAGTTCTTGCTCAAGCCGCCAGCGCCGCTTCCGGCGGCACCTTGGCGCCAGTCATGAAGGCGACGGCGTCGGACATCGTATACTGCTTCGGATCGATGACACACAGGCGACGGCCGAGCCGATGAATGTGGATGCGGTCGGCCACCTCGAAGACATGCGGCATATTGTGTGAAATCAACACGATCGGCAGGCCTCGGCGTTTGACGTCGAGTATGAGTTCGAGCACGCGGCGGCTCTCCTTGACGCCGAGCGCGGCCGTCGGCTCATCCATGATGACCATCTTCGAGCCGAAGGCGGCGGCGCGGGCCACCGCCACGCCTTGGCGCTGGCCGCCGGAGAGCGTTTCCACCGCCTGGCTGATGTTCTGGATCGTCATCAGGCCAAGTTCGGTGAGCTTGTCGCGGGCACGCTTTTCCATCGCCGGACGGTCGAGCATGCGCAGCCATTCGCCGAGGAACCCGGGCTTGCGGATCTCGCGGCCGAGGAACATGTTGTCGGCGATAGACAGCGCCGGCGACAGAGCCAGGTTCTGGTAGACGGTCTCGATGCCGGCCTCGCGCGCCTCCATCGGCGATTTGAAGGCAATAGGCTTGCCTTCAAGCCGTATCTCACCTTCGTCCGGGGTGACCGCTCCGGAAATGGCTTTGATAAGCGACGACTTGCCGGCGCCGTTGTCGCCAATGACAGCAAGGATTTCGCCCGGATAGAGGTCGAAGTCTGCGCTGTCGAGAGCGGTGACGCGGCCGTAGCGCTTGACCAGGCTGCGCGCGGTAAGGATCGGTTCGTGAGTCTGGTTCATGCCGAGATCTTCCTGATCCACTGGTCGATACCAACAGCGATGATGATAAGGGCGCCGACGGACAATTGCGTCCATTGCGGATCTGTCCCCCAAAGCCTGAGACCGAGCGCGAACACGCCGACGATCAGCGCACCGAAGATGGTCCCGAGGATGGAGCCGCGGCCGCCGAACAGCGAAGTGCCGCCGATCACCACGGCGGTAATCGAATTGATGTTCTCGAACTGCCCGGCCTGCGGCGAGACCGATCCGATGCGTCCGATCAGGGCCCAGCCGGCGATGGCGCAAATGATACCAGTCAGCGTGTAGACCGCGACCAGCATCCGGCTGACGCGCACTCCCGACAGTTCCGCGGCCTCCGGGTCGTCGCCCACCGCATAGACGTGCCGGCCCCACGCGGTGTGATTGAGCACGTACCAGGCAATTGCCGCCATGATCAGCACCAACAGCACGCCATAGGTGAAGACGGCGCCCCCGATCCTGAACGATCCGCCGAAAAACTGCAGCAGCGGCGCCGTCGTCTCGAGATCCTGGCTGCGGATGGTCTCGTTACCGGAATAGATGAAGTTGATGGCAGCGTAGATCGACCAGGTGCCGAGCGTCACGATGAAGGGCGGCAGTTTCACCCAGGCGATGAGAATGCCGTTGATCAAGCCGCAAATCGCGCCGACAAGCAGCCCGACGGCAACGGCCACCGGCGCTGGGACACCGTAGTGCATGGCAAACTGGCCCATGACGACCGAGCTCAGCACCATGATGGCACCGACGGACAGGTCGATGCCGGCGGTGAGCACCACCAGTGTCTGCGCGATGCCGACCATGCCGGTTATCGCCACCTGCTGGAGGATCAGGGTGAGGGTGAAAGGAGAAAAGAAGCGTCCGCCGACGACCACTGCGAACAGACCCACCGAGATGATCAGGATGATCAGCGGCACCATGGCAGGGCTCTTGTGCAAGCGGTGCTGGATGCTCTCGAGCGTCGAGCGGGAATGCGTCTCGAATGAAGCGACGCTGGTGTCGCTAGTGGCCAGGACCGTCTCGAATTCCTGCGGTCCCTTGCTCCTGGTTGTTTCGACGCTCAAGTCGGCCTCCCCGCCTGTGATGTGGAGCGGCCGAAACCGCTCCACATTCTCTATTACTTTTGAAGTTGAGCCGATCAGGGGATCAAATCAACCCCAGCACTTGCTGAGGCCTTGCTTCGTGTCAATGGATTCGATGCCGGCGGCAGGCTTGTCGGTGATCAGCGTCACGCCGGTGTTGTAGAAGTTCAGACCGGGCGACGGCTCAGGCTTCTTGCCGCTGTCGGCAAAGGTCTTGATCGCCTCGATACCGAGCGAGGCCATGAGCAGTGGATATTGCTGTGAAGTGGCGCCGATCACGCCCTCGGCAACGTTCTTGACACCCGGGCAGCCGCCATCGACCGAGACAATCAGGACGTCCTTCTCCTTGCCGACGGCCTTAAGCGCCTGGTAGGCGCCCGCGGCCGCGGGTTCGTTGATGGTGTAGACGACGTTGATATCCGGATCCTTCTGCAGGCAATTCTCCATGGCAGTGTGCCCGCCATCCTCATTGCCACTCGACAGATCGTGACAGACATTGCGTGCGTCGGTTTCGTCGCCGATCTTGTTGGGATCGCCGAGGTCGATGCCGAAGCCCTTCATGAAGCCCTGATCACGCTGCACGTCGACGGAGGGCTGGCTGGCGATAAGATCCATGTAGGCGATGTGCGCGTCCTTGGCCTTGTCGCCCAAGGTGGCCTTTGCCCAGGAGCCGATAAGCTCGCCGGCCTTGAAATTGTCGGTCGCAAACGTCGCATCCGCGGCGTCGGCAGGCTCGAGCTGGGTGTCCAGAGCGATCACCAGCACCCCTGCATCACGCGCCTTCTTCACCGCCGGCACGATGGCCGCAGTGTCGGTGGCGGTGATCAAAATGCCCTTGGCGCCGTCGGCGATGCAGGATTCGATCGCCGCAACCTGGCCCTCATTGTCGCCTTCCGCCTTGCCGGCGTAGGCCTTCAGATCGACACCAATTTCCTTGGCTTTCGCGGCGGCACCTTCCTTCATCTTGACGAAGAAGGGATTGGTGTCGGTCTTGGTGATCAAGCAGGCGCCGACCCCGGCGGCCGATGCCGTCGATGCAAACGCCATCAAGCTCAGTCCGGCCGCGGCAAACACGGTGGATTTCAACAGTTTTGACGTGGTCACGATTTTCCTCCCATGGAACCATTTAGGATGCCGGCCAACCGGCATCTGCAGCGCGTCCGACGAAATCTCCCAGTGTCGACGCCGTTCTCAAGAGACACCAGTCCGCCAGCACTGTCAATAATTAAATCACTCTTATTTATTATTGACATCGCAGGATTGTTCACCCACTCTAGACCAAAAGCATTGAGGGGAAACGACGGGAGGAACAGGGGTGGAGACCGGCGTTACGAGGCACGGTTCGCCCGATGCGGCCGAAAGCCGCCTGCACCGCGGCACCAATCAAAGCGGCATGCGGGACCACAATGAGCGGCTGGTGCTGTCGCTGGTGCGTCAGCACGGCAGCCTGGCCAAATCCGATATTGCGCGCATGACGGGCCTTTCGGCGCAGACAGTGTCCGTTATCATGCGCGAGCTGGAGGAGGACGACCTGCTCGTCCGCCAGGCGCCGTTGCGCGGCAAGATCGGCCAGCCCTCGATACCCATGGCGCTCAATCCCGACGGCGCCTATTTCATCGGCCTGAAGATCGGCCGCCGCAGCGCCGAGCTGGTGCTGATCGATTTCCTCGGCAACGTACGCTCGATGCTGCAGCATTCATACCGCTATCCGGCGCCGCGCGAGACGGTGGAATTCGTCACGAGCGGCATGAAGAAGATGCGCAGCGAACTCACCCCGGCGCAGGACAAACGCATCGCCGGGCTTGGCATCGCCATGCCGTTCGAATTGTGGAACTGGGCCGACACCGCCGGCGCGCCGCGTGAAATCATGGACGAATGGCGCCATCGCGACATCCGCGCCGATATCCAGGCGCAATGCGAATTTCCAGTCTATCTGCAGAACGACGCCACCTCGGCCTGCGGCGCCGAGCTCGTGTTCGGCCAGGCGGCGGGTGCGGCACGCGATTTCGTCTATTTCTATATCGGCGCCTTTGCCGGCGGCGGCATCGTGCTGAACGGCCGGTTGTTTGGCGGCCCAACCGGCAATGCCGGCGCGCTGGGCTCGATGCCGGTGCCAGGGCCGGACGGCAAGCCGACGCAGTTGATCGACGTGGCGTCGATCGCCATGCTGGAAAAGGCGCTCAACGCGCGCGGCATCGAGGCCTCGCATCTGTGGACATCACCGGGGGACTGGGGCGAGATCGGCGCCGAGCTTGACGACTGGATCGCCAGCGCCTCGCAGGCGCTTGCCTATGCCATCGTTTCGGCCTCCTCCGTCATTGACTTCGAAGCCGCGGTGATCGACGGATGGATGCCGCTTGCCGTGCGCAGGCGGCTTGTCGATGCCGTTATCCAAGCCATCAGCCGGATCGACGGCGAAGGCCTGAGGCTGCCGGCCGTTCGCGAGGGAACCGTCGGCATCCATGCGCGGGCGCTGGGTGGCGCCAGCCTGCCGCTGTCGGAGCGCTTCCTCATC
Source organism: Mesorhizobium sp. M0019 (assembly GCF_040323975.1). Taxonomy (NCBI): domain Bacteria; kingdom Pseudomonadati; phylum Pseudomonadota; class Alphaproteobacteria; order Hyphomicrobiales; family Phyllobacteriaceae; genus Mesorhizobium; species Mesorhizobium sp. M0019. Next base: position 94,720 of record NZ_JAMYVK010000012.1, on the reverse strand, counting down.
GGCTCGACCACGATTTCCCGGAGCTTCTGAGCATGTTGATAGGCATCCCGGCGCTGCTCGGCCCCGAGCTTCTGGCGATGTTGCGCGCCATGGGACATGGCGACGAGATCGCGCTGGTCGACGGCAACTACCCGGCCGAACAGCAGGCACAGCGGCTGATCCGCGCCGATGGTCATCATCTCGTCCCGGTGCTCGATGCGGTATTGAGCGTATTGCCTGTCGACGACGCCGTGCCGCAGGCGCTGTTTCGCGCCTCGGCCAAAGGCGATCCCCTGCTCGCCGATCCGGTTCACCATGAGATGGAAGCGATCTGCGCCAGGCGTGCGCCGGGCCGCAAGGTGGTTGCGCTTGCCGGTGCCGACTTCTATGCACGGGTCAAGGCCGCGCACGCGATCGTCGCGACGAGCGAGCCGCGGCTTTATGCCAACATCATCATTCGCAAGGGCGTGATCTATCCGCCGGAAAGCAAGATTTCATGATCCTCTGCTGTGGCGAAGCCCTGATCGATATGCTGCCGCGCACCACGACGGAGGGCGAACCGGCCTTTGCGCCCTATGTCGGCGGTGCCGTCTTCAACTCGGCAATTGCGCTTGGCCGGCTCGGCGCGCCCGCTGCCTTTTTCTCCGGCCTGTCCTCGGATCTGTTCGGCGGGCAGTTCAGGGAGGCGCTGGGGGCCAGCAAGGTCAGTTCCACCTATGCGCATACCTCGCCGCGCCCGACCACGCTCGCCTTCGTGCGGCTCACCAACGGCCAAGCGACCTATACATTCTATGACGAGAACACCGCCGGACGCATGCTGACCATCGAGGACCTGCCGGAACTCGGCAGCGAGATCGAGGCCATGCTGTTCGGCGCCATCAGCCTGATCTCGGAGCCGGCCGGATCGGCCTATGAGGAGTTCATGCGGCGCGAGCATGAGCGCCGCGTGATGATGCTCGACCCCAACATCCGGCCAAACTTCATTCCCGACAAAGCCAAGCACCTCAGGCGCATCCGCGGCATGATGGCGATGGCCGACATCGTCAAATTGTCGGACGAGGATCTGAACTGGTTCGGCGAAGCCGGCTCGCATGAGGACGTCGTCCGCAACTGGCTGGATCGCGGCCCGAAGCTGATCGTCGTCACCCACGGCAGCGAGGGCGCGGTCGGTTACAGCAGCCAGCACCGGGTCACCGTCGTGCCGGATAAGGTCGAGGTGGTCGATACGGTCGGCGCCGGCGACACGTTCAATGCCGGCATCCTCGCCTCCTTGCACGAGCAGGGCCTGCTGTCGAAGACGGCAATCGCCAGCTTGCCGGAAGAAGCCATCCACAAGGCGCTGACGCTCGGCGCCAAAGCCGCGGCGGTGACGGTATCGCGGGCCGGCGCCAACCCGCCATGGCGGCATGAAATCGCCTGACCGGCTGGCAACAGCCTCGCGGACCGCTTGCCGGCGATCACTTTATGTTTCGCCCAGCCAGTGGGGCGGGATGCAAAGGCCACATCAAGCATGCCGAAGCCCGGATTTCCTCGCGTTTAAGAGGGCAGATCGGAAACCAGAGGTAACAGGCTGCGACACTTGAGCAATTCAGGGTTTTGCCCTGCGGCTTTCTCGGCCGTGCCAAGTCTGCTACCAGCGGCCGGTTATCTGGCTAAAACCGTTTGAGGCCGACATGCAGTTCATCGATCTTGGCGCGCAGCGCGAACGCATCCGCGACAGGCTGAAAGCGGCAATCGACCGGGTTGTCGACGAAGGCCGCTATATTCTCGGACCTCAGGTCACCGAATTCGAAAACAAGCTCGCCGCCTATATCGGCACCAAGCATGTGGTCGCTTGCGCCAACGGCACCGATGCGCTGCTGCTGCCGCTGTTTGCCGCCGGCATCAGCCCGGGCGACGCGGTGTTCGTGCCGAGCTTCACCTTCGCCGCCACGGCCGAAGTGGTGGCGCTGACCAAGGCCGAACCGGTGTTCGTCGATGTCGATGCCGACAGCTACAATATCGACATCGCCAGCCTCGAGGCGGCAATCGCCATGATCAAGGCGGAGGGCCGGCTGAGGCCGAAGGCGATCATTCCCGTCGACCTGTTCGGCCTCGCCGCCGATTACGAGGCGATCATGGCCATCGCCGATCGGGAAGGCCTGATGGTCATCGAGGATGCGGCGCAGGCGACCGGCGGCTCGGCTCACGGCAAGATGTGCGGCTCGTTCGGCACCGTCGGCTCGACCAGCTTCTATCCGGCAAAGCCGCTCGGCTGCTATGGCGACGGCGGTGCGATGTTCACCAATGACGATGCGCTGGCCGAACAGCTGCGCTCGTTCGCCTTTCACGGAAAGGGCGAAACGCAATACGACAATGTCCGCGTCGGCATCAATTCACGGCTCGACACCCTTCAGGCGGCGATCCTGATAGAGAAGCTGGCCATCCTCGAGGACGAGATGGTGGCGCGGCAAGCGGTCGCCAATCGCTATGCCGAAGGTCTCGGCGATATCGTCAAGGCCGCGCGCAATCTGGGCGGCGGCCGCTCGGCCTGGGCGCAATACGCCATCGAAACGCCGAAACGCGACGGGCTCAAGGCACATCTCGGTGAAAAGGGCATTCCGTCGGTCATCTACTATGTGAAACCGCTGCACAGCCAGATTGCCTATCGCGATTATCCGCGCACGCCGACCGGCCTTGCCGTTTCGGAAGAGCTGCCGAAGCGCATCCTGTGCCTGCCGATGCATCCCTATCTGAGCGAGGCTGACCAGGACCGGATCATCGAAACGATCCGTAACTATATCGGCTCGAATTCGGCGCATGTAGCGGCGGCATAAATTCGAAAGCTTCGAAGCATGGTCGCGGAATACATCGACGAGTTCATCATGTTCTGCGCCGGGTTGTGGATGGCTGGCGTCGGCTTCGGATTTCTCGCGGACCCGTTCCAAGCTCGCCCCGGCCAGCAGCAAGCATGGTGGACCAACTTTGGGACTCGCTTCAAATGGATGGGACCGCTGTTGATCCTCATCGCGATATTGCTCGCGTTCGCGGCACCTTCCTAGACTCGCGTCCGACGGCAGCTCGGCACGGTCGGCATCGTTGATCAACAACCGCCGATTCAAGCTTTGCGCGTCAAGGCAGGCGATCATCGGCACCGATTTTGCGATGCTTTGCTGCGCGCCGCAGCATAGTCTGCACCTGGCTCCCCTTTAGGCTGGTTCTCATGAAGAAGATTGGTTTCCTCTCGTTCGGGCATTGGACGCCCTCGCCGCAATCGCAGACGCGGACGGCATCCGACGCGCTTTTGCAGTCCGTCGACCTGGCCGTCGCGGCCGAGGAGCTGGGTGCGGACGGCGCGTATTTCCGCGTGCATCACTTCGCGCGCCAGCTCGCCTCGCCCTTCCCGCTGCTGGCAGCGGTTGGGGCGAAGACCAGCCGAATCGAGATCGGCACGGCGGTGATCGACATGCGCTATGAGAACCCGCTCTACATGGCCGAGAACGCCGGCGCCGCCGACCTAATCGCCGGAGGGCGTCTGCAGCTGGGCATCAGCCGCGGCTCGCCGGAGCAGGTGATCGAGGGATGGCGCTACTTCGGCTACGCCCCGCAAGAGGGCGAGAGCGATGCCGACATGGCACGCAGACACACCGGAGTGCTGCTCGAAGTGTTGCTGGGCAAAGGCTTTGCGCAGCCCAACCCGCGGCCGATGTTTCCCAACCCGCCCGGCCTGCTTCGCGTCGAGCCGCACTCGGAGGGCCTGCGCGAGCGCATCTGGTGGGGCGCCGCCACAAACGCCACCGCCGAATGGGCGGCGAAACTGGGGATGAACCTGCAAAGCTCCACGCTCAAATTCGATGAAGGCGGAAAGCCGTTTCACATCCAGCAGGCCGAACAGATCCGGGCTTTTCGTGAGGCCTGGAAGACGGCCGGACACACGCGCGAGCCGCGGGTGTCGGTGAGCCGGAGCGTTTTTGCGCTGGTCGACGATCGCGACCGGGCCTATTTCGGCGGCAACCAGAGCGGAGATCATTTCGGTAACATCGAGGCAGACAGACGCGCGGTGTTCGGCCGCTCCTATGCCGCCGAGCCGGACATCCTCATCGAGCAGTTAAAGGGCGACGAAGCCATCGCGGAGGCCGATACGCTGCTGCTTACCGTCCCCAACCAGCTCGGCGTCGACTACAATGCCCATGTCATCGAGGCGATCCTGACCCATGTCGCCCCTGGCTTGGGCTGGCACTGACGAGTTTGAACAATCGACGCCGCAGGCAGGAACCTGCCCCTCCTGACCTGCTCAGGAGCCGAACAGGCGACTGTCCCAATATACGGGTTGATGCAGGCTGGCTGTGATCAAGGCAAACTCCGGATGGGTCGGATTGATCAACACGTTGTTGTCGAGGCGAGCCACGACGCTTGGCACGATCAAGATCGCGCTGCGGCGCTTGACATACCACGTCTCGCCGAATTCCTTGCTCACCTTTGCCGGCATCATATCCCACCCCGGCAGCGACGGCTGCGAAAATATCTCGTAGCTTAGCCCGCGCGGAACCATGATCTGGACGTAGTGCTGGTTGGGCGGCAGTCTGCCGCTGCCGTGCACCAGCTTTTCCAGCAACGCTGTCGAATAGTGCTCGCTGGTGTAAATCACTGGGCTGCCAGGCGTGTTCCAGCGGCCGGGCGCGATCGTCGAGCCCGTCGCGTCAAAGATCGGATAGATGCCGGCAGGATCGCCGATCCTGAAGCACGGCAGCGTCCGATCGAGTATCTGCGCCGTCAAGCGGCAGTGCCGTATTTCAGGCCTGCAAGGATATCGATCACCAGCTCGGCGCCGATCTCGTTTTGGATGACCATTTCGATCGGGCGTCGGTCTTCCAGCATGGGATGAGGTCGAAATAGAAAGTCACGAGCCTCATCTTCGATCTTCCAGACGTCGAGGGCCAAGTCCCATGCACGAGCCACCCGTGCCACCCGCATGCCCTCCTCCGAAGACAGTCGAAGAGCGCCCCTCTTGCGACGTTCATAGGTTGCCTTTGGAACGAGGCGGTATTTGAATTGGGCATCGGCCGGTGCCAGCAATTGTGAGACGCGTTCGAGCGCGCCGATGGGCAATCCGCCTTCAATTCGAGCCATCAGCCCGAATGGCGACCGTGCAGCCGTTTCCTTGGGCGACAGCCCCAGCACGTCGGCTATATTTCCAAATGCTAACATCTCTGCTTCCCATTCATATGAAGCAGTATATAGCCTCACATGAGGCTGAATGCAAGCGTTCTTGCCGTCTCACGGCTGCTTCCCGTCGGCTCGCTCCAGCATCGCAAATGCGCGACTGATCCGTTGCAGCGCTGTGGCGTTGGCCAGCACTGCGTACAGCGCGAACCCACCGGCCAGAATCCAGGGCGAAGCCGCGCCCATGGCCGTCGCGACTCCGTCCGTGGCGAGCAGCACACAAATGAAAACCAGACGTTCCATCCGCTCGAAGAAATCCGGCCAACCATAGTTTTCCACAGGGATTTCCAGCGCCGTCCGCGCCTTGGCGTAACTGGTCAGGATCCCGCCCGCAAATGCGAACATTGCGATCGCCCACAGATCGGCGACCCAGCCGATAGCCGCAAAGACGGCCAATTCTTGATAACGGTCGACGACGGCGTCGAAATAGCCACCGGCCTTGGTGCTCATATTTGTCCGGCGGGCGACCGCACCGTCCAGCGCATCGAAGCTGAAGGCAAACGCCAGGCAAAGGCCAAAGGCAAGGCTTGAATGGTGATAGACGTAGGCCGCCGAGGACAAAGCGACGAGCACCAGCCCGCTGGCCGTAACCTGGTTCGGCGTCATGCCGATCCCGATCAGCGGAGAGGCGGCCTGCTCCCATAGTGGGTCGATGCGACTTTTCATGAGACCGGCGATCATGGCGGCTCCTCTGATGATGTCGGTTGACGGAGCTTTACCAGCAATTTGCGGGTTTGTTCCACCGTCGCCACCGTTTCGGTTGGCCAATGCGGGCCGAGACCGGGCTCAGCAACGTTCTCAATTTGCCGCAAAAACGATCTCGTTTGGCGAATGCGGCCGGCGAATTAAGGTGCTCGCCAAGCTGACGGCGAAACAGAACTTCCGGTCGCAGCGACAGCTGCCCGACAGCATTTTCACGGTTTGGGCGATGCCCTTGTGACGGTTGTGTGAATCGAACGGCAGTCTGGCGGCAGCACCCGAACGATGTGATTATGATCGCTTGCGATCCGTGGGAAGCCGGCCGAGAATCGATGCATGAATTTCCACCCAAGTTTGCCTACCTGCTCGCGACCTCTGTCGGCGCGGGATTATCTCCAATATGGCCGGGCACGGCCGGCGCAATGGTTGGAGTGGCTGTTGCCGCAGCTCTGATACCTGCATCGCCTTGGCTGACCGTGCTTGCCTATGCGGCCCTATTCGCCGTTGGCGTATGGGCGTCATCGCATGTTATCTCCCGTACCGGGACGGAGGATCCGCAGATCGTCGTCATCGATGAGACCTTCGGCGCCGCCGCGACACTTTCCATGCTTCCGATCGACCCACTCTGGTGGGCAGCAGGCTTCCTTGCTTTCCGGTTTTTCGACGTCGTCAAGCCTTGGCCCATCCGTATCATGCATGACAAGGTAAGGGGTGGGGCCGGCATTATGCTGGACGACGCGGCCGCGGCTGTCGTCGCTGGGGCGTTGCTGCTCCTGCTGAACGGTTTGATTGACCATTTGCGGTAACGGCGACATTCGGTCTGCCAAGGCCACGGTGGTCCATCGGAGTTTAGCGCCACAAGGGGAGACCGGACCGATGCGAAGCCACAGGATCGCGGCCATTCCAGGCGATGGGATCGGCAAGGAAGTCGTAGCGGCCGGGCTTCGTGCGCTGGCCGTCTGCGCCCTGGCATCGCCCGCATTCCCGGCGACGACATCGGCGTGCCAGAACGCAGGAGGCATCCGCACCGCTCACCGATGGTGTTCGTGTGCTTGCGTACGGAAACCAAACCCGTCAAGTGTTTCGATCAGCACCTGTACGCGATCAGGCACACCGTGCGATGACCGCCACGCGACAAAGCCGTCCGGCCTGACCAAGACAGCACCGCCGCTTTCAACCCCGAGCGCGGAAGGCCACCGATGGTCCAAGTCAATCAGATCCCCATTGGCACCCAAGGCGTGGCAGGTCAGCGGCATACGGAGGCGTTGGCTTACGGCGTCAGCGGCCTGACACCATGCTTCGTCGGCGCAGAGGAGAAGAAGATCGCGATCGCACAAATCGAGACTCGAAATCCGCTGGCCGGCGCGCCCGACCGCGAAATGCGGTAAACGCGTGCCAGGGCGACCCGACAGCTCGGCGGATTTTTGGAACGGGTGATCGTCCGGTGTGGATTCCCGAGCCACGATGCCTGCAGTGTAGCGTTGGCCAAATACCACGTCGTAATCCTCGACGATCGCAACAGGAGGAGGCAACCGCTTCGACGGATCGTCGAACCATTTCTGTAGGCGGGCGAGCGCTTGCGCCAACGTAGCCTCGATGACCGGCCCGCGCTCCATGTCATAGCTATCCAGCAACGAGGGATCGGCATGCCCGCGTGCTACCATCGCAAGCTTCCAGGCAAGGTTATGGGCGTCGTGGATACCTGAATTGCCACCGAAAGCGCCTGTTGGGGGCATCACATGTGCGGCATCCCCCACAAGAAACGCGCGGCCTCGGCGGAATTGGCGCGCTGTGCGGGCAAGCCGATCGGCGCATTGGCCGCTCAATGGCACTGCGACCCTTCGACGGCAACCTGGCTGACCGATCGGTTGGAGCAGGCGGGGCTCGCCGCACGTGTTCCGTCGCCAAGCGATCGCCGTGTCAAACTTGTCAAGCTTACGGCCAAGGGGGCTGCAACCATTGAGGAATTGACAAGGGAATATCACAAGCCCCCTGCCGAGATGCTTGCGCTTACACGCGCGGATCTGGATCAGCTGGTCGGCCTGGTCAGAAAGTTACAGGCTGGCAAATCCGTGAGTTGATCGTATCCCGGAAAGCCACTGGCTAGGATCGGGTACCGCCGCGTCACACTTTCCATGCTGCCGCTCGAGCCGCTCTGGTAATCGGCAGATTCCTTGCTTTCCGGTTTTTTTGACGTGGTCAAACCTTGGCCCATCCTATCGCGCATGAGAAGGTAAGGGGTGGGTTCGGCATCATGCTGGACGACGCAGCGGCGGCCGTGGCCGCCGGGATGCTGCTGCTGCTGAAGAAGACCATTTGAACGTTGTCGCAATGGCGACATCAGTCTGGTTGCGTCTCGATTTTCAGCATCACGCCTCTTCCAGTCTGCGTACACGAGCCCTGACCCCATTGCCGATGGCATCAGCGACTTCCGCAGGAAAATCCTTTGGGAGCGATGCAGAAACCAGTTCGACCGCCGCTAGCGCCTGTTGGCGCAGCTCATCAAAGATCGCCTTGACGGGTTTCGGACCGATCCCTGCTTTGGCGGCGGTCTGGATAAAATGGCGTGGCATGACGCTGTCGACGAGGTAGTGGCGTGTGTCACCAATAGCCATCGCCAGTTTCATTTTGTTGCGCTTGATCTGTCCCGCATCAAGGCTGGGCTGCGCTGAAATCACATCATAGAGCGGCGTTATGCGGAACCGGCCGCCGGGAGAAAGAAAGACGCTAAAATTCTTGGCGTGCCCATCTGTGGCGCCGAGAAGCCAAAAGGCAACCACGGCTTTTAAAACCGCAGTTTGGTCTACCTCCGGTTGGTCGCTTCCCTTCATCAAATTGAGGATAGCCGGAACGCCAGGCCCGCCGTCGGATTCGTATTTCAGTGACGGCGGCACAGAAAGGGCCTGGCAGCAGTCTTCCTGGGGCAAACGCAGGAGACGATTGTCACTGGTCCATCGGCGATCGAACCGCTCGACCGCGAGCACGCGATTGCCTTCGAACTCCTCGATTGCGACGACGGCGCTCGGGAGTCCTAGGGCGCTTGTCAGCTTGAGGCAGAAAAATTCGTTCTCGACACTGAAGGAAAGGTCGATGCCATTTGGCAACCGTCCAATCTGTGGTTTGAGGATGTGCGTCGTGGCAGTCGTCGCCAGCGGCTTGTACCAACGTCCTTTCCAGAACAAGAGCGCAGTCTTTTCCTGAGCGCCAGCGATCGAGATCCGGAAGTCCTCGTCCTCGCCAAGCCCAAGGGGAGCCGATGCCAGATCGCGGAGAAGATGAGCAATCTCGGTATCGTCAACGGGTTTGCCGTTGACAATACCGGCGGGGCCTGGCTCGACACCATCCGGCAGGAATTGCAATGCGCCGACACAATCGCGTCCGACAGCGGCAAGCAGGTCGTAGGCGTCTATTCCTTGAGCATGAACACGCTCCGCCATACGGCGGCGAATGGGGACGTTGTCGGGCAGGAGATTGTCGAAGACGGCGATGACGGGCGCACCGATATAACGATCTTCACGCAGAGGCAGTGATAGCGAGACGGGCAGCGCGTGCTCCCAAGCAAGCCAAGACGGATCGTACTGAAAATCGATCGCGCCGCTGGATTGTCTATTCAGCCGCCCGACGAGACGGCTGTTCAAGAAGATATTTAGCGGGATGTGCCGCCGCGGACGAGCCATCAGAAGATGTCCTCGATCTCGGCCGGCTTTGCCTTGGTCCGAGGGCGGACGACGAATTCGAGGTCGAGCGCTGCGAGAATGTCGCAAAGCGTTCCGAGCTGGGTCCCAGGCGCGCCACTCTCGACGGCCGAGATGGTCGCCTGACGCAGCATCGTTTGGTCCCCGACATTGGTCTGGTTCAGGCGGAGCTTGCGACGCTGCCGGCGGACGGCATCTCCAATTTGCTTGGGTGTTCGGGCGATTTGGTCCACAGCGTACCTCTCTGGCCATGGAATTATACGCTCGCGCAGATAAATTTCAATATACGCTTTTCCGTATCAAACTCTGTATACTCGGAAGCGTATAAGCAGCAAATATGGTCGGGCGTATGATCTTCGATCCGCATGGACCGTCATGGCCATGCTTTCAGCTTGTCCGGCCGCCGCCGGCCAATGTGACCGAAGCGAATAGTCGGCATGCTCATAAAGCTCCAAGGCAAAGTGAGGTCAGTCCTAGCAGACTGCGGCAACGGATCGGTTTTTCAAACGGATGTTGCGGCACTCACCCAATCGAGTCGTGCGGCAGGGACAAGGCCATAATTGTAAAAATTGATGCCGTCGACATCCGGCGCCGTCGCAGCTTTCACCTTGGCGGTGAGGATGTCGGGGCTTGCCATTTCCGGATAGAACAGCCGGTAGCCGGCGCCGAGGAACTTTTCCACGCCAAGGGCTGCGCGTCCGGCCGCCATCAGGCTGGCGACATCGCCGGGCTGCATGTCGTAGGCACACAGGATCGCCCCGTCACAGACCTTGCCGAGCGCCGCGAGATCGCAGCCGCCAAGCCAACCGTCTTTCAAATCGATGATTACAACGCGGGTCGCCGGATTGGCCACATCGCGCAGTTCGGCGACCAGGCTGGTCACCGGTTCGAACCGCCACAGCAGGTAGCCATGGAGTTCCGGCCATGGCAAAAAAGTGTCGGGGCCGCTCCTCGGAAAGTCTGGAAAGCGTCGTTCGGGCACGGCGCGCTCGCAGGTCTCGACGATCCATTGCCCGACGAGCTTGCGCGCTACTTCGCCGTCAACGCCGGCCTCGGCCGCGCGCGCAAGGCAGGACGGACAGAAACAGATCGAGAACAGAAAATCGTCTTCCGGCGTCAGCCCGACACCATCTTTCTCATGATGGTATTCGTGGGCGAAGCCCATGAAGGACGGGCTTTCAAGCTCGATCCGGTCCGGCCTGTAGCTGTGCGAGATATCGGCGATCAGCGCGCGGACATAAGCGCGCGCTTCCGGATGTGATGGGCAGAGATTGTAGTAGTTGGCATCGCCGAAGGCGTTGCGGGTTACGGCCTGCGGATGAAGCATGCCGAGCCGGGTGTTGTGCAAGCAGACCGTCCAGCACGAAACGCCGAGCCCGCCCACCTCGCGCCGGCGGACAAGGTCGCCAAGCACATCGCCGCCTTCCATGATCACGTCCGCCACCTTGGGCTGGATGGCAAGGTCGGCCCAGTGTGCCGCATCTGGCTTAAAATAGATGGTTCCGTCTTCCGGAAAATAGGCTTTCCGGCGCGGGCTGCGCGGCTGCAGGAACCGGCCAGCGTGATAGGAAGTCGCCAGACTGATCATGTTGAGCCCGGCACGCTCGACAAGATCGCGCTCGACCGTCTCCAAGCCCAGATCCTGGACATCCCAAGGATAGGTCCACATGGACAGTTGCATCCGGTTATCCTCAGTCTTGATCCCGATATGGGCGTAAGGTCGGGAGGGCTTCTTATCAGTCGACCGGCTCGGCGACCTGCATGAGGCAGTCTCCCGCCTCGCACATCGTGTGCAGCCGCCGCGAAAGCACAATGCCGCTTTCGACAAAGTGCAGGGCTTGCTCGGCGAGGTCGAGCCGTTCGAGGTCGTGGTACCAGCCCGCCAGTTGGCCTGAAGTCACGCTGTCGCCCAGCCTGACTGCCGGCTCGAACCAACCACGGCTTGTGGCATAAAGGCCCTGACTGTGCCGAGACAACGAAAGGAGCCGCGTCGGCGCCGAAGGCCCGGTTGCCGGTGCAAGAACCGGCGCCTCAACCACTCCCAAGGCGGCCATCAGGGCGTCGAGTGCGCGGGCGGTAATCTCCATCGTATCGACCGTGACAGTGCCACCGCCGCCGAACTCTCCGCTGACGCCGATGGCGCCGGCCCGGCGCGCCGCACCCATGGAGGTCGGTGAGGCCTGGCCGTTGTCGGCCACGAACCCATATGGCATGCTGAGCGTCCGCATTAGCTCTACACCGCGCCGGTGCCGGTCGGGATCGGTATTGTGCTCGACAAGCGCGGTCGGCAGATGCTCCATCGAGGTGCCGCCAGAATGAATGTCGAAGATGACGTCGTGGCGGGGAAACAGTTCCATCTCCAGGAAATTGGCAAGCCGGCTTGTTGGCGTGCCTGACGGGTCGCCCGGAAAGGCGCGGTTGAGATTGCCGCCGTCGAGTGGCGAGCAGCGCTTTGCGGCGATCACCGCCGGCACGTTCGCCATCGGCAGGATGGTGACGCGACCCTTGATCCGCTTGGGATCGAGCCGGCGCACCAGCTTTGCCAGCGACAGCTCGCCTTCATATTCGTCGCCGTGATTGCCGGCCATCAGAAGCACCGACGGGCCCTCGCCGTTGCGGACAAGGCAGATCGGGACCTTGACCTGGAAATAGGGCGAACGGTCGATCGAAAACGGAATGCTGAGATGGCCGAGTGTCTTGCCGTCCCGGTCGAAGTCGAGCGTATGGCTGAGGCCGGTGTGCATGGCGGCGGCTCAGACAGCTGCGATCGCAGTGACCTCTATGCGGAGGTCGGGATCGGCGAGACGCGCCTCGACACAGGCGCGCGCCGGCAGGCGCGCAGGATCCACCCAGGCATCGTAGATGCTGTTCATGGCATCGAAGTCGGCGATCTGCGGCAGGAAGATGTTGATCGCCACTAGCCTCGACTTGCTGCTGCCGGCCTCGACGAGGAGCGCCTCGACCTTGGAGAGCACGTCGCTCGTCTGACCCTCGATGCCGGCCTTGCGGTCGTCTGCCACCTGGCCTGCGATGTGCACGAGGCCGCCATAGACGACCGCCTGGGACATGCGGGAGCCGGACTGGAAGTACTTGATCATATCAGATCCTTTCGAGGTTCTCTTTTTTTGGAAGTGGCCGCGATATCTGGTCAGCCGAAATAGGTAGGAAAGGCGTGGCGGACATACCCGGCCGCGTCGGCGCCGAAGATCACGCGATAGCGATCGAGGCAGGTGCAGGGGTGCGAGATGCCGAATTCAACGACGTCACCAACGGCAATATCGTCGCCCGACGCAATTGTCAGGAAGGCGTGCTGGTCGTTGAGCTTGAACACCTCGGCACGCGCTTTCGGCAGCTGCTTGCCGGCACGAAAGATGGTCACGACCTTCGGAAAGCCCTGGTCGAACGACACGTCGCGCATGCCCATACCGCAGATAGCAAGGCCGGGCTCCGGCCGCGACAGTACCTCGGCCCACAGGCGCAAAGCCGGATGGAAGGAATTTCGTGCGGAAGCACTGACGCCGCCGATCGCAAAACCGTCGCGGGCATCGAGTGCGCCGAGCGACCTGTCGTAGGCGCCATGGTCGTGAAAGAAGATGGCGCCGCTGCGCAGCACCAACGTGGCATTGCCGTCCCTGGAGACGAGGGGCGAAAGCGCTGCGACCACCTTGTCGAAGTACACCGAGCCGCCGGCGGTGACGATCAGCGCGGTGTCGCCGCCGAGGCGGGCGCGGAGCCGCAGGAACATATCGGCTGTCATTGCCAACAGGGCGGATATCGCCTCATCGGTGCGGCCAGGATCGGCTTGCGCCGCGGCACCTTCGTAGGCTGCGACGCCGGCGATCAGCAGCCGCCCTCCGGCTGCTACAACCGCGTCGGCGATCGCCTCGGCTTCGCCGGTGGTCCGGGCGCCTGCCCTCCCCACACCAAGTTCGACGAGCACGCGCAATGGCGGCAGCGTCGCATTGGCGCGCCAAGCTTCAGCAAGCGCATTCACTGCGTCGAAAGAGTCGGCAAAAACGTAGAACTCGGCGCTTGGCCAGGCGCCGACAAGGACAGCAAGTCGGTTCGCACCACCTGGTCCGCCGACCTCATTGGCGATGATCAGCCGAGAGAGCCCGGCTCTGAGCATCACTGTGGCCTGCCTTATGTCGGCGACGGTCGTGCCCCATGCTCCGGCCTCGATCAGCGACCGGGCAAGGTCAGGCGCCATCGGGGTCTTGGCATGCGGGGCGATCACGGCGCCCTGTTCTCGCGCATACCCCAGGAACAGGTCACGATTGGCGATGAAGGCCTCCTCGTCGAGGGTCAACACCGGCAACGACATACGTCCATGCGCTGGATGCCAGCGCTCAGATGCGACAAAGCTGCTGTCCAGCCTGAGGGTGCCAGGCGGCACGCCGCGGATACGATCGTCGAGCAGGAAATTTTCACGGGTCGCGAGCGACAGTACGGGTGAGTTTTCGGTCATCCGATGCTAGTCCTTTCGCTTTCGCAGGATGAAGTCCGGATCGATTTCCGATGCCGGCCACACCATGAGAGAGATACGTGCCAAAGCGTTACTGCGGACCGATCATCGATGCCCACCATCACCTTTGGGATCTCGGCCTCGGCCGCCATCCCTGGCTCACGCCCACGGCTGGCGAACGCGGCGGTCTGGGCGAGCTTGGCCCCTTGCGGCGAAACTACCTTCCTGAAGATTATTTGCGCGACGCCGGCCAGCACAGTGTCGTCGCCACCGTCCATGTTGAAGCCGGTTGGGCCGGGCATGACTGCGTCGGTGAAACGCGGTGGCTTGAAACCCTCGACAAGTCGCGCGGCGTGGCCGCCCGTTACGTCGTTCACGTACCTCTGGCGAACCGCCAAGCGCCGGCGCTGGTCCAGGCGCAGGCGGCATTCGACCGTGTCGTCGGCGTACGCGACATACTGAGCTGGGATCCGAATCCCGCCCGTCGTTTTGCCGCCCGCGACGGCATCATGGACGATCCGGCCTGGCGTGCCGGCCTGTCCCTGCTTGGGCGCCGCCGGCTGGTTTTCGACCTGATGGTGTTTCCGCGCCAGCTCACCGGCGCGGCGCGCCTCGCAGCGGCCTTTCCGGACCAGCTCTTTGTTCTCAACCATTGCGGCAGCCCGATCGATCGCGATGCGGACGGGATGCGGGTGTGGCGCGAAGGGCTGCGGCTTTTGTCGGAGCGCGAGAACGTCGCCATCAAGATATCGGATCTGGTCGCCTACGATCATGATTGGACGCTCGACAGCCTAAGGTCGGTTGTCATGCATTGCATCGACTGTTTCGGTACGCGGCGCGCGATGTTCGGCAGCGACTTTCCGGTCGCCGGCCTGCATGCATCGTTCGATGCGGTGTATGACAGCTTCAAGGCCATTGCAGGAGAGCTTTCCGCGGACGAGCAGACGGCACTGTTCTACGGCAATGCACGGCGCATTTATCGGCTGGACGATATGTCATCGGCGGGCCTGCTCTCTGCCTGAGAGAAGCAGCAGCCCCAGGATCAGCGACCCGAACAGGATACTGCGCCAGCCGGGCGATGCGTTGACCACGGTGATCAGCGCCGTGATCGTAACCAGCAGGATGGCGCCGGGGATGGTGCCGGCATAGGTGCCGAGCCCGCCGAGGATCGAGGTGCCGCCAAGCACCACGGCGGCAATCGAGGCGAGCAGATAAGGATCGCCGATACCGACATAGCCTTGTCCGTTCATGCCAAGGACCAACACACCGGCAAGTCCCGCACAGAAGCCGCTGATGCCGTAGACCGCCAGCGTGGTCGAGGCGACGGGAACCCCGGACAGCGCCGCGGCGAGCGGATTGGCGCCCATCGCGAATATCCGGGCGCCAAGGGATGTCGCATGCATCGTGGTCAGAACGATCACTGAAATGACCACCCACAAAAGCACGCCCGCCGGAATACCGACCGGCCGCGCATTGCCGAGCCAGCGGACCAGCGGGTTCTCGGCGGTCACGGCACTGCCGCCGGCGATGATGATCAGCAGACCTTGCAGGAATGTCGCCATCGCCAGTGTCATGATCATTGGATGAACGCGCAACAGCGCCACGCCCAGCCCGTTCACCAGACCGATTGCGCTCGTCAACGTGAGAACTGCAAGAACGGCGGTGAGCCCTGTCGGATCCGCCTGCCATGAAAGCAGCGGCAGGCTGACAGCGCTAACCGTGACGATCGCCGCGACGGAAAGGTCGATGCCGCCGGCAATCACCACGAAAGTTTGGCCCGCCGCGACCAGGCCGATCACCGCGCCCAATTCAACCAAATAGCGCAAATGCCCATAAGCGCCGAAGCCACGTGAAGCGAAGCTCGCCGCGATCCATACCGCCGCAACTATAGCGATCGTAAGGAAGGGCCGGCTGTGCAGAATCGTCAGGGCGCGCCTGCCGCTCACGCTGTCTTTCCGTGCTGTCATTGCTGCACCTTGCGGAATTGCGGGATGGCGACCGCCCCGATGATGATGAGGCCCTGGGCGACATATTGGGCGACCGGCGTGAAGCCGAGGAAGAACATGACACTGATCATCAGGCTGAGCAGCAGGCTGCCCGCAAGAGCGCCGCGCATGGTACCCTGGCCGCCGAGGAAACCGATGCCGCCGAGCACTGCGGCGGCAATGGAATTCAGCGTGAACGCCGTGCCGATGACTGGATCGCCCGAACCCGTTTGCGCGGCGATGAACAGGCCGGCGCCTGTGCAAAGCAGGCCGCTAATCGCGTAGGCGGCGATCCGGGCACCGTCGACCGGCACGCTGGAGCGGTAGGCGCCGACGGGATTTTCGCCTGCAGCATAGATGCTCAAACCAAGCGGCGTGGCGAGATAGAGTTTCCACAAAAGCACGATGAGTACCAGCAGCACGAATGCCGCCGGCGTGTTGCCGGCAAGCAGGTCCGACAGCCACTCGGGTATGGCGCCGCCCGGCCTCGGCAGGATGAGCAGCGCAGCGCCGCCGATAATGAAGGAGCCAGCGAGCGTCACCACGATCGCCGGCAACCGAAGTTTCACGACGATGAACCCGATCACGGCACCGATGCCGAGACCGGTCAGCGCCACCGCAGCGGCACCGCCGGCTACGCCCAGCGGCCCAGTCATCGTCGTCGCAGCGATCACCGCGCCCAGGCTGACCATGGCGCCGATGGCCAGGCTTATGCCGCCGGTGAGCATGAGGATCGCCTGGGCCATGGCGACCAGCGCCAGCGGAAACCAGCTCTGGGTGAATTTGGCGAAACCGGACGCTGTCAAGAGGCCGGGAAACAGGGAACCGTAGGCAATGACGAACGCCAGGACCACAGCGAACAGGCTGCGCACGCCGACATTGCGGCGCAGCTGAACCGGCCAGTAGAGCGCGCCGGCTTGGCTTGAGGATGCAACCGCGCTCATGCCGCAACTTTCTGCTGTTCGGCGCCCATTGCGGCGGAAACGATGGCTTCCTCGCCCAGTGCCTCGCGCTCGAGCATGGCCACGATGCGGCCTTCGCGGACCACGCCGACGCGGTCGCAAAGGTGCACCAGTTCGGGTGTGTCGGAACTGAGCAGCACGATCGCCTTGCCGGCAGCGGCGAGTTTGCGAAGCATCATGTAGATCTCGCGCTTGGTCTCGACATCGACGCCGCGCGTCGGGTCGTTGAGGAGAAGCACAAGCGGCTCGTGTGGCATCCATTTCGCCAGCGCGACCTTCTGCTGGTTGCCACCTGAGAGTGCCTGCGCCGGGCGGTCGAGGTCGCCCTTGATGGCAAGCTGGGCGGCGAGACCCCTTGCCATATCGCGCTCGGCACGCCGGCTGCGCAGCTTCAGCGCCGGCAGCCTTGCGAAGGCGGGCAGCATCATATTGGTGATGATGGGATGGATCAGGTGCAGGCCTTCGCGTTTGCGGTCAGCCGGGACATAAGCGAGGCCGAGCGCATTGGCGTTCGGCACGCCGCCAGGCAAACCCGAAACACCGTTCACCGTCGCGGATACCGTCCTGGCGGGGATTGCGCCGTAGAGGCCAAGCAGCAGATCTTCCTGCCCCTGCCCGACCAGGCCGCCAATGCCAAGCACCTCGCCCGTCCTGATGTCGAGATCGACGTCGCGCATCAGGCCGGCCGAAAATTTACGAACCGAGATGGCGTCGGCCGGCGATGGCGAAGGCCGCCATCGTGGAAAGAGATCGCCGGGGTCGCGGCCGACCATCAGCCGTACCAGTCCGGCGGCATCGGTTCCTTCCAGCGAGCAGTCCGCCGTGCAGGTCCCGTCCTTCAGCACGGTGACATGCTCGCACAGCGTCATCACCTCGTTCAGTCGGTGTGAGATGTAGAGAATAGCGATGCCCTCGCCCCGAAGCCTCTCCAGCAGGTCGGTGAGGATTTTTGTCTCAGTTGCCGATAGCGATGAGGTGGGTTCGTCGAGAATGAGCACGCGCGGCCGGCGGTAAAGCGCCTTGGCGATCTCCACCATCTGCCGGCGGCCGAGGGACAGGTGCCCCACCGGCGTAGACAGCGGTTCGTAAAGCCCGACAAGATCGCATGCGGCTTTGGCCCGGACGGCAAGCTCGTTGTAGTCGATCAAGCCGAACCGTTTGGGATAGGCACCGAGCCCGATGTTTTCGGCAATGGACAAGCTGGCCGTCAGGCTCAGTTCCTGCTGGACAACAGCGATCCCGGCCTGTCGCGCATTAGCGGGGGTCATGCGCGAGACCGGGCGCCCATCGACCTCGATCGCCCCGCCGTCCGGGCGCAAGGCGCCGGACAAAAGGTTGATCAGTGTCGACTTACCTGCGCCGTTCTCGCCCAGCAGCGCATGCACGCGGCCCGGCTGGAGAGCGATGGAAACGTTGCGCAGAACGGGGTTGCCGAAGAAGGACTTCGACACCCCCCGCGCGGCGAGAAGCGGAGCCGTGGTTGTCAATGCTACAACCCTTCAGGCTTATTTCTGGGCCAGCAGCTTCTTAAATAGATTCTCATCGTACGGCGAATAGATATAACCGTCAGCCGGGAAATCCTTCGCCCGGGCGAGGTATTCGTCGATGTTGGAATTGTCGATCACCGGCAACGGGATCTTGACGAAAGCCGGCACATCCTCGCCCTCCAGTGCCTGGACGGCGGTGTAGGTGGCGAAGGCGCCGAGCCAGTTCGGCTGCATCGTCGCCCAGCTCTTCAGGCCCTTTTCCTTCCACAGTTCGAGAAACTGGCGCGCATTCTCGCCGGTGATCGGCACCTGGTCGCGGCCCTGCTTGTCGAGCGCGAGCACGGCGCCCGCCGACAACGCGCCGCCCAGCGACAGGATGCCGTCGATTTCGGGGTTGGCGAAAAGTAGGCTGGTCACGGCCTCTTGGGCGGGCGCGACATTGTAAGGCGTGTTCGTCTCGGCAAGCACCTTCACATCGGGATGGGCCTTAAGCTCGGCATCGGCGCCTTTGCGCCGGTCGTCGCTGACCGAAACGCCGGCTGGGCCATTGAGGATGAGGATCTTGCCCTTGCCACCGATGGCGTCGATCAGGAACTTGGCCGCCTGGTCGCCCCACTGTGAGGAATCGGTGTTGACCTTGGCGGTCACCTGGTCGGTATCGACGAGGCTGTCGAAGTTGATGATGGCGATGCCCTTGGCGCAGGCGTCCGCCAGCACACGCGCCGGCGCGGTCGACGAACCAGCGATCAAGATGATGGCATCGACATCGGAATCGATCATCGACTGGATCTGCTGAATCTGGACGTTGGCGTCGCCCTGGGCATCGGTCACGACGAGCTTGTCCACCAAGCCTTGCTTTTTCAAAGTCTCGACTTCGGCTTCTATCGTGCCCTGTGTCTGCTTCATCCAGGTCGGCACTGAATAGATATTGGCCCAGCCGATCGTATATGGTGCTTTGCGATCGCCCTTGATGCATTTAGCGGCGGCGTTGGCTTGCGAACCGGCGCCGAGGCTGAGGAGAAGGCCGAGGCAAAGGGCACTGGCGGATGCGAAAAACGATGATTTCGTCATGATTGTTCCCTTCTGAGGTTATGGCCTGGGCGTGCGGGGTCGGGACGAGAAAACCCGCCGGTTGCCGCATCTCGGAAACCGCCTGTTTTCTCGTCAGGACTTTCTGCGCCCGGCTCGTTATTGTCCGATATTTCAGACGTTAGGCCTGTATATCGGACAAATGGATGCTAGACTGAGCCTTGACATCTTTCAAGCGTCTTGAGACGAGGGCCGAAATGATTTTTGCGCGGGTGCGGCCTACATGAGCGATGGCGTCACTGGTCTAATTGAAACGGAAGCCGGCGCCGAGCCGCGCAATGGCGAACGGCGTCGCGGGATCGACCGCGTCATCATGCTACTCGAGGCCCTTCTGCGGCACCGCGCGCCGATGCGCGTCGGCGACATCGCCAAGATGATCGGCGCGCCGCGTTCAACCACTTATGAAATCGTCAACAGCCTGCTGGAAGCCGAAATGCTCGAGAACGTCGGAACGGAAGGCTATGTCTATTTCGGAAAGGCGATGCATCTGTTCGGCTGGGCCTACTCACATCATAATGCCCATTACCGGCGCATCATCGAAACCCTGGACAGACTAGGCGCGGAGACGGGCGAGACCGTCCAACTGTGCGGCCTGCGCGGGACCAAATATGTCGTCCTTGATTGCCGGGACTCGCCTGGCCCGTTCCGGATTTCAAGCGATGTCGGAGTCGAGGTGCCGATACCGTGGACGGCGTCCGGAAGGCTGCTGCTCGGCCATATGAGCGAGCACGAAATACGGGACTTCATTCCGCCTGGCGACTACACGCTTCCCGACGGCCGCGTCATTGCGCCAGCCGAGTTCTTCGGCGATGTCGCTCTGGCGCGCCAGCAAGGTTTCAGCGAGACCGCCGCACTGGCCGACCGCTTCACCTGGTGCATGGCCGCGCCCATCCGCGACGGCAACGGGGCCATCAACAAGACGCTTTGTTTCGTGTTGCCCGTCGACACGCCGGAAACGCGGCGCAGCGAATTGCTCGCCCTGCTATGCGAGCGCGCCAGTGGGTTGTCGTTGGCGGGAAGCTAGTAAAAAATCGGCGCGCGAAGGTCCGGAATAGGCTCCGTTCGTTCAGCCGCAGCAGCGAAGCCGGAACTGGTACTCCGGTGAGTATGGCAAAGGCGGCAGCGCGCTCCTGCTACCAGATCTTCTAATTTAGGACGGGTCGCCCGACAACATTGACCTCCTAATGAGTATTTTCAGTCGGGCGAGGTCGCGACGGATGCGAGGTACAGAATCATCGCTATAATCGCCCTCGAGTGTGAAGGATGTAGGCCTCGGCTGGCGCACGAAGGCCACAAACGCAAGCTCGAGCTCGGCTACACCCGTCGCCCAACGGCACACGCAGCGGGACGCTTCCCTGACATCTATATCTAGATGATGCGGTCGTCTATAAAGCCATCTTCAAGGACGCCGGCGGTACGATCATCCGGACTCGGAGGCGTGTTCGGACGTCGTCTACCTTACTTTAGAACTCCTGACACTAGATTCGTAGGTTGATGGGCTCACTTTACTCGGCCGCAGCAACGAAGCTTGAATTGGCAGTTCGATGAGTGTGGCGAAAGGTGGTAGCGCCTTCCCTCTACCAAGTTTTCTTTTAGCGATATCAGTAGTTAGGCGTCATAAGCGCCAGCCTGGTTGAGCACGATGATCTCGCCATCGATGATAGCGCTTTGCACGTTGAGTCTCTTGGCGGCCCCGAAAGGTGTCGCTACTTCGTCGTCCAATCGACAACGCGGCGAGTGAGAATGCGAATATCGGCGTCATCGATCACGAAGTCGAACTTGACCTCGAGTGTCCATCCGTCCCCCCTTAGGGCAGATTGTCCACCAGAGTCCGCATCATAGGGGCAATGAACGCGCCCGGTCTGGCGGCTAGACGAGCTAGAGGAACGGAACACTATCATTTTATTGAATTACTAATGACGCATGAAACGGGCTATAATTCGCTCGTAGCCGGCAGCGCCATTGGCAGCCGGTTAGGTCCGGCGGCCCACTGGTCACCCCGATCGGCTGTCGGCCCGTCCCCATCAAAGTTACGCGCGGTGGCGACCAACGTGAGACGAGATCGATCCAACAACCCCGCACCCGGCACCGGGGCCAAGCGCCACGGGTCGCCGGCCAACGACGAAGCAGGGTTTTTCGAGTTCTGCCCGTTTGTGGCCAGACGTTCGACAAGCGAAACCTTGGCGAGGTGCTGCATCACTATCTCCCCGGCCACATCGCGCTAGCCACTTGTCTAAGCTGGCTGGAATTCCGCGGAGTGCCCGACTTCCTGCAGGGAAGGCCACGACTGGCACAATGGTATAGATCCTTCGTGGAACGCCCTTCAATGCGTGCCACACCCTACGACGGCGACACGCGAGATTGATATCGATCGCCAGGCTTTCGAATCCAGCATGTGTCGGTCATCAGCCAAGCATTCTCGAAGCCAAGAGAAAGCCTGCGCTGCAGCCGGCCAGGACCGCGGTTGCGATCCGCGCGCCCGGATCGGGGAAATTTCGGACGCAATGATGTAATCTCGAATGGATGCGCCATGGCCCGTTGCCAAGGTAGTGTTCGCGCGGAACCTTTGCGAAGGCCTCGATGACCGCAGGGTTGTGTAAGACCGGTGACGCGACACGCAGGTCTTCGGCAAACCATCGGCGCGCTTCACTGGCATCGGTTCTTGTCGGCATGGAATATCGGCTCCCGGATTGCGCGTACCCGAGTCACGCTCTCAGAAAACCGAACGGCGGCAAAGGGTGCCTATCCTTGCGTCCGCCCTGCAGTCGAAGTGATTCGGAGCCGTTGGATCAGGCAAGCTCCGACTTGAGCACGATCATTGCAAGCTCGCGCCAAGTTCGAAATTAGGCCAAGACAGCGCTCGTGCATCCACGTCGGTGATCAGCATATGGCCCGGCGAGGCTGTGATGGAGATCGCGAGTTCGGCACGAGCAAGAGCGTCTTGGGCGGTCAGGCTGCTCGCCCAGAATACAGGGATCTCCCCGTCCAAGACTTCGACGGCATCACCCCAGTCGGGAGCCATCAAATTTCGGATGCCGACCGTCGTGGGCTCTCCGACATGGATGGGAGACCCGTGCGCATGCGGAAAGCGCGCGGTGAGCACGCGAACCTTGTCGATTTCGCTATGCCGTATCGGACGCATGGAGACGACCATTTCGCCACCGAACGGTCCGACTTGGGACGTCTCGATCTTGGTGCGGAACTTGGGGGCGGTTTTTCCACGGCCGATACGCCGGAGTTTCACGCCTCGTTCGTCAAGCGCGGCCTCGACGGTGAGCGAACTGCCGAGCGCGAAGGCCGCAAAGTCATCTCGCCACAGGTCGATGATGTCTGTGGTCTGGCGGATCATCTCGCCGAAGTGATAGATGCTGTACTGTGGTGCATCGGTCCGGATATCGATGTCGCCCAGCGCAGGCAGAAATGGGCTGCCCGCACGGCTCACACCGACCAAAGGGCAGGGTTTCGGATTGCGGACACAAAACTGATAGAAATCGGCGGCAAAGCTGCGCGGTACAATCACGACGTTGGCCTGGAGCTTGCCGCGCGCAAGCCCTCCTGTATGCCCTTCATAGGCACCCATCCTGACGAGTCTGCGCAATCTGCCCGCATCGACCATTCGCAAATCCTCGTAGATCGGTAAAGTGATCGGGCGAGCCATGGCTTCCAACGGATGCGCGTTTCAACGACACGTCGAGAGCGCGTAAGATCATCGGCGGGTCTGCCGCTTGTCAAATCATCAGAATCTTTCCTCATTGATAAATCGTATTTATTGGCCGGCGAAGGATGGCGCTTTTTATTAGCTTTTGCTCATATTTATTCTCATTGACACTCGCGGCAGCCGATCGCTTCTATCTGTCGGCTTGCCTCATGCAGGAAACCAAGATCGCGGTTCATGTAGAAGAGCAGGAAAGCCGCATAGAGTACAAAGACGAGACTGAACACCAGCGTCTTCACGACCAGCGACAGTGCAAAAACATTCAGGTGCGGAGAGGCCCGCGCCAGGAAAGCCAGCACAATGTCGGACAGGAGCATGCTGATGATGAGTGGGAAAACGAGGGTCAGCGCCATCGCCATGATGCGATTCAGCAGACGCAGGAATATTCCCGCAGCATCCTTGCTGAATACAGGCAGAAGACTGTCGATCGGCCACAGGCCGTAGCTCTCGTAGAGACTGGTCAGGGAAAGCTGCAGGCCGCCGGCAGCCAGGTAGATTGTGACCATGATGACCGCGAGCAAGGTGCCGGTAGCACTCGTCTCGTGCGTCATCATAGGGTCGATCAGCGTCCCCATCGTGGAGCCCCGCTGCAGGTCGAGGATGTCACCGGCAGCCTCTGCTGCCCAGAACGGTATCCCCATACACAGCCCGAGCGTTACACCGACCACAACCTCCTTGAGAATGTAGGCTGCGATCATCGTGGTCGTGATGTCGCTGTTCGTCAGCTTGCTCACGACCATTGGAAAGATTGGAACTGCCAGCGCCAATGCCACGCCATTGCGCAGAAGCCCTGATAGCGGCACACGCGAAAACAGCGGCATCAGAAGCATGAAACCACCCACGCGTGCGAGCGCGAAAGCGCCTGCCAGGAGATAGACCTGAAGGTCTTTGACAGATGCGAAGAGTGGTTCGACCGGCACCTGCGTGCCTCAACGTGTGACGACGGGGAATTCGTCCAGAGCCGTCGATGCCTGCTGCGCGATCTGCTGGCCAAGCACAGGACCTAAGACGATGATGACCAGCAGGATCACGACAAGCTTGATCGTCTGCGGCAGCGACTGGTCCTGAATCTGTGTCAGCGCCTGGGCAAGGCCGACGAGGATGCCGACCGCCAGTGCCGCAATGATCGCTGGGCTGGACGCGAACAGCACCGTCAAAAGCGCGCTTTGGACCTTCGCCAGGATGAAGTCATTGTTCATGCGTACCCGCCATGTCGTCAGCCGTAACTCAGGATCAGGCCATGCATCAGGCGCGACCAGCCATCTATGGCGACGAAAAGGAACAGTTTCAGGGGAATCGAAATAAGGACCGGCGAGACCATGATCATGCCGAGCGTCATCAGGATATTGGCGACAACGATGTCGATGATGAGGAAAGGAAGGTAAAGCAGGAAACCGATCTCGAAGGCTCGGGTAAGCTCGGACGCAACAAAGGCCGGAACAAGGATCGAGAGATCGTCGTCCTTCAGGTTCTGCCGCGCCTGTTCCGGCCAAAGGCGGCTCGTTCCATCGAGAAAAAACTGCCGCTCCTGCGGCTGAGTGAATTTCATAAGGTGTCGCTGCAGTGGTTCCCTGACCAGTTGCGCTGCCCTGGCGAGGTCATCGGTCGTCTGGAACTGAACTTGCCCTTCCTGAAGTCGGCCAGACATCTCGCTCAGCAACGGTGTCGTGACATAGACGGTGAGCACAAGCGCTATGCCGTACAGCACCAGATTGGGCGGCATCTGCTGGACGCCGAGTGCATTGCGGATGAGAAACAGCACGACCGAAATCTTCAGGAACCCCGTCATCGTGACCACCGCCAGAGGCAGCAACCCGACGAAGCCGACGGCGATCAGAATACCAAGGAGATTGGGCGAATTCTCAAGCATTATCGAACATACGAAGGATCCGCACGCCCAGGCTTCCCCCAATCCGCACGATCTCGCCACTGCCAACTCGTTTACCGCTGGCGATGATGTCGACAATCGCCTCCGTTACATCGGCGAGCGGAACGATGGCGCCGGGCGCAAGCTGCCTCACCTCTCCGAGAGGCATTGCCGTGCGGCCGATTTCGAAAACGAGTACAACCGGCAACTCGTCCAGAGTTGACTCTTCCAAGGTCTGGCCAACTGACGGCGGCGAGTTCTGATTCATGGTCCACTCCCAATTGGATCCGGCGACGAGGGTCGGCGCGGCAAGCAATTGCGGCCCGGCGGTAGTCAGGGCGACCGATGCATAAAGGTGCTCGGCAATGATGAGTGCCGCGTTGCGTTCTTCCGCCTCATTCCTGAAAAGCACCACGTCGCCAGCCTGGAGGCTTTTCAGCTCGCCAAGGGTTACTTTGAGTGCGCCACGCCGAAGGCAGATCGGCAAAGGAAATTCGGCCGGGATCGGCGGTCTGGCCTTGGCGATCTCGTCAAAAAGACGGCCGATCCGAACCGCCAGGCTGACGTCACTCGTGTTCAAGACGCAGTCAATCGTCTCCTGGCTGTCGGTCAGGACAAAAGCCAACGGGGTCTCGCCCGAAACCGAAACTGCTTCTGTTTGTGTGACCGAGGTGAGCGCGATACTGTCGCCCAGCTTGGCCTCAATCCATTCGAGATCCTCTTCAAACGCGGATTCCAGCAGCAGTGCGGCGTGGGCGGGGGCCAGCCGCTTCATGTCGACCAGTTCGTCTGCCCTGGCGAAGCCTCTTTCGACCACGGAAAGCGGCAGGCGCAATTTGCCCATCGTGTCTCCGACGGAGAACGCAATGGTGTACCACCGCTGGTCCGCAGGATTCGGCGCCGGCCAGACGGCGGCAATCGGCACCGTCCTGCCCGCGATCGTGATTTCCGCGTGCGCGCGCCGGCGGTAGAAGGCGTTCAATGCCTCAACGTCGACAGACGCAACAGAGTTCAGCACCAGCCGCTCGCCAACGCTCGACCGTGAGGCCTTGCGTTTTGCCGACTTTACCTGCGCTCTCGTTTTTCCCGACGCAAAGGCTTGGGGCATCACATCCATATTCACGATCACAAAATGGGCTATGTGGGCAGGCGCGTTGGACCGCGCTCTTCCTCCTCGGAAAGCTCGGCAAGCGCCAGGCAACGTCGTGCGGTGCGGTTGATCAGATGCTCCAATACCCCGTCCAGCTTCGTCAGAGCTTTCATGGCCTCACGATGATCATTGCGAGCTGCCGACAGTTCCGCTTGCCGTTGCTGCTCGGCGACGCCGGCCATCTTCTCGTTTTCACGCAATTGCTCGGTTTTTCTGGCGGCGATTTCAAACCGGCCCTGTAGCTGGTGAAGGCTGGCAGCTTTTATCGGATGCCCAATAAGCGAGCCGAACGCTGCATCTTCGGCATCGACCGTGCGCTGCAGGTGCTCCGTGACCGCACTGGCCGCCTGCCGACCCTCCCTCGCGGCCCGGTCCAAAGCGGCGTGCCGTTTGATCACCTCTTCCCTTGCACGGTCCTCACGGCGGCGTCTGAGCTCGCGTAATCGAGTGATCATCTCACGATCTTTCACCGACGATCTCCCGCATGAGTTGGCGTGTCCTCTCCAGGCTCTCATGAGTGGCGGACGCCTGACGCAGAAAGGCGTTGATGACATCGATCTTCGCCACTGCCTCGTCCGCCACGGGATCGCTGCCTTTTTCGTATTCACCGACGCGCAGGAGAAGCTCGATGTCAGCGTAGCGGGCAAGCAGTTCACGCAGGTGGCCGGCGTCGGACCGATGTTCCGGCGCCACAACCGCATCCATGAGGCGGCTTCGGCTGCGCAGGACATCAATGGCCGGGAAATGGTTGCGCTGCGCAAGCTCGCTCGACAAGAAGACGTGGCCATCAAGGAGGGCCTGAACTTCCTCGGCGACAGGGTCCAGCGTACCGTCGCCTTCAAGAAGAACGCTGTAGAGGCTGGTGATGGATCCGACGCGACCCGTGCCTGACCGCTCGAGCAGACGGGGCAAGACCGCAAACAGCGAAGACGGAAAGCCGCGACGCGTCGGCGGCTCGCCCGCGGCCAGGCCAATCTCTCGGTGCGCACGGGCAAACCGGGTTAGGTTGTCCATTGCAAGCAACACATGTTTGCCCTGGTCGCGAAAATATTCGGCAATGCTGGTCGCCACATAGGCAGCCTTGACACGCTCAATGGCGGGACGGTCGGAGGTCGCAACAACGACAATGGCCCTCGCCCTGCCCTCGGGCCCGAGCTGTTGTTCGAGGAATTCGCGTACCTCACGTCCGCGCTCTCCAACAAGGGCGACCACCGCGACATCGGCATCGGTGCCGCTGACGATATCGGAAAGCAGGATCGACTTTCCCACGCCCGGTTCGCCAAAGATTCCGACGCGCTGGCCGCGCGCGCAGGTGAGCAGCGCATCGAGCGCGCGTATTCCGAGTTGGATCGGCTGGGAAATCAAGCCGCGCTCCAGCGGAGATGGCGGATAGGCATTGACCGGATAGCTGCCGGTGATGCCGTCCGGCGAAAGCGGCTTGCCGTCCAATGGCTCGCCAAGCGCGCTGATCACGCGACCAAGAAGGCTGGGGCCGACGGGCACCTGCTGGTCTCTTCCGGTCGCCACGACCTCAGTCAGGTTTGAAAGACCGGCCAAATCGCCCAGCGGAACAAGGATCGCCATTTCGTCCATGAGGCCGACGACTTCCGCCTTGGTCACCCTTCCGGTCCTAGGGTCGACGAGTTCGCATATCTCGCCGATACGGGCCTCCTCCACAGTCGCATGAATGACGGTGCCGGCGACACGCCGTACACGCCCCTTCCTGGGCCGGCCGGTATCGTCGCGCAGGCCCGAACGCAAATTCGGAATGATGGAGGCCAGACGGCTTTCGATATCAGCGGCGGGCGCGGTCATCGGACCTCCGTCTTCGGCGCAATCGCGGCAGCTATGGCTTTGAGCTGCGCGTCGATGCTCGCGTCGACGACGGCAAAGTCGGTCGAAACGATGCAGGCGTCCGGAGCCAGCGCGTCATCCGCGTCGATCTCAACCGTCATCGCCAGATCACTCTCGCGCAAGACTGCGTCCAGCTCATCACGAACCCTTTCGATGGACGCGGAATGAACTCGGACTTTCAGGTACTTGGCGCGGTGGATTTCAGTCACCGCCTGTCTTGCGGCTTTGGCGACAAGCGCGCCGACGTCGAATTCTCCCAGAATTCGCGTGGCGATATCGATGGCAAGGCCAACGACTTCGGATTCCAGCCCACCAAAATAGCGATCCACCTTGACCGCCGTCTCGCTGACTAGCCGCGTGGCCTCGGCATCGCCTTGCGTCTTGCCGTCGTCATAGCCCTGCGCATATTCGGCCGCATAGGCTCGCCGAGCGGCGTCGCGCAACTGCTGCGCATCACGCCTTGCTTCATCGAGAAACGCATGCCCATCCTGCAGAGCGCGTACCTCGGCGGCCCGCAGGATCCGAGCGTAGGGACGCCTCAGAGCTTCCGACGCTTTGCCCGATTCGATCATCTCGTCTAGCTCATCGCTCGTCGAACAATCGCGGGGCCGACCTCGGCAAATTGTTCGGCTGACGGCTGGTGGATGAGCTCTTGCGGCACCAGCTTGAGACGCACCCGCATGCTCGTATCGCCCGGCATGATCTGACACCAGGCGCCAAGGCAGCTCAGGCCGTCGCCGTAGACGCGACCGGAAATGTCCTCCAGCGGCCCCAATCGCTCAATCGGGCCGGCCAGATCGCGGTTGGCGAGGGCGAAAGCGCACAGATCAGCCCCAAGCGCCGCCTGCAATGCGGCCGCTTCGCGCCCAACAATGACAGCGGCCAGACTCCCAGCCCAGTAGATCGCGCCCGAGCGAAGTACAAGTTCCTCCAGCTCTTCGCCAGACGACAAGGCGATCGCTCGATCCACCTCATCGGCCGGCTCTTCGACCACTGGAGAGAGCCTATGCCGATCGAGCAGAAGCTTCGACAGTCGCTCCTGCAAGCGTTGCGAGCGCAGCATGCGCTCGCAGGCAGCCTCGCCGATCGCGCCGTCAAGGCACTCCGCGAGCCAAGCCGCATCCACATAGGACGCGGGTTTGGAGATGAATGCCTGCCATTCCGGGCTGGCAGTTTGCTCCGAGCCGGGCTGGGTCATGTTTTCTTCACCGGCATTGCGGCAGCATCGAGCGCGTAGACGCCGGGCCGTCGATACCACTGCATGTAGGCCAACCGACCAGCCAGCACGAATATGGCCGCCGCCATGCCATAAAACAGTGACATCGCGGCGGCGACGCTGTCTGGATGCAGCCACAGGCCGAGGAAGGTGGTGAGACCGGCCTCGCCGGTTTCCTGGTTGGGAGCCGTCGCTGCAACCGGAATGAGGGTGACCGAAACGTTGTCATAGGTCAGTCCGGCGATGCCCTTGGCCACCAGCATCTTGACCTGCGGGATGAGCTCATTCATCGGAACGGATGCGCGATGCCGGATGAACACGGAGGCAGACGACGGTAGCAGTTGCTGCCTCAGTGGATCGTTTTCGGGCAGGACGAGATGAACGCGAGCCGAAAGCACGCCGTCGATGTCCGAGATCGTCTGCGACAGCTCCTGGCTCAAGCCGTAGATCATCGTTGCCCGCTCTTCCACCGGCGAGGATACAAGCCCATCCCGCTTGAACACCTCGCCGAGCGTCTGGAATTCCTGTTTGGGCAAGCCGCTCTCGTCGAGAATTGCCATAGCTTCGGCGAAGCGGCCCTTCTGTACGGAAACCGTCATCTTGCCGTCCTTGCCTGCCTCGCGTTGGGCTGGAATCCCGTGACGCATGAGCGTGGCCACGATCTCGTTGGCCTGCCGCTGGTTGAGGTTGCTATACAACTCCACCGAACACCCCTGGAGCACAAGCATACCCATGACAACGAGCGCAACGCGAAACCTGGCGCCGCATCGATCCAATCGCGTTAAACGCCGCAGCGAGGTTGGCATGGGCGCGAACACTCCGCGGCGCTTACTGTTGCTTGATCAGCGTGCTGGTGGACGACGTGACAGCCGTCACGCTGCTCGTAACCACCTCGAGATTGGCGGCCGCCCACATCACCGAAATCGATCGTTCCAGGAGTTGCTCTGCATTCTTGGCTCGGGAGTCTTCGCCTTCCTTGCCGGACAGAGCCATCTTGTCGGCGCGATCCTGCGCGGCGGCCGTTTCAGCACTTTCGGGGGCGTTAGCCTGGCCAAGAGCCTTCTGTACCTGCTGCATGGTTCCTTCCAGCGACTTGACGGCAGAACCGAAAAGGGCCGATGGATCCGTGAACACCCCACCTGCAGCCTTCTCCGTCTCGGCCATGTAGTCGAAGAGTTTGTGCTCGAGGATTGGCTCGGTCTTCTCCGGCTTGAAAGCCTGGCCGCCTATTGCCGGATTGGCGCCGGGCGTCTGCGCCACCTGCTGACCTGCCCGCGTGGCGACATCACTGCGCTCAGGTGTATTGACCTTCGCGTGCTTTTCTTGCTTGGCGCCCACCATTCGGTTGCCGGGCTGGGCTGACGCGCCGACGGTGATTTGCTGCTGCGAACTTATGCTGGTAGTTAAGTTTGCAAGCGTAGCCTCT
The DNA here is from genome assembly GCF_040323975.1 of Mesorhizobium sp. M0019. Lineage (NCBI taxonomy): Bacteria > Pseudomonadati > Pseudomonadota > Alphaproteobacteria > Hyphomicrobiales > Phyllobacteriaceae > Mesorhizobium > Mesorhizobium sp. M0019. Next base: position 63,929 of record NZ_JAMYVK010000012.1, on the reverse strand, counting down.
AGGGCTCCGATCGGTGCGATTTGCAAGAATCTGCCCTCCTGTCCTAGTTCGGTTTGACGGAGGGGACAATCTGCGCCTCCGCCTGCTTTCCGCGGAAAACGCGAACCGACACAGCTTTGCCGGTCTCCTGCTTGGCGCTCGGCGTGGCAGGCACCCCGAGGGTTTTCCTGACGAGCTCGATGTAGGATGGCGGACCCGATACCGAGATGACATCGTCTTGCTTGGAGACCTTTATTGGAAACCGCGGGTCACTGACGCCCAGCCGTGAAAGCCTGTCTTCCGCGCCAGCAGCCATATTGGCATCAAGCGGAATCATTTCCGTCTGGACTTCGGCTTCGGTCGCGACGTTCATGACGATGCCGTCGAAATGCCAGATCAATCCGTATCGATTGCATATCTCTTCGAGGAACTCGCGGGCTGTTTCAACCGGCATGCCGGCGCTCAGGCGCCCCTTTACCAGCTTGCTGACACGCATCGGCACCCGCATGTTGCGGCCGAGCTCAACCAGCGCGTCTGTCACCGACTGATCGATCGTGATGTATTTGTAAGGGCCAGGGGGCCAGCGCGGTTCGGCAGCAAACGCAGGCTGGGAGCCAAAGCCGAGCGCCAGGACGACGGCAAGCCGGCAGGCCACAAGGGCAGCTCTGCCTCGAGATAACCGATCAGCATGGTTGATACTGGGTCCCGTCACATTGGTCCTATCGAAAGCGACCCACGAGTAATGCCCCGCCTCGCTTGCTTCATAGCTTGTCCGCCGATGTCATTCTATCGTGGACACTCGAAAATGGGAAGTCCAATTGGATTGCATATCGACGACCTGTGCCAAATGTTGCGAAGGAACCGCAAGACGATACAGTGCGGCGTAGGAATCGGTTACCACCGGGTTCGGGGTCATTGGTTCAATGTGGAAAGGAGTGGTCTCGGTGACGGCAACCAACAGCCTGCTCGCGAAGTTGGACGTGCCCGCAGGCGTTGCTCGAGGCAAGAGGTTTGCGGCAACGCGTCTCATCGAGGCATTGAGTGCATCGGTTCTGGTCGCGGTGGCGTCGATTGCCGCAATCGCGTCGGCGCAGGCCCAATCGAACAGCGGTTATGACCCTAGAAGTTGGACATACGATCGGGGAAGAAATGTACTGGTCTCGCCTAGCGCTTCCGGCCTGACGGCGGGCGGAGAATTCACGCCCGAGGAGTCAGAGATTCCTAGGCAGGTCGTGACATTCAGCGAGGCTCAGCCGAAGGGGTCGATTGTGATCAACACCACGGAGCGGCGTCTCTATTACATGCTGGGGGGCGGCAAAGCGCTACGATACGCGGTGGGGGTCGGCAAGGAGGGGCTGGAGTGGTCCGGTCGCGACACGATTTCGAAAAAGAAGGACTGGCCAGATTGGCGGCCACCGGCCGAAATGCGATCCAGAGAAGCATCAAAAGGCCGTATCTTGCCTGCGCACGTGGCCGGAGGCCCGAACAACCCTTTGGGCGCACGGGCACTGTATATCGGAAACACGCTTTATCGCGTCCACGGCACCAATCAGCCGTGGACCGTCGGACAAGCCAACTCCTCTGGTTGCATTCGCATGACCAATGAAGACGTCATTGACCTGTATGACCGCGTAAAGGTCGGCGCTCAGATTATTGTCCGGCATTGAATTGTGATCCCTTTCAACATCAAGCAGCTCGAAACCTTTCTACTGGTGGCGACTTTCGGAAGCTTTCGAAAGGCTGCCGAACGCCTGAACACCACGCAGCCCGCAGTATCCAACCGAATTGCCGGGCTGGAAGAAGCGCTAGGTGCCAAGCTGTTCGAGCGGCAGAGCGGCAATGTCAGGCTGACAGCCCAGGGACAACGGCTTCTGCCGTCTGCTCAACGGGTCGTGCGGGTAGCGGAACGGCTGCAACTGACGGCCAGCTCGCTTTCCGAGACGGCAGGGGTGCTTAGGCTCGGGGTTGCCGAAACGATCGTTCACACCTGGCTACCGGATTTCCTCCGGGAGCTGCAAGCAAACTATCCGCTTGTCGATACCGATATCGTCGTTGATGCGACGACCACCCTTCGCAACGAACTCATGTCGCACCGACTCGATCTTGCGGTGCTGATGGGCCCAATTCTGGAACACAGCATCGAGAACATCGAGATGCCGTCCTTTCCCCTCGTGTGGGTCTGCTCGCCGCACCTGAAACTGCCTCCGCGGCGCAAGCTGACGCTGACTGATCTGATGCAATTCCCAATCATCAGCTATGCGCGGACCACCAGACCCTACAGCGAACTTTACCGCAAGCTGACCGGCGAACTGGAAGAGACGCCGCGTATCTTTCCCGCTAATTCGCTGGCCGCTTCCATCAAAATGACACTCAATGGTATCGGCATCGCCTCTCTCCCTGAGGAAGTCGTCCAGGACTATACCGCAAGCGGTAAACTGCGCATTGTCGACTGCGAATGGCATCCGTCAGATCTGCAGTTTACCGCCTCCTACTCCTCCGAACCGTCCAATCCGGCAGCTGAGCGGGCGGCAAAACTCGCCGCCAGTGTCGCAAACGCGTATGCCGCGAGAACCGACAAGGCGCAGGAGTCAATGGACGATAGGCTCGGCCCGCGGTTTCTCAGCCGATCGAGGTGATCGGCAGATAGACGCGGTCGCCTGAGAAGATCACGTCCGGTCTCAGAATATGATCCATGTTGAGCACAACCGTGTCCGCCACATCCGCAGAATGGGTCTTGGCTATCAGGCGAATGCTGTCGCCATCCCTGACCTCGACCCACTGATAACCGTCTTTCTCCAGCGTTGGGTTCGTGCGGCCCTCAGGATTGCTGCTGCCCTCGGCATGAGCCTCGACATAGTCGCCGGAAACCCAGCCGCTATGCATTTCGCCATCCGGTCCGAAACCTTCGACAGGTATCCAGGTCTCCCCTGACGGATCGGTCGATGGCTTCGCGGTCTGTTCGACGAATGTGCCGGGTTGCAGAACCGTTCCCACGGTCGACTCCCCGTCAGGCTGGATCCGCAAATTCAGGCCGTCATCGGCGACCACGACAAGTTGCGGGAAATCCTCCCCCGGGATCTGCGGCCCACCTGGACCATCCGAAGGATCATCGGGTTGCTGGGACGAGGCATCGCCATCCGGTTTTTTCGGATCGGGTGGAGGGGGCGTCTTCGCGCCCTCCCAAGGTTCCCCGAGCAGGGCGTCCAGCGAAAAGAGAAGCATTCCAACGCCGAAGGTGATGCCGAGAGTCCACCGATCCCATGCAGCCCATCTCTTGTCGGACTTTTCCGCCGCCGCGATATCGGCATCGGTTCGCGGCACTGAACGGCGATTCATCCGGTCCGTCCTTATGGCCGAAGCCCAGAATTCCGCGCAGCCGAAGGTGAACATGGTGCCGGCGACTGTGGCGATCAGCGCCGGCCAGGAGTGCACCGTATAGACAGCGCAGCCAAGCACATAGCCCGGTCCAGCCAGATATTCGGCCAGGTTTCGGATCACCGGCCTGCCGGTGAACGACTGCAGCATCGATTTCGTGCCGTAGACGACGTTGCCGAGCGTGAACGTGCTGTTGACGATAAGATCCTTGCCCTGGATCATCCCGGTCGCGGCACCTGGCGCTGCGGCAATGAATGTGGCTCCGCCGAGCGCGTTGAGGAATCGCCCGAACGGCTTGTGATTTGCGGTTGTGTTGGGGAAGAGCGCCTGCGCGCCGAAAACGATGCCTCGCACGCCAAATGCCACCGATCCGGCGGTGGCGGTCCAGGTTGGCGGCAACGAACTCCACAACATGTAGGAGGTGGTCGACATGCCGCCAAAGGTGGCGAGCGCCTGAGCGTTTTCCGGCATCCTGGCATGGCTGAGGGCCAGATCGACGCTGGTGGCCTGATCCGGCGTCATCGCCCTTTTATGGGTCGCCCGATAGGTCGTCAGTTGCAGCACGGAAAACGCGTTCGTTTGCTCCGTCGACATCCAGGCAAACTGCTTAGGCGTGAACTTGCGCAACTGGCCGGGGCTTAACTCGCCAAGCTGCTTCGGTGTCAGAGCCGCTATCTGTTGCTTCGTCAGCGCCTCGATCTGATGAATGGTCAGAGCGCCAAGCTGCTCCCGCGTAAGCGCCGAGATGTGGTCCGGCGACAGCTTTGCCGTTGCCACGGGATCGCGTGCTGCGACGAGATCAGGGTTCAACGCCGCGAACTGGGTCGCATCGAGATGGCCGAATTGGGCAGGTCTCATGGCGGCGACGTGTTCCGACGTAAGGGCATTGCGCTGCTCATCGCTGAGCTTGGTGATCTGGTCGGGCGTCAGCTTGCGCACTTGCTCGACGGTCAAGGCAGCGAGCTGCTGGGGTGAAAAGGCAGCGACCTGATCCGGTCGCAGGCCGCTGATACGCCCAGGGGCAACGGCCTGAAATCTGCTTGGCCTGACCGCCTGGAGCTGTTCGGCACTAAGCGCCCGCAACTGCTTCGGCCGAAGCGCCGCAAGTTGATCAAACGTCAGCTGCCCGATCTGCTCGGGGCTCAGTGCAGCAACCTGCTCAGGCGCCAGCTTGGCGATGTGCTCCGGCTTGATGGCGTGCAATTGCGTGCCGGTCAGTTCGGAAATCTGATCGGCTGAAAGCGCCCTGACCTCCGGCCCCGTCGGCGCCCGCACCGGTTCTGCATATCCTGGTTCCGCGGCGACAGGCCGATTGCCTTCCTCCGGTTGCCCAAGGCTCCCCGGCGCATGGCCGTCGGAAGCACCGCGAGTCCAGGGCAGGACAACGGCTTCGCCCGTATTGGGGTCGTACACCAGTATGTGCGTCTTGTCCGCCACCTCCGGCGCATCGGCCGGCGCGCGCGGTCCGTCGGAAGGCGGCACATACACCTGTTCCGGACTCCTCGGTTCGGTGCCCAGCATTGCTGCGACGATCACCTCGCCGTTCTTGTCCTGGAGACGCAAGGTTCGACCCGGAGCGACCTCGTTTGATGTCGCCTGAGGTTGCGGTGTTGCCGTGGCTGGCTTGTTGTGTCCAAAAATGTTGCCGACAATTCCCGCATCGTCGAGCGCCCGCTGCAATTCCGCAGAAGGCGGGGCATCGAGGAAAACCCAGCGCGGTTGGTAGCCCGGGTTTTCATTTCGCAGCGCCACATCCTTGTTGATCTGCTCCTGCAATTTCGACGTGAGCGGTACTTCGCGCATCTGGGCAACGCCGTTGATCGTCGTCCAGCGATGGTAGGTCTTGACCTCAATCGCCTCGATCTCGTCCTGGCTCTTGAACACCGGCGCATCCACGTATCGCCCACCTTCGCCAAGGACGGGGTGAACACCCGTGGGATCGGCAGCGACTGGGAAATGGGCTTCGCCGGTCGAACCATTGAGTTCGCGCGTGTAGATCTCGCCGGCTTTCCACTTTTCAGGCTGCCGCATGTTGCGGACCTGTTGAAGCGAGTAGGTGGTTGGCGGGGCAGCTTCGATCGCCTTCCTGGCTGGCGTTGCCTCCGGAGGCACGGCTTCTCCCTCCGGCTGTCCCGGACTGCCCGGCACATGGTCGTCGGAAGTACCACGTATCCAGGGTAGAACATAGGGCTCTCCGGTTTCCCGATCCCGGAACAGAATATGTGACTTGTGCATCAACTCCGGTTCGTCGCCCCGTGCTGTCGGAGCATCAGCCGGCGGCACATACACATTCTCCGGACTCTTTGGCAGCGGTCCGTAACGGGTTGCCGTCAGGGACTGCCCGTTCTCGTCCCTTATCTGGATCGGTCCGCTTCGGCGGCTGCCCACCTGCGAGGAGAGGAACGTCAGCACGCCGTCGGCAACGTTCGGGCGCATGAAGCCGCCATCGACGATCGACGGGCCGAATTCCGTCCGGAATTGCTCTATCGCCGCGCGCTGGTCGGGTCTCGCCTTCTTTTCCAGTTGGCCGAGGAACTGCTCCAGGGAGGCCTTGCCACCCTTCGGAATGGCTGTCGCCGCGCCGTCACGCGAGGTTTCTAAGGCATGAGCAAGCCAGGCCGGGACCGTCAGCGTTTCATTCTGTCCATCGGCTCGATCGAAGGTCAGCGTCGCTGTTTCATCCTTGGCGATTGAAGGAGCGACCTTGGCAGCCTTGGACTTGTACTGGATTCTCACTTCAGCACTGAAAGCCACCGCCCCGGCAGGCAGAGGAGGTGTCGACAGTGAAAGCGTATAGCGTGTCGCCGGCGTGCCGTGCGAACCGTACAGGTTCTGATAGATGTTGCCGGCGCTCGGCATATAACGGGGCTGCGGCGTCCCGTCGGGACTGAAGCGCGCCGGCAGCCATGACTGTACCGTCGATTTCACCTTGTAGGCCGCTGAAGTTACCGTCCGGTCGGGATTGAAACCCAGCACACCGGGAAGCCTGTTGCGGTCGTTGAAGATGATGTCGACCAGCATCGCCTCGGGATTGACGACGCGTGCCTTCTCACCGGTCAGCAAAACGATGTCTGCCGTGGGCGCCTTGCCCGGTACCGCTGAAAGCCGCAATCCGCTTAGCGTCGGTTCATCAACAAAAGAAACTGTGTTCGACGGATCAATCTGACCAGACTTGACGAGGTCACGGATCGACCGGATGCCATCACCCTGTCCGATCGCTGCAATGAGTTCGGACGCCTTCGTCGGATCCTTGACCGCGAACTGGATCTTCAGGCTTGTCGAGCCGAGAGCGGACTGGATCTGGTCGTAGGTCTGCTTCGACACGATGTCACCCGGCTGGAGCGTGTCCTTGACGGGCACTTCCGGGCGCTTCTCGAAGCCGACGCGCGGCATCTGGTCGACCGCCCCGACATGATTGGCCACGATCGGCAGCCGCAGTCCGACCTTTGTTTCGGTCATGACACGGTCGAAGGGAAGCGCGCCTTCCAGCTTGACGTGACCAGCGCTGTTTTCCGCCGGCACGCCAAGGAAATCGTGCTGGCCGGGGGCGAGCGTGACCTCCTCGCCCTTGAGCGAAGGCGTATAGGTCATCTCGATCACGGTGCCTTCGCCGTCTGGCGTCATGCCGACGATGGCAGCATCCAGCGGCTTGGCGTTGTAGCCAGTCGCATCGCTGAATAGCGCCTTGGTTGCCGCCGCCGAAAGATCGCTGCTGCGAACCGGGAAAGCCGTCTGATTGGACACCGGCCAGACACCGGCCTGAAGGCCGGTGATGTTCCTGTATTCCCGTGCCCGGTAGGATACGACGCCTTGAGTGCCGAGCGCATCCGTGAATGGTGTCAGGCTGCGCTGGCTGATGCTGTCGACGACCGACCACCCGATCATGCCGACATCGGTCTTTGTCCCAATACCGAAGCCGACGGCCGCCACCGTCGGCGAGCCGATGTCGAAGGCCTGGCCCGTATTCAAGCGCGTCCGGAATGTGACGCCGATGCGGAAGTCGGGCAGTATGTCGCGGAGCGGCGTGCGCGGTATCTGAACGCCATCCGGGCCGTAGCGCTCGGCCAACTCGCGGTTCAAATAATAGCTCTTTTCTGCCTCGTATCGCGCTACAAGCTGCTCGACGCTCAGCCCGTCAAGATAGGCTGAGGGAGTCTTGGCATCCTTGCCACTGGTGTAGATGTGCCCGCTTGTGTCGGGTTCCGGCATGCCGGTGAAGCTGCGCGTCTCCGGATCCCAGACGAGGCGGCGCATCGTGTCGTCTTTTCCTGCCGGCTTGTTCGGCACAATGATGGGATCGCTATCAGCGGGATGCCCTGAATTGCGCCCGGTCGATCCATGCGGATCGCGGCCCGGCAGCATCGTCGGACCGTCACCGCTGGCATCGCTGGTCTTGATCACTTCTCCGGGTATCACAGGATGGTTGGGATCCTGGAAGACCCGCTCCCCCGTCGGCCTGTAAACGCCGTCGGCGCCAATTTCATAGACATTCATCGGACGTCCGGAGGGGCCGGGTTCCAGCGCCGGAGGCGACTGCCGTGGTCCTCTGCCGTCGGACCATGGCGGCGGCTGGTGCGGTCCGCCGCTGCCCGGTGGCTGGTTGGCGCCGGGACCATTGGCGCTTGCCTGCGTGCCCGTTCCAGGTCGCAGTGTCCGCAGACCGTGAATGCCGAGGCCCGTGCCGGCAATGCCGGTGCCAAGGCCCGTAAGCGCGTTGGCAAGCTGAAGACCGTTCATCTGGTCTCCGTTGACGGCGAGATCGTAGGCCGATGTCGCCAGCAAAGGTGCACCGACAATCACGGAGCCGACATCCGCTCCCCACGCCAGCTTATTCAGGCCGGCAGTCGACTGCATGTAGGTTCGGGTTTCGAGCGCCAGGGCCGAGCTGGACCGTGTTGCGCCTATGCTGCCACGGAAGGCCTGCAGGGCCGTCATTTCCTTTCCCGCCAATCCGGCGGCCGTCATTTCCCTTCCTGCTAATCCAATGGTGCGCAGACCGCTGGAAGTCATGGGCAGAACCGTGGTTGCCACGCTGGCGACATTCATCAGCGACTCGGTATCGTCCCACTCGCCGCCATGTTCCAGATGGTTGACCTGATTTATGACCGCTCGGGTGCCGAGATAGGCAGCGCCCGTATAGGCCAAGGGTGCTGCAATCGGCGCGGCCGGCGTGAACGACAGAATGGTGGCTATACCCGTCCCGATGCCAACCAGCGGATCGACGACCTTGTCCCAAGCAGAAACATTGCGCGACTTGACGACTTCCAGTTCGATCCTGCCGTCATCGCCGGCCTTCATCTCCAGACCCTTGGGGACGACGAGCTTGCCATCTTCGCCGAACTGGTTGTTGTTGTCCTGGAAATCTCCGAGGTCGTCGAACTTTTTGCCGGTCACATCGACATAGCGAGTGTTGCCGTCTCCGTCACGCACAGCAAACAGCGCGACCTGCTGTGTCCCGACCTCGTCGTCAACATAGAAAATCGGCACGCTGCGCACATAAGGATTGTCGCCGCCGATATCGCGGATCTCTTCCGTCACATTCTCGATCGCCTCGCGACCTTCCTCGGTCGAACGATCTATGCCGAGCGTTCTGGCGACCGTCTCCTCAAGGGCCGTGCCGCGCTGTTCACGGAACTCGTTGTCGTAGCCGCTGTCGAGCAGCTGCTGGAACTTCGGCTGATAGATGCCGTCAAGCGTCTGCTGCTCATGCTCGTCTAGATAGGTCTTATCCACCGTGCTGTTGCGGTCAACCAGCAACGAGGGATCGGTGGACCGAAGCTCATGATAGTCGCTGAAGCCTTGCACCAGCCCGCGCAGCTCCTCGGCCTGCGTTATCTGAAGCCTTGTCGCGTCCAGCTTGAGTTTGGCGACCGCTAGTTCGGGATCAACCCAGCGTCCACTGGCATCGTCATCTTTTGTATCCAGGTCGATCCAGACTGCCTTCCCGCTCTGGGTCAACGCATCGATCCCTATCTCGTTGTATGTCTGGGCAACCTCCGGCGCCACCTTGATTGTCTGTCCGCCGACGTTGATCTCGACAGGCTGCACGCCATTGGGCAGGGTGCCTTCAGGAGCATCGACTGTTCCTGGCCCGTGCTCCGTCAACGCATTGTTGAAGTTGGTCTGCAGCGTTGACAGCTCGGAGTTCAGGTCTTCAATGCTGTCGCCGAGCTGCCGATCCAGGACATCGTTGAGATTCTGCGCCGCCTGCGCCTCGCTGGCCCTCACCGCTTCCAGGCCATTTGCCGTGCACACCGGCCCGGTGGCACTGCTGCCGCCCAAAAGCTGCTGCCAGTCCTTGTTGAGTTGCCGATCGCGGTACTCATCCCTGACGTTCGTTTCGCTCAGATTGTAGGTGAGCTGCTGCTCGGTCGTGCCCTCTTCGAACTGGTTGACCACCCACAGCTGGCCGTCGCGGACCTCAAGTTTTTGCGATTGGAAGAGACCCAGATAATCGCCACTGACCCTTTGATGTTTCTTTCCCTGTTCGAACAGAAACTGGTGCTCGCTATTATATTCGGCGAGCAGTCTCTGCTCGAGGTCCGTCTGCTGCGCACCCACTTGCGTGGCATCGGCATGGGCGTTGAAGTAGCTTTGATAGGCTTCCGCCAATTCGAGTTGATTGCCTGCTGTCGTCTGCAGCGCCTTGAGGTCCTGATATTCCTTCGAGTCGGTCGGAATGCCGTCAAGCTCGGCTTGCCCCACCAGGAAGTCGATGGTGAGCTTGTCGCCCTTGCTCAGATGCAGGCCGACTTCGGAGAACAGCTGATCGACAGCCGCATGATCCGCGAGACCTTGCGCGTACTGCGTTTGCCGATTGGGACCTGGCTGCCCTTGCGCGGATGCAACGTCTGCATTGGGATCAATCAGCGGCGTAAGTTCGCTCTGCTGGGTGATGGCGTCGGCGAGAATGCGCCCAGCAGTCTCATATTCGCCACGGGCATCCTGCGCGTTCTGCAGCAAGGTGTTGGCCTTGGTAAGCCGCTCCTGCGCATCGGCAAGCGTGCCTTCCGGTTTCTGCGGGGTCCATTGCAGACCATGGGGTGCCAACGCCTCGTTTATAACTGTCTGCGCCCCATCAACAGCATCCTTGTAGGCGGAGTCGAGCATATAGACATTGAACTGTTCCTGCCGCTGACCGGCCAGAGCTCGCGTCTCTGTAATTTGGGACAGCGCGATGTTCTCAGCAATGATGGCCTGGGCCACCTCGGGATCGACCCAGGTCCAGACGCCATCGATCTTCATCGGCGTCCACTTTCCGCCGGAGGGTGCATTACCCTGCGGCGGATCGCCGAATGGATCGACAACCCTGTTCTCACCGTCCAGCTCGGGCGTGGCGACGGTACCTAGACCATATCTCTCGATCAGGTCCTGTTTGTTTTGTCCGGCTTCTTCTGCCGCGTCGATGAGACTGGGCAAGGCTTCACCCGCCAGCAGCCCTTCGACGAAGGTCTTTACGACCTCGCCCTCTTTTGCCTCCGTGGCATCACTGCTGTTGGGGTTCACCGCCAACAGCGTCCTGGCCAACGCCTCCTGCGTACTTCCTGCTTCGATCTTCAGGTCGGTCCCGGTGGTGTTGTTGTGCAGCGTCATGCTGCCATCAGGGCTCGTGGTCAGCGTATAACCGTTGAAGGTGACTTCCACGGTCGTGCGGGTACCGTTTTCGATGGTAACCTTTTCGCCCGGGTGAATGATGTCGGGGTCACGAGGGGAATTGAAGAGCTCGGGGTTCGTTCTCCTCAGATCGTCCAGCGACACGCCATATTGCTGCGCTATCAGGGTCAGGTTGTCGCCTGGCTTGACCTCGTACTCGACGGGCTCGCCGCCATTGATCTCCTCGGTAGTCGTTGTCGTCACCCGACCGTCCTTGTCGGTGACGATCGTGGTTTCAGTTCCGGCCTTCGGATCGACCATTGTGGTTGTGGTCTCGCCCGTTTCGGTGTTGCGAACACTGTTGCGCGTCCTGCCGTTCCCGTCCTCCGACACCGTCGTTTCCTTGCCGTCAGACGTCGTCACGACGGTGCGCTCATCATGCTGGTAGTCGTGATAGTAGACGGTCTTGTCGCCGGTGTGCGGATCGACGACTTCAACCGACTGCACGTCACCATTGTCGCTCGTCGGTTCGCGCGTCGTGACCTGATAGCCGGCGGCCTGCATCTCGGCGATCACCTGCTCGTTGGTCAGACCCCTTTCCTGCGCGATTTGCTCGATGCTCTTGCCGTCCGCGAGATCATCCTTGATGCCCTGGGTGGTTGCCCCGCCCGGATCCTGAGATGCAGCGAGGACGGTCTTGCGACCATCTGGACCGTTGACGGTGGTGACCGGCAAGGCCGGCCCGTTCCCGGGTGTAACGGTTTCCACCGAAGCGCCGTTCGGCAAGGTGGTCCGCTCGGTGACGGTTCCGGTGCGCAGATCGTCTTCGTAACGCGTCGTGATGGCACCGGTGTCGGGATTATAGCTGCTGGTTTCCTTGCGCCCGAGCCCATCCCGGATCGGCGTAGTGGTTGCCGTGCCGTTGGGTTGCTCCACGCTCGTGTAGTAGCTGTCGTGCTGGTAGTCGTAATATTGCGTGATGGTGCGGCCGCTGGCATCCGTGATCTTCGTCGTCAGCACGTCGCCATTGCCGCTCGGGTCAGCGGTCGAAACGGTCATCCCGCCGGACCTGAGCGCGGCGATAACCTGTTCGCGCGTCACGCCCCGGGCAGATGCGATCTGGTCGATGCTTTTGCCGCCGGTAACGTCGCTGACAATGTTGCGCGCAGCCGTCGCTTCCGCGCCGTTGTCTTCGGGCGTGCTGCCATCCAGTTTCACCGGTGTCGCGGCCAGCGCGAGATCGGTCTGCGTGTAGAGAGCCGGCGTCACCGTCCTGCCATTGACGGATGTGCCGTTGCTGGCGTTGACGACGTTGACACTCGGCGCTGCCGAAGCCGCAACCGGCGGCGACTGGAGCGAATCCAGTTGCGTGCTCACATGGGCCAGTTCCTGGCGGGCCTGTGCCGCCCAATCACGCTCGCCCATCCTGTTGGCAAGCCTGATCTGCTCCCGCAGCTTGGCAGCCTGCGCCTCCAGCCGCGCTATCTGCGCGGCGTTTGCCTTGGCATTGACCTTTTGCGGCTGGACCGGCGGCTTGGTGGGCGTTATCGGGCGAACCATGAGGACGATCTCCGGAAATCAACGTTGCCGGCAGCCTGGCTGCCGTCACGCCCGCCCGATCGCAACCTTTCGGATGTTATCGAGGGGGCTTCCAATAAATGCCGAAAGCAGCAAGCTGCTCTTCCGACTGTTTTACCCGTTCTGCGGCGTTTGTTTCAGACTGCGCTGCCGCCAGCGCCGCCAGAATCTCGACGGCGGCGAACGCCGGCGCCATGCTTCGGAAGAACGACTGCGAATTTGACGTAACGATAATTGTTTCCCGCGCGATCTGTGTCAGCGGCGACACGCTGCTGTCGGTGATCGCCACCACGCCGATGCCCTGCCGAGCCGACTGGCGCGCAACGTCGATCGTCGTGCGCTCGTAGGGCGATAGGCCCACCGCAAGAAGTACCGCGCCGCGTCCCGCGTGCTGGAGGGCATCCAGGCCCGGTCCGGCCATCTCGCCGACAAGCGTCACCTTGCAGTCGGTGCCAGCCAGCAAGGACATGATGTGAACGAAGTGGCTCGCGACCGGATAGGCGGCGCGCGAGCCGACAGCGAACAGATCGCGTGACCGGGCGAGCAGACCGGCTGCCGCGATGAACTGCATGGCGTTGCCGTATTCGCCAAGGCTTGAGATCTGGGCGGCGAGCGTGTCGGCAACGACGCCGGCAGTCGAATATCCCGGATCGCCATGCTGTCCGATACCCTGTCGCGCCGGCTCGCCCGCGATGGTCTCGCGCAGCGCGCGCGCATAAAGGCTGCGCATATCTTCGTAGCCTTCAAGGCCAATCCATCGCGCCAGCCGCATCATCGTGCTGTGCGAAACGCCGGCCTGGTGCGCCTGCTCGCGCATCGACATCAGTGCGACATCCTTGGGATGATCCAGCACGAAACGTGCGGCGACCCGCAACTGCGGTGGCATAGTCTCGAACCGTTCGACCAAAAGCTCGGCCAAAGGACCTTTTTCCATTCTGAAACCCCATTCACCCACCTGCCAAGGTACTCCTTGAACACAGGCGACGCAACAGTTGGAACCGAAGTGTCTCAAATATTCCAACTGGACTTTCATTTTCGGCCATGCTGCCTTAAGCTGCCTTCGCAACCCTCCGGACTGCAGCGATGTGAGTCCGGAGTTTGCAACTTGGATAGTCCCTCAAGGAGACAATGATGGCTGCTACCCCTCCCATTACCTCCGGCTCTGCAGGGTCGCCGGAACAGAACCTGGACAAGATGATCAAGCACCAGGAGCGCATGTTTGGCCTGGAGATCACGAAAGAGATCGCGAAATCCCAGCATGACATGCTGATGAGCACCGCCAGGACGCTCGGCCAGTCGGCTGAAAAGGCCTAAGGCGGCGGATTCCCGAACCATGCGCCGCCGCAAGCACCCGGCGGCGTACCTGCACGGCGCAATTTTCAGCGCCGTCATCAGGCTGCGTTGGAAATGGTCATTCGGCGGGAGATGAAGTGGCATGACCGCTCGTCCTATCAGCAAATATCTGGAAGCAGCAGTGCCGGCGCGCCGACTTCGATCGATCATCGCCCCCTCCCCGGATACCGGTCATTCCATAGCGCTGAGCGTGACCCACGGATTTCACGCCGGCGCCGAAGTCAGTCTGGTCGAGCCGCAATATACGATCGGCTCCAGTACTGAGTCGGACATTGTCCTGCGGGATGCCGGCATCGCACCGATTCATGCAAGGCTGCGGCGCAAGGGCGCCCAAGTTGAAATCGAAGCGGTCGGCGGCGATGTCATGCTGGCCACGAGCGAGACCATCCGTGAGGGACATGGCAGCCGCTGCAGGCTGCCGCTCACCATAAGCTTAGGCGAAGCGCGGGTCCGGCTGATCAGCCTGTGCAGCGCATCCAATCGCTGGTCTTTTGGGTCTTTTGCCAATCGCCCGCTGCTGGTCGCGAGCAGCGTTCTCTGTGCGGTCCTGGCAGTTTCCGTCGCCGCGAACGGGTTCTCTTTCGCCAAGCAAGAGATTGGCGCAAAGGCGTCCTCTTCCTCTCAAGACGAGCAACCAATCAGAGTGGCTTTGGCCGGCCAGGCAGGGGAAAAAGTCCTGGACGATTCATCGCCAGCACAAATCCAGACTGCCGCAGAAGTGGAAAGGCAGCTCAAGCTGCGCCTCGAGCAATCCGGCATAAGCACATTAACGGTTCTGGAATCAAATGGACGCCTCGTGGTCTCGGGTATGATCCCGAATGAAAAGAGTGATGTCTGGGCACAAACGCAATCCTGGTTCGATCAGTCGTTCGGCGCTCACCTTCCCCTCATGTCCAACGTCATGGTTGGCAATGCGCCGCAGGCGCCGCGGCTGAGGCTGCAGGCGATCTGGTACGGCGAGCGGCCCTACGTCATCGCAACCGACGGCGCGCGCTATCACGAAGGTGCATTCACCGACGACGGCTGGGCCGTCAAACACATCGGCGAAACCGAACTTCTCCTGACCAAGGGCGGCGCCACGGTCGCGCTGAAATATCCGTGAACCGCCGGCTTGAAGCGGCACGATTCGACACGGCACGGATTGACACGGCGGGCCGCGAGGGGCGGCAGGCGGAAGGTGTGCGGGGCCAGGCCATCAGCCGGCGACGGACAAACGGGGTCGGCAAAAAAGCAGCCAACGGTGCTCAGGGGGCGAAATCAGCCGCCGGTGCAGAAAGGCCGGAAACGGCGGAATTCCAGGCTTCTCAAGGTGCGGGCGGCGAGTCGCTCGACGAGATACTCGCCAATTTCGTCATGCCCAATATTCCCGAACCAGCCATCCTGCGTCGCTCCGTGCCTATTCTCCAGTATCTTGTAACGCACCTGGTCCCAAGCCTGGAGGGCGGGGAGCAACTCAAGACGCTGGCCAAAACGCTGATGGAGGATGAAATCGAGCGTCATCGCGATCTGCTTGGTCGCATGCAGGAAGGATCGAACTCTGACCGAGCCGCGTGACACCGTGCATCTTTTGCATGTCCTGGGCTATCTCTACGGGTGTCACGGGCAGGCAAAGCGGGGCGCGGCCTACCTGCTTATTGCTGCACAGCTCTCGCCGGGAAATGCCGGCGTCCTCAGAACGTTGGCCCACCTTCTCATACTCGATGGCGAGGCGGAAAAGGCGCTTGCCACGATTGCCAGGCTGGAGACCTTGGAAGGAATGGATCATCCGGTGCTTACATTACTGAAGAGCCGCGCCTTGCTCGTGGCCGGGCGAAAGACCGAGGCGCGCAGTGCCTTGCTTAGCTTCCTGTCGCAACGAGGCATCCGATGACCGTCTCGGAACGCCTGATGCAATTCCTTGCCAGGCTGTCACGCCGCAGTGATCTGGTCATTGCCATTCTGATGCTCGTCGCGGTGGTAATGATGCTCATTCCATTGCCGACGTTTCTCGTCGACAGTCTCATCACTGCAAACATCGCCATCAGCGTGCTTATTCTGCTGGCCTCATTCTACGTCTCTCATCCGCTGCAGTTTTCGTCACTGCCGTCGGTCATCCTCATCGCCACTTTGTTCCGGCTGGCGATCACGATCACGACCACGCGACTGATCCTGCTCCAGGCCGACGCAGGCGAGATCATTACCGCCTTCGGCACCTTCGTCGTTGGCGGCAGCATTGCCGTGGGCCTCGTCATCTTCCTGATCATCACCGTTGCGCAGTTCATCGTTGTTGCGCGGGGTGCCGAACGCGTCGCCGAGGTGGCCGCGCGCTTCACGCTCGATGCGCTGCCGGGCAAGCAGATGAGCATCGATGCCGAGCTGCGCAACGGCGACATCGACCAGGCGGAGGCACGCCATCTGCGCCAGCAGCTGGAGCGCGAGAGCCAGCTGTTTGGCGCAATGGACGGCGCCATGAAATTCGTCAAGGGAGACGTGATTGCAGGCATTGTGATCATTTTGGTCAACTTGATAGGTGGTTTCGCAGTCGGCACGCTGCAGCACGACATGTCGCTCGGCGACGCGGCTGCGACCTACACGTTGCTCACCGTGGGTGATGGCCTGGTGGCGCAGATACCCGCATTGCTCGTCGCTGTGGCCGCCGGCACAATGGTGACGCGCGTCGGCAGCGCGGACGGAACGGGCGATCTTGGCCAGCAAATAACCAGCCAACTGCTCCGCGACTCCCGCGCGCTCGCACTCGCAGCCGTGATCATGGTCGGCCTTGCCATGGTGCCAGGCTTCCCCTCCATCATGTTCCTGGTCCTTGGTGGCTGCTGCGGTGCCGGCGCCTATGCAATCAATCGCCGCTCCGCCCAGGAGTCCGAGCCTCAAGACATCGGCCATACCGCCTCGCCTGCACAGCGGGGGAATTCCGCGTCGCTTTCGGCAATCTCCACCGCAACACTGTCTCCATCCTACCGCGTCCTCGTGCGCTTCGGAACCGAGCTCGCACACTTAGTCCCGGAGCCCGAATTTGCCGCGCTCGCCGACGGCGTGCGCCGTGAACTCTTCGGTGATCTCGGTGTCGACGTTCCGGCCATCGGCATGCAGGTCGACGAGATGCTTTCGCAACGAAGCGTCCGCGTCGATCTGGAAGGTGCGCCCATCCTGGATGCTGAGATTCCTGCCAACCGTGTTCTTGTCGAAGCGGACACGACGCATCTCGATCTGCTCGAAATACCTTACGAAAAAGGTTCTCCGATTGCCGGTCTGCGTAAATTCGTATGGGCCGATGACAGCTACCTGTCAGCACTGAAGGGAGCCGGGTTCGTCTTCTCAACGCCGGTGCAAATAGCGACCAAATGGACCGGCCATGCACTTCGTCTTTATGCCGGCCATTTCGTCGGGATTCAGGAGACACGCAGGCTGCTCTCGGACATGGAACCGGATTATGCGGATCTGGTCAGGGAGGCGCAGGAGACCGTGCCGCTCCAGAAGATCGCGGAAGTGCTCCGCCGGCTCGTCGGGGAAAACGTCCCGATCCGCAATCTGCGCCTTATCCTCGAGGCACTCATCGAATGGGGCCAACGCGAACAGGACGTCCTCTTGTTGACGGAACATGTCCGCACATCCTTGAAGCGCCAGATCAGCTTCCGCTTCGCCGGCCGCAACAACATCATCGCGGCCTATGTGCTGCAGCGGTCGGCCGAAGACATCCTGCGAAACGCGGTGCAAAGCACATCGACCGGCACCTTCCTGAATCTGTCGGACGATGATGCGCAGGCTTTGGTCACCGAAATCGAGCGAGCCCGGTCGCAGAACGCCACCGATGTTTCACCGGTCGTCCTCGCCGCGATGGATGTGCGCCGTCACATGCGCAGCCTGCTCGCACACAATGGCATCGAGCTTCCGGTCCTGTCCTTCCAGGAACTCGCACACGAATTCAACGTCCAGCCGCTGGCCACGATCGCCGGCCGCTCCGGCAAAGCCGGCGCGCGCGTCGTCTCCCATTCGCTCCCGTCGGCTCAGGCGAATGCCGCGCAGGAGGCGCCCTCCTGACGCCAGCCGGACGGACGACATTGGGGATTCAGGAGAGAAATGGCATGACCATCCACAACACCGCGGCAGGCGTAGGATCAGCCGCTTTCGCCCGGCGGGCAGATTTAGGCCGGCTCGCTATCGCGACGATTGGCGTCCTGCTGGCGTTGTTGCTCACACTGGCCGATGCGACGGCACAGAACATATCAGCGTTGCCGAGCAAACCAACGGTCGGCTTGCCGGTCGGGCAAGGACGCTTATTGCGGTTCAATGAACCGGTCGAATCCGTGCTGATTGCCGACACCACGATCGCGGACCTTCAGGTCGTGTCGCCGAGCATGGTCTATGTGTTCGGCCTCAAACCCGGCCTGACCAACCTCATTGCGATCACGGCCGATGAACGGATCGAGGCAACGGCCCAGTTCCGCGTCACCCCCGATGTCACGCCTGCTACCGAGGCCAAGCAAGCAATGCAGCCGAGCTCGGCGACAAATCTCCACATTTTCGGGACCCGTATCGTTGCAACAGGCGAGGCGCGAGGCGTCGATGAGGCAACGGATCTGGACAATGTCGCCCGGACCTTCTCGCCACCGGAACAGCCGCCGCTGAACAACATGACCGTGCAGGGCTCACAGCAAGTCAACATTCGGGTTCGCTTCGCCGAGGTCTCGCGCACGGAACTGCAGTCCTACGGCGTCGACTGGTCCGTCGGCTACAGGAGCGGCGGCTTCGAATTCAACATGTTCCAGGACAACGGTGTGCCCTCGGGCAACGGGGATTTCGGTTTGAACATGGACCAGGCGCATGGCCTGAACTTCGACATTCTGATCGAAGCCCTGCAACGCAACGGCATCGTCAAGATACTGGCCGAACCGAACCTGACGGCCATGACCGGTCAGACGGCAAGCTTTCTCGCCGGTGGCGAAATTCCGGTTCCGATCCCGCAAGGAACCGACGTCGTCACCGTCCAATACAAGCCCTTCGGCGTGTCCCTCGGCTTCACCCCGACGCTGATCGGCCGCAATCGCATCGCGCTCCATGTCCAGCCGGAAGTCAGTTCTCTATCTGAGACCGGATCCGTAAGCGCCAACGGTTTCGCCATGCCGAGTTTCGTCGTGCGCAAGGCCGACACCACGGTCGAAGTGGCGAGCGGTCAGACATTTGCGATCGCCGGCCTTTTCCAGCAGCGGACTTCGCGCAATCTGGAAAAGTTTCCGGTGCTGGGCGATGTACCGGTGCTTGGCCCGCTTTTTCAATCACAGCGTTTCCAGCACGAAGAGACCGAACTGGTCATTTTGATTACGCCGTATCTGGTGGAACCGGTGCGCGACAGCCTCGCCACGCCGCTTGATCGTCCGGCAGCCAAGCACCGCAGCCGCAAGCACGCCAATGACGCATCGGCGACGGGTCTGATCATCAAGTAACGAGGACCGGATATGACATCCCCCATCGCATTTTTCTGCGTTGTTCCAGCGCTGGTTCTGGCCGGCTGCGCGAGCAGCCCGCAAAAGCGGCAGGATTATTCGCCTGGCTACAACTATGTTTCGACGGATGCAGGCGGCTCCGAGAAAGGTGTCGGCGGCTCAGTTCTTGCTCCCGATGCCTGTCTGGCCGAGCCAGCCGACGACGACAACTCTGCTGCCAAGACAAATCTGACGATCGTCTCCGGCGTCGGCTCCCATCTGCCGCCCGGTTGCGCCAATGCCTTCAATCTTCAGCGGATGTCCGAAAGCCAGCGTGACCTCGTAGAAGGCCGCCGCATGGGCCCGGCGGCGGCGGCACCGACCGCGCGCGCGGCCCGTCGCTACCTCGATGGCGAGGAGGCTCCGATAGGCGGCGCCAACAGCGCGCCGTCGGTGCCGCAAACAACGCTCCCAGTCGAGTGAGCCGGCGCGGTATTCGCCCGCGTAGTGTCACCCTACGCGTCGCGCTTGGCGGAAGATCGCTTCAGGCCCTCCGGCCCGATTCGCTAGCCGAGGATGGAGCCGAGCGCCTTCGCTTTGGCCTGAGTGCTGCCCTTCAGCCGAATGGTTCTTGCGCGGGCAAGCAGGGTGGCCACCTCCTTGGTCGTCAGCCCGATTGGCGGCGAGGCCTTGACCTGGTCGGCCTGGCCAAGAAGCCCGTACACCACCACAATGTTGCGCTTGTGGTGCAATTGCGCATTGGGAGCGGCGGCAATTTTCTGCACCAGCGGCAGCGCCGCAGCGGAATTGTCTTCAAGGGCTGCCGCCAATGCCATGTTGGTCTCGACGTCAAGATCGCCCGGCGCAAGTCTCAACGCCTGGGCGAAAGTCTCCTGCGCCTGCCCTGTCTGCCCGGCGAAAGTCTGCGCAACGCCCAATCGGTTGTAGGCGCCGCTGGTGTTGACCAGCGGCGCTGCCTGCGCAAGCGCGCGCATGCCTGCATCGATATCGCCTACCTCCATCATCGCCGAGCCAAGCCCAAGCATTGCTCCCCCGTCATTGGGAGCTTTGGCGAGCGCGGCCCGATAAGCTTTGGCGGCATCGGCAGGATAGCCTGCCCGCATGTAAGCGTCGCCTGTCTTGACGAGCGCGCTCGCCTTAGCGCCCGGCATTGCTGCGGCGCGCTGGTAGAGCGCGATGGCGGTATCACTTTCTCCGCGCGCATCAATATCGTCGGCAAGCTTGATCAGGCGCTCGGATTGAGACGATGGGCCCTGCGCCTTGGCCTGCACGGAGCCGGTTTGGGTCGTCTGGCAACCGCTCAGCGCCAGCGCGACGACGACTGGCATGAATACGACACGCAACCGCAAATCCACCTCTCCGTATTCAAGCCCGTCCCACCTTACACAGGGCATCGGCCGACTGGAACCACGATAGTGCGGTAAGATTGCAACATGGCCGAAGAAGCTGAGGAAAAGAAATTACCGGCGTCCGACAAGAAGCTTCGTGACGCCCGCCGCAAGGGCCAGGTTTCGCAAAGCCGCGACCTGGTATCCGGCTTCACTCTTTTCGCAGCGCTTGGCTATCTCTATTTTTGCTGGCCGCTGCTCTTCAAATATCTTTCGGAACTCGTGCAGACTGTGACGGTGCCCGGCGGCTCTTTCGAGGAGGTCAGCCTGCGGGCCATCCACCACTCGTTCTCATTGCTGATGCTTGCCACATTGCCGCTAGTCGGGATCGTTGTGGTTCTCACTGTAGCCTTCGGCATGCTGGCCACGTTCGGGCCGGTCTTCTCGTTCGAGCCGCTCAAGCCGCAGTTCGATCACATAAACCCGGCGAAGGGCCTTCAGAAGATCCTGTCGCTCCGCAATGTCATCGAGTTCGCCAAGGGCCTCGTCAAGGTGGTGTTCCTGGCAAGCCTTTTCGTATTCATCCTGATCGCCTGGCTACAGCCTCTCTTCGATGCGCCAGGCTGTGGTCAGACATGCCTGGAGCCGATCATCAAGGCGGTGATGACACCTCTCGGGACTGCCGCCGCCCTGGCCTTTATCGTCATCGGCTTGATCGATGTTCCTATTCAGCGCTGGCTGTTCCTACGGGACATGCGCATGACAACAACCGAATACAAGCGCGAACACAAGGATCTCGAAGGCGATCCATTGATCCGCCGTGAACAGCAGCGACAGCGGCGCGAAGCAGTGATGCAGCCTCCGAAGCTAGGTGTGAAAAACGCGGTCATCGTCTTGGTGTCAGGCGACCGCGCCGTGGCGTTGCGCTACGTCAAGGGCGAAACGCCTGTGCCGACAATTGTCGGCAAGGGTCAGGGCCGTGCGGCCGAAGATATGATGGCTCAGGCGCGCGAGGCAGGTATCCCCATAGTCGAGGATGCCGTCCCCGCCCAAGCGATCTTCGAAAATGCGAACATCGGGTCTTATATCGGCCAGCAGATGTTTTCCCCGGTCGTTCGCCACCTCGTCCGGCACGGGCTCACTTGAGCCAAAATCCTGCGATTGTCGTTCTATGCCAGTCTAGCCCTGTCGGCTGGTGGAAGCGAAGCGGAAGTCCACTGGTCGCGCATCCGTCAGTGTCAAGGCGGCACGGCGGAAGACCGAGCAGGCCGATTCAATGAGGGCGTTTCGGTGGACCTGTCATGCCGCTCGATCCGCAGCTTGCGTTCATTCGCGTTGAATAACAATGCGTCCTCAGCCCCGGCTGGCCAGCAGCCTTGTCAGCCAATCCGGATCCATTTCCGGCACGGAGGATAAAAGCCGTTCGGTATAGGGGGCATGCGGCGGCGCGAGAATTTCGCTCTTCAATCCCTGCTCAACGACTTTCCCCTGGTGCATGACCACAATCTCGTCGGCGATCGCCCGCACGGTGGCAATGTCATGGGTGATGAAAATGTAGCTCATGCCGAGCTCGCGCTGAAGCCGCATTAACAGCTTGAGGATTTCCTCCTGCACAATCTGGTCGAGCGCAGACGTGATTTCGTCGCAGATGATCAGTTCCGGATCGGCGGCCAACGCCCGGGCGATGCAAACGCGCTGCTTCTGGCCCCCCGACAGTTCGGCCGGCAGACGATCCAGGTAAGTTTCGCTCATCTCGACCATGTGCATGAGTTCGCCGATCCGCCGATCCCGCTGCGCTCCCTTGAGGCCAAGATAGAATTCAAGCGGCCGAGCTATGACTTCTTCGACCGTCTGGCGCGGATTTAGCGCGTTGTCGGGCATTTGATAAATCATCTGTATGCGACGCAGAATCTCTTTTGGGCGGGTCTCCAGGGTCTTGGAAAGGGCCTGGCCGGCAAAGGAAATCGACCCCGAAAGCGGCGGCAACAGGCCGGTAACGACGCGAGCGAGCGTCGATTTCCCGGAACCGGATTCGCCGACCACAGCCACTGTTCGTCCACGTGGAACTTTGATGGAGACATCCTGGAGCACCTTGACCCTCCGCGCGTAAGCCGCGGTGACGTTGTCTATCGTAAGCAGATATTCATCGGCCGGAACTTCGGGCTTGGCGAGCTTGCGCACGGCCCAGAGCGTTTTGGTATATTCCTGGCTGGGCGAGGCGAGCATCTGGCGTGTTTCAGCCTCCTCCACGGTAAGTCCATCGCGCAAAACCATGATGCGGTCCGCCATTTGCGCCACCACCGCCAGATCATGCGTCACATAAATTGCAGCCGTGTTGAATTCCTCCACGACATTGCGAATGGAGGCGAGAACTTCGACCTGCGTCGTCACATCGAGCGCCGTCGTTGGCTCGTCGAAGACGATGAGGTCCGGACGACAGGCCATCGCCATCGCGGTCATTGCCCGTTGCAACTGTCCGCCGGAAACCTGATGAGGATAGCGAAAGCCGATGGTCTCCGGGTCTGGAAGCTGAAGACGCCGATAAAGATCGACGGCACTCCGGTTCGCTTTCTCTCGGCTGGCAATACCATGCGCCACCACAGTTTCGACAGTCTGGTCGAGGAGCCGGTGGGCCGGATTGAAAGAGGCCGCGGCGCTTTGTGCGACATAGGCGATACGGGAGCCTCTGAGGCGACGCCGCCCTGTTTCGCTGAGTGCCAGAAGATCGATCCCGTCCAACAGGATCGAGCCCTGTGTGATACGGCAGCCCGGCTTGGCGTAACCCATCGCGGCGAGGCCAATGGTGGATTTGCCGGCGCCTGACTCGCCGATCAGGCCAAGAACCTCCCCCCGCTTCAGCGCCAGATCGACCCCGCGGACAATGGGATGCCATCGCTCGTCCGAGAAGCCCTCCACATGGAGATTGCGGATCTGAAGTAGATCCTTACCTTTTTCGCGCGAGGCCGGACCGCTACCTTTCATCCCGCAACCCGCTTGTTGCGTGCAGGAACCAGTCGACGACGAAATTCACGGATACCGTGAGGAGGGCAATCGCGCCGGCCGGCAGCAGCGGCGTGACATCGCCGTAGGTGATCAGGGTTGCATTCTCGCGCACCATCGATCCCCAATCGGCGGTCGGCGGCTGAATGCCGACGCCCAGGAAGGACAGTGCCGCGATCGTGAGGAATACGAAGCAAAATCGCAAGCCGAACTCCGCGACCAGCGGCGGCATCACGTTGGGAAGGATTTCCTTGGCGATGATCCATTTCGGGCCTTCGCCGCGCAATCGCGCCACCTCGACATATTCCATCACTGCTACGTTAAGCCCGACGGCGCGTGCGAGCCGAAAGACGCGGGTGGAATCGAGCAGCGCAATGATGATTATCAGGCTGGTGATCGACGACCCGAAGATCGAAAGCAGCACCAGGGCGAAGATCAGGCTTGGGATCGACATCAACACGTCCACCGCACGCGACAGTATCTGGTCGAGCCATCCCCTGTACAATGCGGCAAGAAGGCCGAGCGAGACGCCAACGGCGAAGGACAGCAGTGTGGTCGCGACGGCGATACCGATGGTGTTGCGCGCACCGTAAATCAAGCGTGTGAGCATATCGCGGCCGAGCTGGTCGGTTCCCAGTTTGAACTGCTGGCTCCACGGTGCGAAGGCTTCGCTGAAGACCTGCGTTTCGCCGTATGGGGCGATCCAGTGCGCGAACACCGCAACGATGACATAGCCGATGATGACGAGGATGCCGAACCAGGCACTGAAGGGTGCCGCCTTCTTCAGCGCCGTTTTGGCCCGGGTGGCGCGCGAGCGCCTCAGCCTGTGAACCTGAGCGATGGGTTCGTAGCTGGTCATCGTGGATGCAAGAGCCTTGGATTGGTGGCGATCGAAATGATGTCGGCGGTCAGATTGAGCAGGATGTAGGTCGCCGCGAAAATCAGGGCGCAGGCCTGGACAACCGGAACATCCCTGGATTTGACCGCATCAACCATCAGCTGACCAATGCCGGGATAGACGAACACCACTTCGACAACGACGACTCCGACGACCAGATAAGCGAGATTGAACGCTACCACCGTGACGATCGGAGCCCAGGCGTTGGGCAACGCATGCCTGAGTACGATGGCCATGGGCGACATTCCCTTCAGCCGCGCCATGTCGATATAGGGGCTTGCCAGCATGTTGATGATCGCCGCTCGTGTCATGCGCATCATGTGGGCGACGATGACGAGCGTAAGTGTGATTGCCGGCAAGGCTACTCTCCAGACATGCTCCCAGAATGGCGTCTGGTCGTTCACATTCGACAATGTCGGGAACTTGGGAACTGCGTTGAGCATCCAGCTCAGTGACACTGCGAGCCAGTGCGGCAGGGATTGTGCGAACTCGGATCCGATGAACGTGTCGCGCGAGATGACCAGGTAGGCAAGCATATAGGCGACGAAAAACTCCGGGAACGAAATGGTTGTCAGCGTCACTGCGTTCACCAGCCGGTCGAACCAGCCATTGCGGTAGAGCGCAGCGAGGATGCCAAGTCCCAGGGCCAGCGGAACTGCTATCAGCGCTGTCATCGATGCAAGGAACATCGTATTGTAGAGGCGCGGCGCGATGATCTCGGCGACAGTGCGCCGATACCCGGTGCGGCTCGCGAACGAAGAGCCGAAATCCCCGTGGAGCATCTGCCCGACCCAGACGAAGTAGCGCTCGACAGGCGGACGGTCGATGCCAATTTCTCGCTGGAAGGCGGCGACCGTTTCGGGTGTGGCGGATTGCCCGAGCATCGCCTTGGCGAAGTCGCCCGGAAGCATTGCAATCGCAGAAAAGATGATGATGGACACGATGAACAGCGTGACGAGGCCGAGGCCAAGGCGCTGCAGAACCGTTCTTGCGACGGGGTTCATTTGCACGCGTTTCCCGTTGCGGCCACTGCCCTGCCACATCCGGCAGGGCACACCGGGGCCAACCGGACCCTCGCAACCATCGCGGGCCCGGCCCGCACTCTCACGCAGTGGCGATCCACCAGCGTTCGGCCATCTTCAGTCCATCGTTCTCCCAGTTCGGCGCCACCTCGCCATGTGCGAGCTTATTGGATTTGGCGCTGACGAAATTGTTGAAGACCAGTACGATGCTGCCGCCATCATCATGGGTCAGTTGCTGCATCTCGGCATACATTGCCCCCCGCTTGGCCTCGTCGGTCTCGGCGCGCGCCTGGACAAGCAACTCGTTGAAGCGAGGATTTTTCCAGAACGACTCGTTCCAGCTGGAGTCTGCGGCGAAGGCTTGTGTGAACATCCAGTCGGCGGTCGCGCGACCGCTCCAATAGGAAGCGCACCAAGGTTTCTTGAGCCAGACATTATCCCAATAGGCGTCCTCGGCCTCACGCACGACGTTTACGTCGATGCCGCACTGGGCTGCCGTTTCGCGGATGAGCGCAGCCGCGTCCACAGCGCCTGCAAAAGCGGCATCGGCAACCGAGAGATCCATGTTCAGTTTTTCCATTCCGGCCTTTTTCAGATAATGCTTGGCTTTCTCCGGATCGAAACTGTGTTGCGGCTGCGGATTAGTGGCGAATTTGATTGCCGGCGCGATCGGGTTGTCGTTGGCCACGGTGGCGTGGCCGAGAAAGATCTTGTCGACGATCTCCTGACGATTGATCGCCCATTTCAAAGCCATTCGGACGTCCGGATTGTCGAACGGCGCCATCGTGACATTCATCGGCAAGGTATAGTGGCCATAGCCGGTGACCTCGACGATCTCCACCTTGGGATTGCGTTTCAACATGCCGAGGGTCTTGAGGTCGGCGCGGCCAATATAGTCCACCTCCCCTGTCGATAACGCGGCCATGCGAGCGGCGAGATCGGTGATGGCGATGAACTCCACCTCGTCGAGATAGGGTTTGCCATTTTTGAAGTAATTCGGATTGCGCTTGAGCTTGGCCGAAACTCCGGGCTGGAAGTTCTCGAGCACGAAAGCACCGGTGCGAACGCCCGATCCCCAATCCGCCTTGCCGTCCTTGGCCGGCATGATGACCAGATGGTAGTCACTCATGATGTAGGGGAAGTCGGCATTGCCGCTCTTCAACGTGAAGACAACCGTCTCCGGGCCGTCCGCCTTGATGCTGGCGACCGGTTCAAGCAGCGGCTTCGCCGCCGATTTGGTTTCGTCGCCCATATGATAGCGCAGCGAAGCCACGACGTCGTCCGCCGTGACATTCTTGCCGTTGTGGAAGGTTGCGCCCTTGCGCAGCTTGAAGACCCAGGTTTTGGCGCCATCCGATGATTCAAAGCTCTCGGCCAGGTCCGGTTGGACGTTGCCTTTCGCGTCGACCTCGGTGAGGCTGTTGGACATCGAGCCCGAGAACGCGGTTTGTGTGAACGTATCCGGGTAGCCGGCCGGATCGATCGAATCCGTTGTTGCCCCATGTGCCATGCCGAGCTTGGCGAAGCCGCCCTGCAGCGGTTCGGCCCGGGCCGTGCTGACGAAGAGCTTGTCCGCAGCAGTAAGCGTCAGCCCAGCGGCCAGCCCAAGATGAATGAAGTCGCGACGGGAAATCTTGCCGCGGCCAATCTGGCTTTGAGCGATACCAAGCTTGTATTCAGATTCTGACATTTGACTCTCCCATTGCGGATTTTCCGCGTTATTGTTCGTCAATCACCTGTGAAGAAATCTGCTCGTCAGCCGCGATCATCTTTTCTTCTAACTCCTCGACTCCATAGCTCAATTAGGCCGTCACATAGATGCTGCCCGCCTCGACGGTGACTGGAAATGTGCGCGCGCGAACGGACGGATCGACCAAAGCCGCACCTGATTTGATGTCGAATTCCCAGCCATGCCAGGCGCAGCGCACAATCTCGTTTTCGCGATGATAGATGAATTGCGCCTGTTCGACCGGCGCAGTTGTTCCGCATTGCGGCCCCTCGCAAAGCGGAGCGCCGCGGTGCGGACAAACATTCAGCAGCGCGTGGAATGAATCTCCGATGCGGAAAACCCCGACCGAAAGGCTGCGGATCTTGGTGATGAAGGGAGATCCGGTTTCGATCTCGTCGACACGGCAAATATATGTCTTCTCAGGCATCGTCTGCTTCCTCAGGCGGCATTCGCCGCTTGCGCGCGGGGAATGCGTTTGTAGACCTCCAACGCATTCAGCCCCATGATCTTGCTCTTCCAGGCGGGAGGGATTTGCAGCGTGTTGGCGTCGTCGTAATCCCAATGCGGATAATCGGAGGCAAACATCAGCGTATTTTCGCCGTCCATCGCTTCGAGAGTGGACCAGAGATGCTGAATGTTTGCGGGCTGCTCCAGCGGCTGCGTGGAAAAGCGGATGTTGCGCCGGCAATATTCCGACGGCAGCATCTTCAGCCATGGCGTCTCTTTGCGCAGCGCTTTGTAATCCGCATCCAGGCGCCACAATACCGACGGCACCCAGGCCACGCCGCATTCGATGACGACGAAGTAGAGGTCCGGCCATTTTTCGAAGACGCCATGCGCAATCATGCTTGCGACATGTGAAATCGCCGACATGTGCAGGATGGCGTGCGTCTCCCAGAAGAACGTCGTTGGGGCAGGAGCAATCGCGGTCGAATTCACGCCGCCATGGCCGCCCAGATGAATGGCAAAGGGCAGCCCCACTTCGGCGCATGCTTCATAGATCGGGTGGTAAAACGGGTCGCCATACGGCTTGACGGAGCCTTGCGAGGCAAGAACCTGAACCATGCGCGGATGATTGCCCAAGCGGCGTATCTCGGCGGCCGCGAGCTTCGGATCCTGTGGCGCAATGATGATCGAGCCCACGAAGCGATCGTCCTTCGGCAGCCAGTGGTCGATCTGGTAGTCATTGTAGGCGCTGACGAGAGCGCTGGCATAATAGGGGTTGGCGAGGGTAGACGCCTCGATCGGCTCGTCGCCGGTCAGGATCGCCACGTCGACCTTGTACTTGTCGAGGTGCTTCTCTTTCATGATGAGATAGTTGTCGGCTTCCGTTTTCGGACGGACGTCCTTGCGGGAGAAGTCCTGCGGATGAAACCAGGGACGATGGCCATGCGGGAAGGCGCCAACGGGACCTGTCTTCTCGCCTTCAACGAACATGTCCTTCCATAGGCCGGAAAGGTAGGGCTCCAGTACAGTGGCGCTTGACCAGTAATTGTGACAATCGCAGTCGACTATGAACACGTTGCTCAGCTCCGTAGCTTCAGCCTGGTCGATGCTGCCGGCCGATTTCTCCCATGCAGCTTCCGCCTTGAGTATTGTTTGATCAAGCGTATGATCCAGCGCAATATGATCGACTTTTTCGATTGGAGGTCACGTGCAGCTAGATCACATCGAAACCTTTCTCGACATCATCGAATCGCGAAATTTCAATCGCACCGCCGATCGGCTGGGATTGACCCAGTCGACGATCAGCACCCGGATCAAGAATCTGGAAAGCGCGATCGGGTCCGAGCTCTTCCAGCGCGGGCGTGCCGGTGCTGAGCCGACAGCCGCAGGACGGCGGTTCGAAGCCTACGCCAGATCCCTGCTGTCGACCTGGTCGCAAGCTCGACACGACGTGCGAGCGTTCAACCGGTTCGAGGGCACCTTGCGCATCGCCGCACAGGTAGGCATGACCCGGTCGGTCCTGCCGGGATGGGTCGAGACACTGTGCCAGGCCCTTCCAAAATCCTCGATCCATGTCGAGTCGGATTATTCGAACCAGATGGTCAGCGACCTAAGCATGGGAAATCTGGATATCGCCGTGCTTTATGCGCCTCGCTACCTGCCTGAGATCGCCTACGAACACCTGATGGTCGAGGAATATGTGATGGTTTCGACGGCTGCCAGAAGGCTGTCCGACGTCGACCCTGAAACCTACATTCGCCCGGGCTACACCGCCGTGCTGGAAAAGACGCACGCAGAGCTGCTGGCCGAGTTGGCGATCTGTCGGCTTTCGACGGGATCGGAAACTCTGGCGGAGATCATGCTCCGACGAACGGGCGGCACCTGCTATATGCGTAGCGACGATGCGCGCAGGTTCACTGCTGAACTCCCATCGTTTCTCGTCGAGGGAGCGCCGACGCTGCACCAGCCAGTCCACACCGCGATACTCGCGCGCCGCAAACATGAACCAATTATTCGCAAAGGCATCCGAGCTCTCCAGATTGCTGTAATGTCACTGGAAGTCTAATCGAAATTGCCGATCATAAAGGCAGGATTGCGCGGCTGTTCAGCGGGTTTTGAAGTGGCATCTTGGCTCGACTTCAAACCCGAGTTGAATGATGAATGCATACGCGGCCTTTGCAGCCTCCGGCTTCGTCCCAACAAAGCGTCACCGGCATTGGGCACAGACCACACCGCAGCTTGTGCTCTGCCGGCGCGTGATCGACGAAACGCACGATGTGAAAACATTCGTTCTCACACCCGCTTCAGATCGGATGTTCTGCTTCAGCGCTGGCCAGTATGTTCTGGTGCACCTTAGGATCAACGGTGCCGCGGTGACGCGCTCCTACTCCGTTTCGTCACCGCCGACGCGACCGCTCGACCTGCAGATCACCGTGAAACGGACGCCGGGCGGGCTCGTTTCGAATTGGCTCCATGACAATTTGATGCCGGGCGACGGGATCGAGATCGAAGGGCCGCTCGGCTCGTTCAATCTCGACGACATGCCGCATGGAAAGTCCCTCTTCCTTTCAGGTGGCAGCGGGATAACTCCCGTCATGTCGATGCTGCGCGCATTTACCGACCGCGCAGCCGACCAGGATATCCGCTTCATTCACAGTGCGAGAACGCCGGAAGACATCATCTTTCGGCTTGAACTGGACGCACTTGCCGCTCGCTTTCCCAATGTTAAAGTGACTTGCATTTGCAGTCAGGATGACCCGGCATGGAGGGGTCCAACTGGACGCATTGGCAGTCAAATGCTCCTGAACCTGGTTCCCGATCTCCATAGCCGCACCGTTTTCGCCTGTGGGCCGGAATCCTATATGAAGACAGCACGCGGCTGCCTGGAGGCAATCGGCCTCGCCCGTTCACAGTATCATGAGGAGAGCTTCGGAGGCGGCAACAGTTCGCGTTCGGTACCGGCTTCAAAGGTTTCGTCTTCGGTCCGCTTCGTCAGGTCTGGCGTTGCGCATGACTGCGTGCCCGGAGAGACCTTGCTCGAAGCGGCGCGCCAATGTGGCGTCTACGTCCCGACCGCTTGCCAGCAGGGAGTTTGCGGGACCTGTCGGATCGCCAAGCTGTCCGGCGAAGTCGTCATGGATGACTTAGGCGGGCTGACATCGGAAGCCAAATCGGCAGGCTACGTCCTGGCGTGCTGCAGCCGCCCGCAAGGCGACGTTTTGCTTGACCTGTAATTGCCATCCGCATCGCGGGTCAGCTTTTGCGTTCCATAGCCAAGCCATAGTGTTGCGACCGCAATGTGATTAGCGTTTCGGAGCCTGTTGTCCGGCTGCACGGGAGAGTTCACCGCCGCTGAACCCCTTAAATTAATTGCAGTTTACCTCATTCAAACAGACGAGGACAGTATGCAACCCCGCCCCTAGGGTAAGAGGTCGTTCTGTCGATTTGTTCGGGAGAAACTATTGCAAGTCGTGTGGAACCAGAAGCAAGTTCGCGATTCTTCATGCAGACACTATTGGAGTTCATGTGCTCGCATCCCATAGGGGGAACGTTGTCGAAGGACGTGTGGGGGAACAACGATTTTCTCGGTGTTACCGCAAAAATCTATAAACCCCATTCGGTGATATGCCGGCAGGAGGACGACAACAGTGAGATATTCATTGTAAAATCGGGCTGGGGCATACTTTATCAGGCACTGCCGGACGGAGAGCGGCAGATCATAGACACTCCCCTCAAGGGGGATGTCGTCGGTTTCCGTGGCTTGGACGGACCCCGTCTTGCGTCGCTGGCGTCCATAACCGAACTAGCTGTTTATGAAATTTCCAGTAAGGAACTGGTCGAGGCCATCCTGTCGGAAGGCCGAATCGGGAAGAAGATCGCCTGCTCCCTGGCGCGCCTGAACGCCATCCTTGCCGAACAT
Source organism: Mesorhizobium sp. M0019 (assembly GCF_040323975.1). NCBI lineage: Bacteria > Pseudomonadati > Pseudomonadota > Alphaproteobacteria > Hyphomicrobiales > Phyllobacteriaceae > Mesorhizobium > Mesorhizobium sp. M0019. Next base: position 32,270 of record NZ_JAMYVK010000012.1, on the reverse strand, counting down.
CTCATGAATACCGGGCGGCGGAACGCGATGAGGCGTACCGCCCACTTCCTGCTAGAGTTGGAGGTGAGGCTCTCCAGGGTTGGGCTGTCGGCGCATGGAAGGTATGAGTGTCCTCTTGCCCAGCATGAACTGGCCGACATACTCGGCATGACCACGGTTCACGTCAACCGAACGTTAAGGGAGCTCCGCAAGGCCGATCTCGTCGCTTTTAAGTCAGGCCATGTAGAGGTGATCAATCGCAAGAAGCTGGTCGAAACAGCCGGATTCGACAGCGAGTATCTCAGGTAGCGGCTATCTCTCTTGAAGAGATTATCATGACGGGCGGCAACTCGGCCTGTCGCCCCGAGGCCGGTGTGTTGCTGAAATATGCGCGGAGCCCCTTTTACTGCGGCAGATCCACGGGTGGGGCTCAAGCTAAATTGTTGAGCCATGGCTATCAGCGCTGTGCGCTAACCATGTCAACGGCACCTTCAGGAGTTCTGGTCTACCGCGGGAATCGCCGCAGGTACCAGCCGATCAACATTCGGCTGCCTGCTAGGTGAGATGGCCAAGTGGTCCTGTGCATGCGTCTTCAGGCGGATTGCAGCCCTTTTGGTCCGGCTTGGCGCCGGTTCCCTGAAAATTATGAAAAAAGCAACCTATGTTAGAGACTGCTTATAAATAAACCCTACACTTACCCAAGTTGGGTGTCTGCTGGGTCGGGAACTAAACAGGACGCAAATGGAGTAATCGAGCCTCGACGTTTCACAAGGCGCAATACCAAGTTTTTCAATGCCAGAGAATGCGGAAACCATATCGGCCGGCGCAAGGCGGCTTGTGTGGAAGAGCGGGTATTGATATGGGCTCCACAGCAGGACTGCACAATTACACTTCGGCAAATCGATCCGGAGTCCCGTCCGGTGGAACGGAAACCGTCCGCAGGCAGACAGGCAGGGAATGCCTCCTCATTCTGGACGGAAGGGCACTAGATCGCGAGTGTCTCGCATCGGCTCTCGTGGACCACGAACTCGGTATGGATATCACCGCGTGGCGTTCCGTCGAGGAATGGCGCGTCGGAAAGAGCTCTGCCCCTCCCCTTGCAGCCATACTCTTCAACCTTGGCAGTCGGAAGGTTACAGATTATGGCCTCGCTGACGAGATCAGGCACATTTCATCCGAGTTCAAATCGGTCCCTGTGGTCGTCCTGGCCGAGACAGAAGACCTTGCCCAGATACTGACCGCTCTCGAATGCGGTGCACGCGGCTACATTCCGACCTCTGTTGGAATCGATGTCTGTGTCGAGGCAATCAACCTGGCGGCAGCGGGAGGCATCTTCGTGCCGGCGAGCAGTGTCCTTGCTATGCGGCACCTGATAGAGTCGGGCCGCCGCGACACGCAGCCTTTGGCGGGCATTTTCACGCTTAGGCAGGCCGAGGTTGCGCTAGCGCTCCGGCGCGGCAAGGCGAACAAGATCATCGCCTACGAACTGAATTTGCGCGAAAGCACGGTGAAGGTCCACATCCGCAATATCATGAAGAAGCTAAAGGCGACCAACCGCACGGAAGTCGCCTGCAAGGTCAACGATCTTCTTTCAGAAGGAACTCTGCCTGAAGAGTGAGCCCAAGTATAACACTGCCCACCTTGGGTGAATCCTGTGGCCATGTTCGGCTATTCGCCCTATCAAACATGTACTGTGAAAGTCGAAGGGCGGAATCGGCGGCTAATCGGCTGTCTAAGCAGGCTCGGGGAAGGTGTGTCTTCCTACCCATCCTATGGCCTCCTCGATCGTATCGAAATTCTTGTGCTCCCCGCTCAGCAGCCCGAATCCCGTTTCGAGGAACCATTTGCCTTTCGTGGAATATGCTTCCTCGTCGATTTGGGTAAGGACCGCCACCAATTGGTCGCGTTTCCACACCAGCACCCCGGATTCTCCGCCTTCAACCGTTCCGATCCGGACTTCGCTGAATGACAATCCAGAAACAGTCTTCGCTTGGCCCATTTTGATGAATTCCTCAGATTCAAAATGGCAATAAAATCCGTGAGCTTTGCAATTTGTTATCAAATCACGCAGTGAGTTCGAGCCGCTTGAGGCGACCTAATTCGGCAATCGACGCTATTGAGTACAGGCGACAACGCGTAAGGAAACCGGATCTGAGACGACCGCCGCCAATACAAAGGGCCGGGTCGTGGTCACATCGGCGCCGTCCACATGATGCGTGCGGTCTCCACCGCGCTCCTTCGCCCAGCCCGGGAACGATTTGAGCCCTATGCCTTGTTGATCGGCAACGAAGTCTGGCACATGGATGCGCCAGCCCGAACGAAGATCTATCGCAGGTCATATTGGATGATCATCATCGAGAAAGAGGTATCCGTTTTGTGCTTCAGGCAGGTCATGCGGATGGTGAGCTGACTGAGGTTCTATCGTGTCGTTCCCCGTCGGGCCGTCGCCAGACGCTGGAGTAAGCATACCATGGTTCATTGCCCAAACTGCGGCCTGTGTTCGGTTGCGAACCCGAATCTTTCGAAGGATGGCCTTGACGTGTACCTTCACTGTAGCCTCGGCGATATTAATCTCGCGCGCGATGACTTTGTTGGATTCCCCTCCGATCAAGCGACGCAGAATGGACTTCTCCCGATTTGACAAAATCACTAGTTCTTCACCTTCAATCTCCACTTTAACTGCAGCGCTCGGTAACTCAGCAGCTACAGCATCATTTCTCAACCCTTGTCTGATATCTTCAATTACCATCGAAGTTTCCGTAGGCAACACGATTTGCCCTAGCGTAACCAATTCGAGAGCTTTAATGAACGTGTCGTAAGCAGCGACCTTTGTCAGATACCCGTTAGCCCCGGCACGAAAAGCTGAGATTATATTGGTCGTTCGACAGTGATCGGCTAGCGCAACGACATGGCTGGTCGGGTAGATCGCCTTAAAGTCTGCAATTTGTGCGAACTCAGCATCCGCATCAGTATCGCCGACATCTATGATGAGCAAGATGGAACGGTGCTGGGGTAGCGGCTTCTGCAGAAGATCGTGAACAGTCGCCGCGGAGAAAAGAATACGAAAATTTGCCGCATTCAGGGTTCGACTAAGCGCTTCTCGAAGCAACTCGCTCGGCTCGACAAGCACGGTTATGAAAGATTTTCTTGTCATCATCGCATTCTCGCTCGGCGCGATTGGGATACACATGTCGATTGGGATGCTCCAAAGCGCCAGCCGCACAGTTTCTTTTGTTCTTAATGTTACGCTCGGAACCCTTACACCCAAATACCATCTTTAGGCGTAGGGCAGCATCATCGAGGCGTATCCGAATTCTTCAACCTAGGGCTTTTGGTCAAGGGCACGAGCTCTTGGTTTCAGCAGCTCAGGGAGGCGGCCATCGTAGCAAAGGACTGCGCGGCCGTGAGGATTGCCAGGGCTTGTTTTCCGGTGGGCGTGGTGGTGCCCCCGATCTGGCGGGAGAGCGTCGCGGTTTATGCGGCGAGCGGCGGGCTCAGGCGAGCCGCCCCGCGGCAGTCGACCACTCGGGGAGGTCGCGCAGGGCCGGGTGAAGCCGACACCGACGCGGGCACGCTGATCTGAGCACACGCACACGCCGAGCTTCAGCAGCTTTGCCTGCCGCGGCCGATTTAGGGTAACGCTGCAAGGGATCTTGCTTTGTCGGGGCCGGAATTCTAGCCAGACGTGAGAGCCGACGAAAGAAACGCGATGCGGCCAGTTTCGCTATGATTACCCGATAGGATTGCCAAGACTGACGGCTTCGTCGCGTCGTTCTTCTGGGCCCGGACAACATAGCGGGAAACGGCCCAGCTATCCTGCCAATGCATGTCGGAGCCACAGAGACGCACGTCGGCAAACCAAGTTTCCGGCCCTCCGTTTCGTTCGATCGCGTTTGTCCTGTCACCATCGAGGAAGCTCTCCTGGAGCGCAGCAATCCGGTTGGACGAGTTTGCCCAGATTCTCCTTTATCCGAATGGAGTGCCCACAAAGGGACAGTTGTGCTGCCGGCGGTGAAGGGTCACGATCCGGTCGAGCCTTGCTCGACCGGATCGGACGCATCGGGCGGGATGGCCACCATCGAAAGAGAAAGCCACACCCCATGGCCGTTAATACAGAATTCAATTGCGAGCCCGTCGCTCCCTCGTCACAGGCGGCCCAGCGCAGGGGATTGAAGGCCATCCTGCTTGTCTTCGGGCTCTCCGGGGTCGCCGCCTTGGGCGGGGCCGCGGCCAAAAACTTAGGGGCACTAGAGATTGTTTCCAGAGCCGTGGCACAGGTCAAGGAAGTCTCCCGACCCGTGATGCAGCCCGTGAGACAGAAGGTCGAAGACGCCTCCGCAGCCGTGATACAAAACGTCGAGGCGGCCTCCGCAGCCGTGGCGCAGAAGGTCGAGGCTGCCTCCGCAGCCGTGGTACAAAACGTCGAGGCGGCCTCCGCAGCCGTGGTACAAAACGTCGAGGCTGCCTCCGCAGCCGTGGCGCAGAAGGTCGAGGAAGTCTCCGCAACCGTTGTGCAGAGGGTCGAGGATGTCTCCGGGGCCATGATGGAGACGGCCGACGATGTTTCCGGAGTCGTGATGCAGAAGGCCGAGGATGTCTCCGGAGCCGCGGGAGCCGTGATGCAGAAGGTATCTGCTGTCATCAATGGCTGGCAAGAACAACCGGTTCAAGCCATGGCCGAACCCTCCCGTGCGATCGCGTCAGGACCGAATGCGGCGGGCGTGGCGTCAGTCGAACGGAGTGTCGAAACCAATGCCGAACTCCCCAAAACCCGCAAGGCACCAAGCGTGCCAACCGGATACCTGTTTGGCGTCGGCGATCGCCTCAAGGTCGCGTTCTACGAGCGCGTCGAGGTCGAGGAAGACAAGTGGGGGCGCGAGCCCTCGGCCTTGCGCAGCATCCTGCAGCGTCCGGAACTGAGCGGCGAATATATTATTCAAGAGGACGGCACGATTTCCGTGCCCTTGCTTGGCTCCATTCCGGTCGCCAACAGGTCTACGCAACAGGTACAGGCCGACCTGGTGGAAACCTTCAATCAACTGCTGGGCCGCGAGGGACTGGTCAACGTCCTGCCGCTGGAACGCCCGCCCATCTACGTGCTGGGGCCGGTCAAGAATCCAGGCTCGTTCAAGTACGCGGCCGGCATGACCGTCCTGCACGCGATCGCGCTAGCAGGCGGACTGGACCGGGCCGAGGGCGAGCCGTGGCAGAAGATCGAAGCCGTACGCGAGATCCAGAAGCGGAGCGGGGCAATCGACGCCATGTTGAAGTTGCTCGCGCGCGCGGCCGTGCTGAAGGCCGAGCGCGACGGTACGAGACCCACAATCCCGCGCCAGTTGCTGGAGCTGGCCGGCGCGACCGAAGCTGCCAAACTCGTCAACGAGCAGAGCGACCGGCGCAAGGCCGTCGCCACGGCCCGCAAGGATCGTGAGCGCGCGATCCTGCGTGCGCTGGACGCGGCCAAGCAGGACGTTGTCGCGTATGGGCGCATGGAGTCGCTCAACGAACTCATCAAGCTGCGCCAGGAGCGCGTCAACAGCATGCGCACGCTCGTGGACCGCAAAGTTGTCAGCATGACCGTGATGGATCAAGTCCAGGGCGAATTGTCCGACGCGGAACAGCGCCGGCAGGACGCCCTCAACCAGTACGCGGCCGCCAAGCAGCGCCTCGCTTCGCTGGAGTCTGAGGTGTTGCGGACCAGGGCCGACCTCAGGATCGATCTGGAGGTCGAGATCGAGACCATGGAGAGTCAGATCGCGGCCAATCAGCGCGAGTTGAACGCCAGCGAAGGCGTCCTGTACACGTTGCCGGTGACCCGCGCCCAGTTTGCGAAGGACGCAAACAGCGCAACTTATCAAATCGTGCGGCAATCGGCTGCCGGGCCGGTCAGCATCGAGACCGTTGGGATGACCCTGTTACAACCAGGCGACCTCGTCAACATCATCATAGGCGAAAGCGAGCCAAGAGAGCCGGCCGGTTCGTCGGTCCCAACCGTGTCGCCGAGCTGCGAGAGCTTGCCGGCAGCGTGCAATCCCAACGATGTCGAGCCTGCCCGCGTGGTGAGGGAGGAGAGGATCGGTCCGAATTGACGCCCGGCAAGGACATTGGTCTGCATGGCTGGTCTGCGTGGATGAACTCGTCGGCACGAAGTGGGAAGCGCGAACCGACCACTCGCTGTCGCCGACAGCATGTCCGCCTCCGCTCAGGAGTTCGGATCACTGACAAAGGTTGCAGTGAGATGACATCGAACGGGATGCAGGTGCCAATCAAGGGGATTGGTCAAAGATCTCGGAATTTTGTCACGACGCGCGTACGCCCGAGCGAAATTTGCGCACTATCAAATCGAGAAGGCTCTGGCTACTCAGCTGCTGAATTCAGATCAAGACGCTCGGCTCAGCCTCCATGCTAAAGTTACAGCAAGCTTTTTTGTCCAGAAAAGCGCGCGTTTCGGCGAATTGGGGGCCGGTTATTGTAAGCTTAGCCGTAGCATGTGCAATACTTGCTCATCAGATGCAATCGACGTAACTGACGCGTTACCGCCACCTGGGAGAAGCCTGCCAATTTTCAATTTGCCAAGATCGATGGTATCCTCTACCTTTCGCCGATAATAGTCTTGATTTTGTGTTTAGTGATCGGTTGATGGAGCACCTCCACCCCGACGACGCAGTAAGGCAGCTTTCGCAGCTATACCGTTTTCTTGTACCTGGCGGTGCCTACTACTGCATCACTACACACGCGGTCACGGGTCCTCACGACATTCGGTATACTTTGACAAAGTTGCATGTGGATTCCACCTGAAGGAATATAGCTATCGTGAGCTGTCACGCGCGTTTACGGGGATTGGCCTCGAAAGCAGGCTGTGCTGTTCGGCCATGGGGCGTTAATGAGCTCGTTGCTGCCAACAACGCTGTCGATACCGCCAAGTTCAGCCTGCTCCCCAACGAACTGCGCTTGCCGCCAAGCGAAGTTGTGGGATCGAGATTCCCATCATGTCGAGACCAATCCTGCCCATCCGACGAATACGCCATAAAAGCGTTGTATCGGACGCCAGTGATCGGTTGTAAGATGCTTCAGCAAGCGACCATTCATCACAGGCAACTTTGACGGGGTCATTGTAGTATGTCCGGATTTTCTCGACCCCCATTCCGGGTGTGGCTAACCATGTCGGAATATGATGGCGTAACCGATCAACGTCGGTTAGCACTTTATTGAGACCGGTACCCGCCGCCGGATCGCTGGTAGCAAAACTGTCACCAGCCAATACCAGACCGGGTTGCTGTTCGTGATTCTGCGCGGCGTAAAGATCAACGGGTCGAATCTGAATATCGCTTGACACGACAGCATCACCAAGGAGACGCTTCAATCGGGGCATTACCGCATACAATGCAGATAACGGCGATGTGCGCACTTCCTGACACCACGGATGGCGTATATCACCATGGTAGACGAACACATTGGCGCGCATTCTTGAACCAATCGGAAACATGCTCACATAACCCATGGGCCCTGGCTTTTCCGCAAAATACGTTAAAGCTTGAAATTTGAAACCAGCTTTAGAGGTGAGATCAAAACCAACACTGATCGAGTGGCATTTACTGATCTCGGATCGCGTGATCGCACCCCGGACGACATTGTTTAAGCCGGTCGCCACCACAATCAATCGGGTCGACCATGTGTCACCATTTGACAGGGTAACTTTCTGCAGGTCGGAGCTCGTCATTATTTTGGTCACTTTAGCGCAGATGAATTGGACACTATCTGGAATCTGGCGGCGAATAACATTTACCAAATCCTGATAAGCCATCCCATATTCGCAAGGCTCGCCGTGTTTCCCATGCTTTTTACCGATGACATAACCGTGACGGGCCACCGATATCTCAGTCATCGGTGTCGCAGCCGCCAATACGGCATCCGCCAGTCCGGTTTTTTTGAGCAAGTCGACTTGATCGTCATCGAGTTTTTCGCAGCGAAACTCCACTGGATAGACTTGATGGATATCAACAAGGATGGTCGAAATCTCCATCCGGCCAAGCATCGCAGCGGCTAACGAGCCGGCGGTACCACCCCCGAGGACCGCTACATCAATATTATTCAATTCCCGCTCCTCCGCTCACCACTGCATTGACAGCGCGATCATGACGGCACCAAACGGTGTCGAAGAAAATTCAAGACTCCGTCTTTTGCTGCAAAACCAAACTAGCGCTTGTTTATCACGCGACCAAACCGCGCAATCCACAGCTCGGTAAACAGCTTTGACGCAATCCCCTCCATCGACCCGCCAGTCTCGCGAAGCAACTTGAAGTGCTTCTCCTCAATTTTCTCGCAGCAAAAATCCTCGCACAGGGATGATGCACGTCGATCAGGACGATCGAAATCCGGCTCGCCCGAGCGTCGCGGCGGCGATAGAGCCGCCCCAGACCGCCTCCTACAATCCCAATATCTGCACTATACATCATCGTCTCCCGCAGATAAATCGCATTATACCATACTTTTTCGCGAAGCGCTATGATATATCCAACACCGAGTTCAAACTCACGAATCGTCCAGTCAGAGAAACATGCGATGTAAAGATCTTCTTGTCTTGCGAAAAACCTGCCGCAGCGGCGGCTTTACTAACGGCGTTTTGGCATACCATGTATCTATATAATGGATCGCCATTCGCACCGCAACGACAATACGACCGAGCAAAGTTCTGCTATCAAAATGGAAAAACAGAAGCAAATTGATATCGGACCACGAAAGCTTATAAGGCTCGTCGCCGATCGTGAAATCGAATTTCTGAATCTTCCGGCCAATGGCATATTGCATCATTTCCTGAATATGCTGACGCCCGGGACTGTATTTGGCAAACTCCTCCAGATAACTCGACATCACCAGTGAATAACTGGAATTGAACCGGAGACCCAGACCCGTCGCCACCGGAATCCCATCCACATCCAGCCGCGTGACATGGATGACCTCGCGCAACCGAGGATTGGCGACAATCGCCAAATAAAATTCGCGAAAACCCGGACGTTCGAACATATCATGAACACCCATTCGGGCATAGCTGCTCCGTTTTTGTTCGATCAGCTTTGCAATGGTGCACTCGATCTCGGCCTGATCTTGCACGTCTACAAAGCGAATCGCGCCGCCACCTTGCTTGGCGAGGTTTTTGGCCTTGCGCCGGTGGGTATGCAGCGTCGAATTCGAAAACTTTGACACATAAAACCGATTCCAGTTCGCTTCCGGGAGGGTTGCGACATGTCCGGCGCAATTAGCCAGCAAGACCGGCAACTCGAGAAAGGGATTAGGTTGAGAGCCGATAACACTGGGCATATTGCAAAATTCAACAGTGTCGAAACGAAGTCGAGGATAGTCTTGAATCGCCCGAATTATGTCTTTCCACAGGCGGCCGAATCGCCCAGGTTTCACGTGATCGCTAAAATTTATCGCCAGAATGGGCGAATTATAATCGCACAATTCCGATCCAAACCAGACCAGCCGGCGGATCAGACTATGGCGTTCGATCGCCAATGGCAGAATAAAAACCGCCACGCCGGTATCGTCGAGACCCAGCACGATCACCGGGATCAGTCTCTCTTTGGAGCCGATGTGGTGATACCATTCCATCTGCCAATCAAACAATTGGAATACGGTACAATCCGCATGCTGCTCTAATGTTCTCCATTGAGCTTCCACCGCGTCCATATCGGTGAAAATTTGCAGAGCAATATTCGCCGTCGTCATTGGGTGTGCCTATGTAACAAAGGTTTTAGCCAGTCCTGCTGCTAGAGAATGTTCTGCTTGAAATCCCAAAAGGTAGCGTGCCTTGTCCGGGTCGCCGATCGAATTATAGGGAAGAACTTGCGGATGACTTCGCCCGCAGGCTGCTCCAGTCTGAACAGCAAGTTGCGCGTGATCAGGAAGCCACTCAAAATGAAGAACAGTTGGACCCGCAGCGCTCCCGCCCCGATGCGGAAGTGCGTTTTGACCCACGGCCAGCCGAAGTGCCCGACGCCGACGAGTCCGATCGCGATGGCCCACGGGCCATCCAATTGCAGTCGACAATCCAGCGCCATAATCGGTGTCTCCTCAAGTCTGGAGCGGCGACGCGGTCGGTCGGTCGTGCGCGGGGCCGGCCGCAGAATCCAGTTTCATCGCGAAGGCCAAAATCAGGGCGGCACATGCACCCTCGATGCTGACCGCGAGCGTCCAGCCTAGGACCAGGCCTTGAAGTCCATCAAGCTTCGCCCCCGCGACCACGAAGCACAGCTCCAGCAATCCGCCAAGCGCGAACCAGCGAGATGCCTTGCGCATCCTGTCGCCCAACCGCGCCAGCGTACAGGCATGAAATTTGAGCGTTGATCCCAACAGGCTGAAGCCGAGGAAGTGTAGGCTCGAACCGGCGATCTCAGGATAGACCGGATTGAAGACCGCAAGGATCTCCTGCGAATAGGTAAAGACGAAGACGGCACAGGCCAGTGAGAAGAGCAATGACGCCGACAGCGACACAAGGATGTCGTGTCTGGATTGTTTCGGGCTTGTTCTGATCACAGGGAACAGGATCGTGGCCATGGCTGCTGGAATCAACGAGGCCGTGAAGACCAGCATCCACAACGGCATGAGGGCGGCATTTGTGATCGGCGACAGGAGAACCAGCACAAGGTAGGGCATGATGACGACTGGTGCCTGCGAGGCGACATCGAGCGCGTAGTGGTCGAAGACCTTGCTTCGGAGCGTATGGAGCAGATGGAAATCGGGAGGCCCAACGAGGCGACGCGCACCGCCCCGGGTCAAGAGATCGACGCCGATACAGGACGCCACCAGGCTGGCCACCCAGCTCAGAAGAAGCGCGGCATTGGAGGTGTAGCCAGCGGCAGCGGCGACGGCGATCAGCATCAGCTTGAACGTGGAGAACAGCACCTGCCGGATCATCCTGCCGGTGCTGCGCAGGTTGCCGACGAGCGCCAGATCGACCATCGCGCAGAGTACGGTCAGGCAGCAGCCGAGGACGAACGTAACACCCTCGAACCAGCCGCCGATCGGCCCGGTCGAGCTGTTGAGGTACGCCTCCCCGAAGACAAACAACAAGGCCAGGCCGACCGCCAGCGCCACCCCGACGGATGCTGCAGCGGCCACGAGGCCGCGCCCCTTGCCGGGATGCCGTACGATTTCACCCATCAGCAGGGTCCCGAGCCCGGCTTCGCCCAGCAGGCCGACGAGCGCCATCACGGACAGGAGGGCGGAGGCCTTGCCGATCACCTCCGGCGGAAACAGCCGGGCCGCGAGCCACCAATAGACAAACCCAAGACCGGCCGTTGCAATCGTTCCGATCGCCACAGCGCCGGAATTCAGAACGAGCGCGGCGCTCTTTTGAAGCTCTCGCCGGACGCGAATAATGGCTGTCCCCACGAGACCTATTGGCATGATGGCTCCCCCGAACCTTGCTGCGCCGGTACCGCTGACCTGCTAGCGGCTGGGCACACGACGTCCCGGTAGACCTGCTCGATCCGAGTCACGACCGCTCCTGCCTTGAGGCGCCCGACTCGGGCGAGGCTTGTCGCCTCCAGGCGAGCGAGCAAGGCGCGGTCCTGCAGAAGGGTCTGCATTGCGTGGGCAAGGACGTGCGCATCACCGGGCGGCACGAGAAGCCCGGTTTCGCCATGATCGACGAGATCCGGCATGCCGCCCACGCCGGTTGCGACGACCGCCTTGCCGGAAGCCATCGCTTCCATGATGACCGTCGCGCAGGCTTCGGGCCCGACCGACGGCAGCACCCCGAACAGTGAGCGCCGCCACGCATGCATGATGGCGGAATGCGGCCATGCATTGAAAACGCGAACGCTCGGCGGAAACTCTGTTGGCGTATCGGCGACCCGGCGCCCGATCAGGACCAGCTGCGGCGCCCGTTCCAGGCCGGCATAGGCTTGCAGGAGAACGTCAATGCCCTTGAGGCGCATCATATCACCGACGAACAGGATGAATTCACCCCGGGGTAGCTCACGCAGACAGGGATGTTCCGGGCCAAGCATCGCAACATCATCGGGCACAAAGTTGGGGATGATCTCGTAGGGGGCGCGGCCTTCGGTCAGTCCGGTGTGGCGCGCCACCGCGTGGCTCACCGCGATGAAACGGTCCACCGCGCGCCGAGCGGCAAAACTCGACGCCCAGTTGCCCAAAGTGGTCGCGGCTGCCTTCACCGCCCCGTAATGTCCTGCGGCGCAGGGCAGGCACTTGGCCGGCGCTGGGCCACTGCAGAGGCGGGCGCCCAAATGCATGAAGTTCTTCTTGGCGCAGACAAGGCCGTAATCGTGGAGCGTAACCACGAGGCGCGCCCTACTCCAACCTTTGAGCAGCAGGAAGGACGCGTAGATCCAGTTATGGGCGTGGACTATGTCCGGCTCCTCCCGAGCGACCAGCCGCCTCAGGCCAAGCACCAATTCGGGATCTGGAAAGGGCGGTGCATGGCGCCGCTCGGGATCGGTGTGAAGGCCCGACAGGCGCTGGAGCGTTCCCTGCAGGCGGTGCACGCGGACCGCGCCGTCCAGCTCGGTTTCAGGCGATCCAGGATGCATCAAAGTCCCGACGCTGACATGATGGCCCCGCTGCGCCAGCGCCGCGCCGAGATTGCGGACGTGCCGCTCCTCTCCCCCGATCACCGGAGGATAGAACTGTGATAGCAGCAGGATGCGCATGGTCCAGCCTCGTTCTAGATGCGCGGCACCATCGTCGAAACGCTGCGATAGAGCCGGTTGTCTTCCGGTCGATAGAGCCGCGCCTCGGCCGTCTGGCGAGTTCCCAAGACGGGCACTGGGATTTTCCGTGTCCAGGTGTCGCCCGGCGCGATGGTGAGCGATCGGAAGATGGCGAACGGCTGCCCATCAAGGGTGATTTCCAGGTCGAATCGCTGAGGTTGGGTCTCGGCGCTCCTGATGCCGACGGTGATCTGGCCGGACTCGCCACTGGCCGACGGCAACAACCAGAACGCGGTGTATTTGAATTCCCGGTAGGCCGCTTCGTCCCGGACAGCAACCGCGTAGGCTCCGGTCGCCACAAGCATCGCTAGCATGAGCGCGGCCCCCTGCCAGAACCGGATCCGCGCTGGTGCCGGCCAGGCTGGCAGATCGGGAGTGTCGCGGCGCCCGGCCGCCAGCAGCGCCGCGGCGGCCGTCACGGCCCAGAACCACAGCGCCCACCCGAGCGGTGTAAGGAAGCCTGCGGCGTTCAGGGCAAAGCCCCCGGCAATGCCGGCGGCGAGGCTTGCTCCGACCGCGTAGACCAGGTGTTGCAAGGCGGAGGTGGTCCTGACACCCATGGCCCGCAGCACCACGTGGCCCGAGACGAAAAACACCATGGGCGCGCCCAGGGCAGTACGCAGGAGCAAGCTGTCGCTAACCGAAACGGCAGCCACTGCGGCCCCCGCCCACAGGCACGCGGCCAGAAGGTCCCACTTGCTACCAATTCTCATGCAATCCTCTCACATCGTAGATGACGATCCAGCCGTTGTCGTAGATGCGGGTGACGCCCTTGACGTCATTGAACTTGAGCAGCGCTGCGCCCGAGAGCGGAGTTCCCTGCTGGGCTTGCCACGGCTGAAAGTAAAAGCCGAGCACCGGCGGAGCCGTGGTCAGGCGAAGGTCAATGAGCAGGAAATCGATGTCGCTTCGCGCCAACGCCCAAAACTCGTCGGGCCCCAATGTCTCGGCATCGAATATGCGCGCGGGATCGATCCCTTTGACGATGGTGACTCTGACGTCCTGCCGGCCGTAACCCGCAAGCAGAAGACGGTTGATACGGTCGGTGGTGAACCGGTTGCCGGCACCGAGCCATTCCCTGGCCCAGAGTGCCGTTTCGATCCCCATGGGCTCGATCGATTCCTGATCTGCACCCACCCTGTAGCGCCCATGGATCGGATTAATCGAAGAACTCGTCACGCCGCCTAGGACCATGATCACCAAGGCAACGGCAGGCGCGATGCGGCGCCACCCGCGTGGCGCGCGACCCTGCCAGAAGTGGACGATGCTCACCGCGACGACCAGTCCAACGCCGATGAACACGAACGTTCCCATGCGGTTGCCGATTTCCCAGCCGGCGACGGTCAGTCGGAAGGCCACCGAGACTGGGAGGCCAAAGGCCAGCAAGCTGAGCAGCACGAGGCGGCTGTCGCGCCAGCGGCGTTTGAGAATGCCGTGGATGGGACGCCAACCGGATCGCGCACCGCTCGGCGCTGCCAGGGCCAGCGACCGAAAGAATCCCGTTGCCAGTCCGAGCGCCACCAGCAGGAGCGCCAGCAAAGTGGTGAGCCGCATGTAGAGGGCCTTGTCCGGCGCTCCGAGGTGCTCCGACGGCGGGGTGGGCGCGCCTCGGATCTTCCCGAGCAATGTGTCGAAGCCGGACTCGATCACCGGACCGAGATAGCCTGTGAGAGGGACGTCACGGGCCTGCACCCACAGGATCGGCAGGGCTATGGCGAGGATGGCGGCGAGACCCACGGCAATGCTGGTCTTGATCCGAAGGGAGTCTTGCCGGCGCAAAGCCTCGAGGGCGGCTAGCGCTCCGAAATAGATGGCGGCGAAGGCGGCCGAGAGGTGATGCGTGACCGCGAGGCTTGCCAACAGCAATGCAATCAACCCGAGCGACTTCAGCCTCGGTTGCCCGACGAGATCCTTGGACGCTGCTTCAACCGCGAAAGTCAGCAGGCACAGCACCATGCCGAGGCTCTCGTAAGAGAACATCGAGTCGAACAGGAAGAAGGTTGAGCAACCCATATAGGCCAGACAGGCGACGGCCGAGATACGCGGCGATCCGGCGATGCTTTCAAGGAACAGAAACAGTGCACCGATGAACGTGCCCTTAAGGATGACCAACAAGAGCGCTCCCGCCACAAACAAGGGCAGTCCCGTCAAATCGACGATCGCGGTCGTCAGGATTTCCAGGCCGGGGTAGCTTGACCCGATAGGAAAAAGCGGGTTGGACAGGAACAGCCGCCGGGCCGTGATGAGATCCTCGGCCGCGATCCAGTGCAAAACCTCGTCGTAACCGCTGAAGCTTGTCGGGGAATAGACTACCTTGCAGTAGAACAGGGCTTCGGCAAGCAGGAACAGGAGCACCAGGCGCTCACCCCTGGCTGTTGTCGGCCAGGCGATGCGAAGGCTGATCGGAGCGACCAGGAGAACGACACCGGACCAGAAGAGCGGCGCCGCCACGTCATAGTCCCGGCGCCCGGCTGCGTGCCCGGCCACGACCAGGAGTAGAGCCGCGGCGATCGTTAGGCATAGAGCCGCGATCCATCCGGAACTGGCGCGTTGCGATGGGGCATCGGCGCTGCCGTCGCGAAGGTCGGGACCGACAACGGCCGAGACGAATCGGATCCCGACCTGGAGCGGGTTGATCCTGGTTCCTGCGGTGAAATGAGCTGGCAACATCAGCATCATACTCTCCTCGCAGGAGACCAGGATGTCAGGCCACCGGGGGGCAAGGGGACAGTGGATCGGTTGCCGAGGACATCATAATAGACGTCGCTAAGCGCGTGCGCGCAAGCATCCCAGTCGGGCAGCGCCAAATCCGGGACCTCCCGACGGGACTCGAGTTCCTCGGCCATGGCGGCGGCCAGCTCTCCCGGACCGGCGTTGCACGGGATCGCCCGGCACAGGCCATTGGTGGCCAGCTCCCGCAGACCGGACGTGTCGCTGACGAGGACCGGACGGCGAAGTGAAAGGGCTTCCATCACGGCGACCGGATGGGCTTCGTATTCGCTGAACAGTATGAAGAGCGCGGCGCTCGCCAGGAGGTCTGCCATTTTCTGCCGCTCGGATCCGGGGATTCCCGCAATGGTGACCCGCTTTTCGAGGCCGAGCGTCGCGACGAGGCGTCGTAATTCTCCCTCGTACGGGCCTCTTCCGACGATGTGCAGTCGGGCATCCGGTACCCGGCGGATCAGTTCGGGCAAGGCCGCAATCGCCCGGTGATGGCCCTTGTAACGCTCCAACCTGCCGCCCGAGACGATCAGGTGCGGATCGACCTTGACGCCGGGGCTCGCAACCGGCATCGCGGCACCGTTCGGGATGACCACAAACCGTTCCCGCGGCACGCCCATCCTCGCGCTGAAGAAGCTGGCTTCGAATTCGGAGACGCCAATCAGCCGCGCGGCCCGGGCCACTAGCGGCCGGAGCAGCGCGTGCTGCGTGCCGCGCATGGCGTTGCGCAGCCGGGAGGAATGCCCGCCGCTGTGGAAGGTCAGGATGAACGGAAGGTCCCCGCGGACGGCCGCCAGCAGCCCGATCGGCGCCACGAAGCTGTTGTAACCTTGGAAATGGATCAGATCCCAAACCCCGCGCCGGATGGCGGTATAAATGCGGGGCGCCACGTAGAGGTCCAGCTCCCTCGGCCAGGCCGGCACGCGCTGCACGCGCATGCCGCGCACCGCCTCCTCAACCGGCAGCTCCCCCGAAGGATCGGTAGTGAGCACGTCAACCGCGTGGCCACGCGCAGCCAAGCGAGGGCCGACCTCCTGGATGTGAGTTTCGATGCCGCCCATGAAGGGGTAGCAGCGAGCGGCAACCATCAGGATTCGCATCGGGGTTGTCCACCGTCATCACAGGCTGTGGCGCTCCGCCTGTGCTGTTGGTGCAGCCTCTCGCGCAGGATGGTTTTGAGGACGCGCCAGCCGTCCGGGATGGGGCGCAGGTGGCTCACACCGCTGATGCGCCGAGCCTCGAAACTTGCCACCTCGACGATATTGAGGTGGTTCTTCAAAGCTCGCACGTTGATGAGGGTCTCGATCTCGAACCCGTCGCAATCGCAGTTCAGCGTGGCGACGTGCTTGGTCCAGAAGGCTATGTATCCGTAGCATAGATCGGAGAACCAACCGCCATAGAGCAGCCGCACGAACAGGGTCAGGCCCGTGTTGCCGAACATCCGGAACAGCGACATGTCACCGGTGCCGGCGCCCTGGATAAATCGTGAACCCTTAACGAGATCCGCGCCGGCCATCAGCGCACTGACAAACACGATCGCCTCCTCCGGGACCATGGAGCCGTCGGCGTCCAGCATGACGATGATGTCGCCTGTGGCGGCCAGGAATCCCGCTTGCAGTGCAGCGCCCTTGCCCCGGCGGGGCTCCATGACAACCTTCACGTCCTCGCGCAGGCGGCGCGCGACCGCGACCGTGTCGTCGGTGGAACGGCCATCCACGATAATGATCTCATGCGCCCAGTTGGGGATGCGCGGCAGAAGCCAAGGGAGGTTCTCGGCTTCATTGAGCGTCGGGACGACAAAGCTGACTCGAGGCAGAATCAACGATGGCCGCAGCGCGAAATTGATCGAGTCAGGCGGCGATGCGGCACCGATGGGGGCGACAATGCTGGAAAGACGGGCGTTCATGGCAGCGCTTTAAGGTCGTACGATGGAACCCAGGGGGCGGGCTGAAAGCGCGCCAGGACTGCCGATAGGTATCGGGCGAGATGATGGGCCGGGTGATACGTCCGGTGCTCCACATCGCGCGCGCGCAAATGCGCGGCCAGCGACAAGCCGTGGGGGGCAGCTCCAATGACTGCCACATCCACGGATGTGCTTGATCCAATCATATGCGGGCTCTCGGCCATAGTGGAATGAAGAATGAAGGTGAGATGAAAGAAGATCGGTTGCAGCCCCCTAATTTTAAGTTGTATGCGAGCATTACCTATGCATACCTTAAATGGAAGGACGATGGATGGTTAGGAAAAGACAATAGATGATTAGCTCTTTTGGGGTATCTCTTCAGGTTATTTCCAGCCCATACCACCAGCGCGAATAGCACGGCAGCGGCACCGATCACTTCAGCAACTGTGTTGGCAGCGTTGCCAAACCCGTTCAGACCTCTGGGGCCACTTCCAACGCCGGCGAGGACATCCATCGACCCGCGGCCGGCACTAGCTCACAAGCGACAATTTTCTACTGAGCGAACCGTGCGGAAGGCAGCGAAGATCGTCGGCGCGAAGAAATGAACGTCCAGACAACGCTGACATTGCCACTGGCCAGAAGCTGCAATGTGCAGGTGGGCTCGCTCCTTCACTCGGCCGTGATTTCCGAGCTTATTCTGTGCCCGAGAAGGGTCGGGGGCGCCCGGCCCTTCTCAGGCGGGGTACCTTGCGCTCGACCACCTGGCTACGGGTGGCTGACCCGGACGAGACCGCCCAAGAGAGGGACTGCCCACGCGGTCCCGAGACCGGCGCGTCGGGTACCAGCAAACGATAGGAGGTCGTGACCTCTCGCAAACCCCGGATATGCCCGAACAGGTCGATCACCTCCAAGCCAGACCGGCGGTTGTAGGTGTGACACCCCAACGCTCCGGACCAAATGCGACCGACCGGGGTCTGGGCAAACTCCGACGCCCCGAGCGCATCGATCTGGCAGAACGTCACCGCGCTGCCATAGCCGCGCGCGCAGTCTTGGACCGGGCGTAGCGTGCGTCCGCCGTGTCGGATGACGGCGCCTGCGGGGCGGCTGAGCCTGGCATCGATCAGGACCGGGTTGGCGGCATGGGGCGTCCAAGACCCGGTCAGGCTCTCGGCACGGTAGAGGCTGAGGACATCCCAAGACGTGGACCTCCACCGCCTTGGGCTGACGAAAAACCAAAAGCCGCCCTCATGGCAGAGAGGCGTGGTATCGTAGCCCTCGATCCCCTCGATGAGGCAGGCCTCCCGCGTCCACCGGTAAGGGAATTCCACTGCCCTGTAGAGGCTAACATTCCTGGCCGTCCCCGATTCGGGGATCATCCAGATCTGCCCGTCCTGCTCGAACACGAACGGGTATGAGAGGTGATGCGGTTCCTCCAAGACGATCTGGGGTGCGCCGACGGTCCCGTCCCGGTCCGCTGCCACGACCGCAATGCACCCCCGGTTCTTCGAGTAGAGGTACTGTTCGACAAAAATGAAATCCTGCCCCTGGCGCCGGAACGGGAACGGGTCGGCAAGGTAGCTGTCGGTGCTTCCGGTGAGCACCGAGAAGGTTGCTTCGCCTTTGTCGAGCAGGCTCGCCGATTCATCGAAGCGCCAGCCAACCCCCCACATCCTGCCGCCTCTTGCCAGGACGTCCAAAAACCTGATCGCTTTCGATGCCACCGTGCCGGTCGCCCTTGCAAGGGCCGAGGATGCGCCAAGTGAAGGCACGGCCGTCCGTGAACCGGGGACACCGGACGCAGCTGAACCGGTTTCCTCGCGCAAGGCTTTGAGGATCAGCAGCACAGCGCAGGAGAGGACGCTGTCTAGACTCGCTGAGAACACTCCACGGTCTACACTGGCCGGACGGGCCATCCACGGCCGCAACGGGCGCGCCGTGTCGTGCAGGTCGACGAGAAGGTCCTGATCATTCGCCACGGCCGCCATGACGCCGATCTCGCCGGGTACGCCGTTGAAGAGCGGCGTCAGCACCCGCAGCCCCGCCGGGCGTGTCTCCTCTCCGCTCAAATCGATCACCACGTCCACTTGGTCGGACGGAGGCGGCGGCAGGGACCGCAGCGCCGCCTCGACGGAGTCAGTGGCGCCGTTCCCGCGAAAGCCATAGACCAGTCGTTCGAGTTCGAGCAGCAGACGGCAGGTCAACGGCAGCGGGCGGCGACCGGCCGCCAAAGCGCAGGAGACCTCGTTGCCGGGCACTTCAGCAAGCGCTTCTGCCAGCCAGAGGTGCCACCGAAGTAGCCGCGATGAATCGAGACTCAGGCAAATGCGCATTGTTGTTCTGACCGCGGATTTCAAAAGGACGCCGGCTCACAGCTTGACGAGAACCGCCTGCGGCGATCCGCCTTACCAAGACTCCGCCGCGGGCCCGCGGGGCAGGGAGGTAGATGGAAAGCGATGGCGCGTGTCACAGCGCGAGAATATTTCCCACCTATTACTACCGCGGGGACTCGCCAATAAGAGGAGCCGAACTCTTGGTTGGGAGCGATGTCTGACAGCACGGGTCCATACTCGAGCGACCGGAATCGGCCAAGCACCACTATGCCCGAACGACGCCCGGGCTGTGCGAGGTCAGAGGAGGTAATCCCTCGGGGCTGTTGCACTCGGCGCCCGGCGAGAGCCACATGCCCGGGTGATTGTTGGCTGGCAACGAGTGAAAAATAGGCTGCGCAACGCCGGACTGCGGGTGCTGGTGTGCGCGTTGCTGTCCGTTCCGGCAGTCGTGAGCGCCGCGGATGACCCGTCGGCAACGTCCTTCATCAAGACTTCCGGAACGAACTTCACCTTGGACGGCAAGCCGTTCTTCGTGACCGGCGTAAACAACCACTATCTGACCTACGGGTCGCCGGATGAGGTCACCCGCGTTCTCGATGACGCGGTGGCGATGGGCGCCAATGTGGTCCGCACCTTCCTCCAGCCGGTGATCGGGTCGCTCGACGGAAGCAAGCCTACGATCTGGGATTGGCGGCTTGAAGGCGAAGCCAGCAATCTCGCGGTCAAGGGCACGTACCTGCTCTACTGGGACCCGAACCAAAACAGGATGGCGATCAATGACGGCGCCGACGGCATGCAGAAGGTTGATTTCCTCATCGCCGAGGCCGGCAAGCGACGCCTGAGGCTGATCATCGCCGTCCTGGATTTCTGGGCCTTCACAGGCGGCGCCCAGCAGATGCGGGCCTGGTATGGGAGCCGGGACGCCCCAGGCGTGCAGAGCCAGTACGACACCGACCTCAGCAAAGAGAAGTCGGAGTTTTTCTTCCAGGATCCGCGCACGAAGCGCGACTACAGGACCTGGGTCAGCCACGTCGTGCAGCGAGTCAACCCGCTCACCGGGCTCGCCTACCGGGATGATCCGACCATCATGGCCTGGGAGCTAATGAACGAAGGCAATGCGCAGCCGGAGGCCTTACGATTGGCTTGGACCACCGAAATGACGGCTTACGTGAAGTCGCTCGATCCGAACCATCTCGTCACCTCAGGGCACGCTAACGTCGAGTCGAAGCTATCGGATCTGACGATCCCGACTCTCGATTTCGGGACCTGGCACGGCTACCCGCTCTACTACAAGCTCACCGTCCAGCAGTTCGACAGCTTGATCACCGAGTTCTGCCGGTTGGCAGTTCGCGCCGGCAAGCCGGTGCTTCTGGAGGAGTTCGGCTATGCCCGCTCCAATCAGAACTTTGCCCAGGCTTACGCGATGTGGCTCGACACGCTGACGCGCGAGCGCAACTGCGCCGGCTGGATTGTGTGGCGGCTGGTGTCGCGGCAGGACAGCGGGCGCTATCCCGTCGACGAATATGACAAGTTCGATATTCACAACGACGGAGGTCCCCTCTGGAACATCCTCAAAGCCGCCACGGCTCGGGCGACGCAGACACGCGAAACCAGCCCGGCCTCAGAAACCAGCCGGCAGTTGCCATGACCGAAGCCTCCGTCGTGATCTGCGCCGACACACTCGATCGCTGGGACGATTTGAACGCGGCCATCGCGTCGGTGCGCCGCCAGACCTGCCCGGCCCGCGAGATCGTCCTCGTCGTCGACAACGATGAGGCGCTCTTGGAGCGCGCCCGGCGCGAGATCGAAGGTGTCGTCGTCACACCTAATACCAACGTGCGTGGACTGTGCGGCGGTTGCACGACGGGAGCCGGATTGGCGGCCGCGCCGGTCGTGGCGTTTCTCGATGACGATGCGATCGCCGATGAGCGCTGGCTGGACGAGTTGCTGATGCCCTACGCCGACCCGCGCGTGCTTGGCGTCGGCGGCCGCCTCGAGCCTCTGTGGCGCAAACCTCGGCCCTCGTGGTTTCTTTATGCTGAGAGCCGGCTTCCGGGTAAGCCGAATCCAGCGCGTGGAAGTCTGGCTTTATCGCATCGTCTATCGAAAAGCTTGGGGCAGACATTGGCAGCTCAAGTCGGGAGAATTCCTAGATGCGTATTCTGATGCTTGCGCAATCCTGCACGCCGATTGGCGTTGGCCAGCGGGGCCACGTCCGGAACCTAAGTATCGGTTTCGCCCGCCGCGGTAATGACGTTGCCGTTGCCACAACCGGTCAGCCTGGATCGAAAACCGGGCAGACCGAGCATGGCGTCACCAGCGAACGCCGGCAGGTCCCGCGCCCCCCCACGATCTCGGTGATTATCTGTGCCTACACCGAGGACAGATGGGAGCTGATGCTTCAGTCGGTGGCCTCGGTTCAGGAGCAGACCTTGCAACCCTGCGAGATCATCGTATGCATCGACCACAATGAAATCCTGTTTCACCGTTGTGCCGCGTACTGGGCTGGCTTCGCCGCATCCACCCCTCCGATTCGGGTGATCCAGAACAAGTATGACGGGCACCTGGGGTCGGCCCGAAACACTGCAGCCGAGACAGCAGCGGGAGACATTCTGGCGTTCTTGGATGACGATGCAGCGGCCGACAAGGACTGGCTCGGGATTCTCACAGACCCGTACCAGGATGAGCGCATCGGCGCCGTCGGCGGGCGCCCCCTACCGGTTTTCGAGTCTAGCCGCCCGGCCTGGTTTCCCGTGCAGTTCGACTGGGTGTTCGGATGCGCTTATGACGGTCTTCCGACAAGCCGAGGCCCCTTGGCTCATCTTATAGGTGCCAACATGTCGGTGCGGCGAACCCTCCTTGAGCAGGTGGGAGGGTTCCACTCCGACAATCACGACGACATGGACATGTGCCACCGCGTGGCGCAGATCAAGGGTAGTGAGGCTGTCATCTACGAACCGGCAGCGACCGTCCGCCACTTTGTACCCGCCTCACGGCCGAGTTGGAAGTACTTCTGGCGCCGCTGCTTCTTCGTCAACAAGGGGAAGATCGAGGCTCTTGCCCAGATGGGCGACGCCGCAACTCTGGGTGCGGAAACCCGCTTCGTCTGGTACGCGCTGACCAAGGGCGTACCGCGAGGGATTTGGCAAGCCGCCAAGGGTGACCCCCACGGGCTGGTCCGGTCCTCGGCCATAATCATTGGCATAGGTCTGGCCGCAGCAGGCCACGTCGCCGGTCATGTCGAGCGGGCGCGGCGATTGCGCCGGCAGCGCCGACAGGCCACCAGGCAGGTATTTAACACAGCCGCGCGAGCCAATGGGCGAGAGAAGTGAATGCCTTCTTCGATAATCATTGGTTCGGGTCCGGCTGCAGCCGCCGCCGTGTTGGCGCTGTCCGGGAAGTCTGACGAGAAGATAACTGTGTTCGATCCGGGCACCGTGCTGGACGTCCAGACGCAAGAGGTAATCTCCAGGCTGTCCAAGCTGCGTGTCGGCGACTGGGATGAGGAGGACGTCCGCCGGATCGGATTGCAACCCAAGCGCGTACAGTCGGATTCGCTCCCTGAAAAGAGAAGCTACGGATCCGATTTTCCGTTTGTCAACGAGGGCCAACTCGACGGAGTCCACTCCCAGGGTAGAGTCAACTCTGCTGTGATCTCATGCGCCTACGGAGGGTTCAGCAACGTCTGGGGGGCCCAGATCATGCCCTTCAGCGCTGCCACATTCAAGAGATGGCCGTTCGGTTTCTCGGATATGGAAGAGCACTATCGGACGATCCTTGGTCACATTCCGTTCGCCGGAGAGTCCGACGATCTCGATGAGTGGTTTCCGCTCATCGGATCTCCGCACCCGCTTCCGCCGCTGGCACCGCGGACGCAGATGGTGCTGGCCAACTACGACCGGCACCGCGATCGTGTACGCTCCACCGGAATAACCATAGGGCGCGCGCGGCTCGCTTTCTCGGCGCCCGAATGCCAGCCCTGCGGCCTGTGCATGACTGGATGCCCGAGGTCGCTGATCTACTCGGCCTCGCACAGCTTCGACCGCTTCAGGCGCAGCGGGAGGATTGACTACCACAGCGGGCTGCTCGCGGTTCGAGTCGGCCAGGAGGCCGACACGGCAGTCGTGGAGGCTCGGGAGCTATCCAGCGGCCGGATCCAGCGATTCGCAGCCGACCGGGTCTTCGTGGGTTGCGGAGCTATCGGCACCACTCGGCTGATCCTGGGCTCGCTCGGATCGGACCAGCCGGTCCATCTTTCGGAATCGGCTCAGTTCGTTCTTCCAATGATGTCCGTGAAGCCGACTCCCGACCCACGTACAAGGCGCGAGTTCACACTCAACCAGTTCAACATGGTCATCGGCCGGGACGACGAAGGCTTCGACGTCTCACAGGTTCACTTTTACCCGTTTAACCACGCATACTACGATGCGCTGCCCGGCTTCCTCCAACATCCCGCCGCCGCCTTCGCGACAGATCGGCTGCTGAGCCGATTGACGGTAGGCCTCGGCTATTTGCCATCCTGGGCGTCACCCAAGATACGGATCACAGCCCAGGTGCCCGCAGCTCCTGATGAGCTACCCCGGATTACCCTTACTTCCGAGGGGTTCAGCGAGACCAGGGTCAGGGGCAAAGACGTGCCTCCGACGCTGCCTGACGTAATAAAGCGCATCTATAGGGCAGCACCTTACCTTGATTTGTGGCCGGTCACGTCGCAAATGCTGTGGTCGGGTGGGGCCAAGAGCTACCACTTTGGCGGCAGCTTTCCCCACGCTAGTGAGCGGGACGCCCGGAGTGCGACGACAGACCGCGTCGGGCGGCTGGCGCGTTGGGACCGGATTCATCTTATCGACGGTTCGGTTTTC
Source organism: Mesorhizobium sp. M0019 (assembly GCF_040323975.1). Classification (NCBI taxonomy): domain Bacteria; kingdom Pseudomonadati; phylum Pseudomonadota; class Alphaproteobacteria; order Hyphomicrobiales; family Phyllobacteriaceae; genus Mesorhizobium; species Mesorhizobium sp. M0019. The sequence goes on along the minus strand of NZ_JAMYVK010000012.1, from coordinate 7,738 downwards.
CCAAATGTTCCGGCGACTACCTTTACGCTGACTGTGATGGCCAATTCTCATCGCATCGCCTGCGAGGCGATGGAACTGACGGGGTGAGCATCAATGCGGGTCGGCATCACCGGAGCGACTGGGTATGTCGGGTCCATCCTGCGTGCTACCTTCGCCCAGCAAGGGTATGAGGTCATCGCGTTCGCCCGCCCGAACCGGGCGACCTCCGCATCTGCCGCCGCAATGGCCGGCGTCGCCGAATGGCGTCCATATGAGATTAAGCGCCCGCCGTCGGGGGCCGCATTCAGCGACCTAGATGTGCTCATACATAGTGCATGGGACCTGAGTCTCATTAGTGCAGGCGATGTATGGGGTGTCAATGTGTCCGGCTCGCAGCACCTCCTCCGCAATGCCGCCGACGCAGGGGTTCGCCGGGTCATTTTCATCTCCTCGATGTCCGCTTACAAGGGAACCCGACAGTTGTACGGCCAGGCCAAGCTGGCGTGTGAGCGCACAGCCAGCAGTATGGGAGGCGTCTCCACCCGCCTCGGACTGGTTTACGGCCCCGGTTGGGCCGGGATGGCCGGCGCGCTGCGCAAACTCACCAAACTGCCGGTTACACCTCTCATCGGGGCGCGCTCCCATCAGTTCACCGTGCATGAGGCAGACATGGCAGCCGCCATGGTGCGTATTGCCGAGTCGGACATGCCCCTGCCGGAACCGGTAGGGCTGGCCAACCCCGAACCGGTGCCGTTCCGACGGCTCATGAACGAGATCGCCGCGTCACAAGGCAGAACACTGCGTGCCGTCCCGGTGCCCTCGCAGCTTGTCAGTTGCATGCTCCGGGCAGGAGAGGCCCTGCACGTCCCCCTACCCTTCCGATCCGACTCCATCCTGGGGCTCGTGCACCCGGCGGCAGAGGTTCCCGGGGTAGGGCAGCTCAAGCAGCTCGGAATCAGGTTTCGAAGCTTCTCGCTGGACGGAGATCGACGTTAAAAATATGGGAGATTTGCCCAGCCCTGCGGGTGACAGCGTTTTGACACTTCCCGGGCACTGCAACTTTCACCTTCGTGAGCCTCCAGCACACAAAGGTCGGTTCGCGCTCGACGCGCACGAACACCACCTCAGCTCGTGAGGACGATCAGCGAGGCGCCGCCGAGTAAGCGCACCGACAGGTCCTCTCCGGCCATAGTCCGGACAATGCCTCGGGCGGCATTACCGAGGATGGCTGTAGTGGTTCTCCATTCGGGATGGATCTGCAGAATATCTTCCGCGGTCCTAGTGTACTGTGCGTCAATAATTTTAAAATCTGTGTCGCGCAGGGTCGCTAGCGCCGTTGCCTGATCAAAGTAATGCAGGTGACCAACCTCCTTGCGTTGCTTAAGATGCTGACCACGTAGAAGTCCGACGACATTCATGTCAAGTGGAATATGGAACGTATAGTATCTTGATCGTCCTCTTAGTCTTCGAAGGAAGCCAATATAATCATCAACGTGCTCGAAAACATCGATGCACAAAAGAAGATCGCAATTCTCGCCGGTCTGAAAGAAGTCGCCGCAGTGAAATTTGAGATTGTTTTTTTCTCGGTGTTTGGCCAAATTAATAGCGTAGGGAGCGATATCGTAGCCGGTGGCTGTTGAATCACGGAAGCTATCATGCCGAAGAAGACCATCCAGAACGCCTCCCGTCCCACAACCTGTATCGACGATTTTCTGGCAACTGATGTTGTTGGCGCGCACGATCTTGGCGATGTTCGCGGCCTTAACACCGCCATCTTCGTCATGCCAAGTCGGATTAGCAGCGGCATAATCTATTCCGGTATAGAGGTCATTACTTGACATCATCTCTGCCACCTTTTGTGGTTGAGCCAGATTAAGTTGCCTCTTCAAATATTTCGGTGTTACTAATAGTTTCTTTTGGCTTGAAATCGACCAGCGATCGAGGTCGCTGCATGGCCACAAGGCCAGGTCCAGAAGGGGATCCTAAGTCGTCCTGTCGATCGCACTTCACATTTCGGGAATGGACGAATGTTAGGCAGCCGCACCAGTCTTGAGGTCGCTCAGGGTTCCTCCGTTGCCTCGGGGCTACACGCTACATGCGAACCGCGCATCTCAGTGGCGCAACCGGATAAAAGCAAAACCTAGCCATTACAAATGTAACGACACTCTCGATGGCGTCAAGCCGCCGGCGGCGAAGCTTCCGGGGAGGTCCCGTAAGGCACGCGGCCCATCTGAGGTAGCTCATGGGAATCCAACTCCTCTCGTTCCACAGCGAGGCTGACTGGCAGAAATTTTCGCCGATCAGGGACAAGCGATGCCGCATTGTCGGCTTTACGTTCTGAACGACGGTCAACCTGCATAGACGACCATGCAGCAAAAGAGCACGCTAATCGACTGTGCCCCAGGTGGAGCTTTGGCCACTGGCTGCGCGGTTCAGACTCGCGGCAGGCGCCACGCGGCGAGAACGCGCCGCGCCATAGGGGTCAAGTATCAGCCACTTCAACAAGCCGCTTAAGCGATCGCACTTCCCCTGGATGCGGTTGCAGGTTCGGCGCGTTACATGCAGGCACGCTGGCGTTTCGATTGAACGGCCTGTCGGCGCTGTAAGGCCTGCACTCGATAGCAGGGCCAGCTCTCACCTTCGATCATTGAAGGCGGATCATGTGGGACATCGCCGCCGTGGCGCTGGCGAGATCCCTCAGCAATACGTGTAGAGACTGCATCGGCCGCGCAAACGGCACGGTCGAACTTCGGACCGGCAGCGCCAGCCATAGGTTCGACGGCTCGTCCGCCACGCAACTCGGAAGACATCCTGGCCATCCTTGTCGACGACCTCACATGCGAACGACCCCGCGAACACATGCGCTCAAACCGGCGCAACATTTCAGCCGACGGACACGGTTTTGGTAGGACGTCCGGAAGGGCGCTTCGGTGCGGCCGTTCGACACACGTCCTACATTAGAATGTGTTAATAAGTTCTCACTGAGCCTCATTCTCGCCGCAAATGGCAGTAAGCTCGTGTTAGCTCGATACATCGTCCTCGGATTAATCACTTCTCGATAGTATAAGACGGTAGGCGGGATAAGTCCAACGAGCGGAAATGCCTGCGTTTTACTTAGGGCGCAGGCGTAATTACAACAAAAAACACAACTAACCAAGGATACACCGTGTTTTTACTAAACAGCTCGGCGGTGCCGGAAGAGCTGCGCTCGACTTCAATTTGGCTGCGGCTGGAACCGCCGAACAGCTTGCGTGCGCGGCAGCACCCTCGACAAAATTCGTCTTCGGATGGCGAGTTCAACGTTCAGCTTGCTCGACAATAATGTCTGGGCGAGGACTTCCAAATCTCCGCTACTTTGAAACTCCGTTCGCAGTGCCCAACTGCGAGCATGCGATCTGCCGCGCGCCTTGGCGATGCGCGGCAGTGGAATTCCCTGTTTTCAACACCAAAGAGGATCACTGAATGACTCTTTCCGCCCCCGCAGGCTTTGCCTCTAGCGATCTCGTCTTCGAGGAAAACTTCTCCGGTACGGCGCTCGACAGCGACTGGCATACCTACATCACCAGCAATGCCGCCAATGGCTGGCCATGGAATAGTAATGGATCAGGAGGAAGCAACGCAGGCTCGCAATATTATGCCGACTACGATGTGCCGAGCCAAGTCTCCGTGAGCAACGGGGCCTTGGATCTCACGGCGATCAAGCAGCCCATCAGCGGCATAAATCAGGGGACCACACAGACATACCCGGTCACGTCCGGCGCGGTCAGCAGCTACGGCAACTTCGAATTCAATGGCGGCTACCTTCAGATCAGCATGAAGGCGCCAAGCGGCGATGGCGCATGGCCGGCCCTTTGGCTGTTGCCCGGCCATGGCGCCGGCAGCAGCGGCGACAATTTCGAGATCGACATGCAGGAGGGCGGATTTACCGGTTCGGGGCCGGCGGACCAGATGTTCTCCTGGCACCTCCACTCGCCGTCAGGGTGGGTAGGAAACAGCATTGATACGGGGACCGACCTCACGGCCGGCTTCCACACGTACGGCATCAACTGGGTGCCCGGTCAATCGATCACCTGGTATCTCGACGGGCATCAGATGGCGCAAGTGACCAGCGCACAGGCGCCGATCCCGGATGAACCGATGGAATTGATCATGAACAATGGGGTCGCGAATTCGAACGTGACCGGATGGCATACGGCTCTGGATGGTTCGACTCCTTCGTCGATGCAGATGCAAGTCGATCAGATTCAGCTTTACCAGAAGGCAGGCAGCGGTGACACGGTGACGGGTGCTAACGTCACTCCCCCAATCACTGGCTCGACCGGGACCGAGCCCGTGTCTGGCACCGGGACGGTTCCTTCTTCCGGCAGCACCAGCGATGGCACCTTGTACGGCACCAGCGACGCCGATGTATTACACGGAACCAGCGGCCACACGATGATTGGCTATGGCGGCAACGACACCTATTATGTCGATAATGCCAACGAGAAGGTGGTTGAGGCGGTGGGCGGCGGCAACGACAGTGTGCTCGCCTCGGTGAGCTATGCGCTTTCCGCCGGCTCGGAGATCGAGCTCCTCGCTACGAATAACGCGTCAGGCACGAAAGCAATGACCCTCGCCGGCAACGAGTTCGCCCAGACCATCCAGGGCAATGCCGGCAACAATGTCATTAACGGCGGCCTCGGCGCCGACGTCTTGACCGGCTACGGAGGCCACGATGTCTTCTCGTTCAATACTGCTCTTGGAGCCGGTAATGTCGACAAGATCACCGACTTCAAGCGCTCCCAGGATACGTTCCATCTCAGCGATACCGTTTTTGCCGGGCTTCAGCCGGGAGGGCTTCCATCCAAAGCTTTCTTTATTGGTGCAGCCGCGCATGACAGCTCCGATCACATCATCTACGACAGTGCAACCGGGGCGCTCTCTTTCGACAGTGACGGGGCCGGCGGCGCATCTCAAATACAGTTCGCCAGCCTTTCCCCACATCTGTCGCTCAGCGCAGCCTCGTTCTATGTGACCTGAAGGACTACGCGGGGCTGCCATGGCCAAATAAGGACTGGATGAACAGCACCTCAAAGCCATGGTGCCGAACCGAAGTCAGCGTACCAAAGGCGGGAGCCCGGTTTTCGGCGATGATCTGCTCAAGCAAAAGAGATGGGGTTCCATCCCGATGCCATCGGGATGGAACCGCTCTAGTTGTGAGCTTTGCGCAGGTTGTCCATTCGGACCGAACCGAGGAGACTGGAGTTACCAAGCTTCGGGTCCGAATGAACATCCCAGACTGGCATGCGCAGCATCATCAGCTACTTTCTCTCGCCAATGATGCGATACAAGCAGGAAACACTGCGAGAGCGGTAAGAAGCCGGTTTGCAGCCGACGAAAGTTCGCCCTCCGGCTTCAACTCGAGAGCGCCGCAATCTTGTCGAGGCGATAGGTCAAAGGCGGGAAGCGGTCGGCTCGAAGCTGGATGACCATAGCCGGTTGTGGAAGGTCGAACTGCAACAACTCACTCGCGAGACAGGCCTTGCGCTCCACATTGCATCACCATCCGACGGGCACATCGACATGGCGCAACATCGAACACCCCTGTTCTGCCGCATCACGCAAAGCTGGCGCGGACGGCGCCTCCTCAATCGCGTGGCCCTGGTCGAGCTGATCGCAGTCGCGACAACCAAGCGGACCCGAAGCGGGCGCGCGGTCGATTCCGCGGCCGACGAAAAACGGGATCAAATGAACGATGTCGAGATGGAGGCGCTCGCCATCTAAGGCGACGCATTCATCCGGAATGGAACTGCACCATCCGCCCGAGATCAGTGGCAATTCGGAGCAGTTGACTGGTCCTAGCCCGAGCTCCCTTCCCTGCGCAATAAAGACCAATGCTTGCAGGTGATGCCAATTTGGGAAACTATTGACCAGCGAGGCCTCTCACGCGGTTGATGTGGTCCAGGCTGCCGCAGCTGAATACGCAGCGATCTCTAGTACCAACCTAGTTCTGCTGGAAAACACAAGTGCTGACGTCGCGGCGCTCATTCCTGAAGCTCTTTGGCGCCGTGTCGCTCGCGGCATTCGGTCTGGCGAGTTATGCCATCGCGATTGAGCCTCGGTTTCGACTGAGTGTCACGCACTACAAGCTCCTTCCGCCGCGCTGGCCGACCACTGCCAAGCCCCTGCGCATCGTCGTGGTCGCTGACATCCATGCCTGCGAGCCTTGGATGCCGGTTTCCAGGATCGACGAGATCGTTGGTGTTTCGAATAGCCTGCAGCCCGACATCGTCCTTCTCCTTGGCGACTACGTGATGGGCGTGCTGCCACGCTATGCCACCGGGATCGTGCCCGACACTGTTTGGGGGAATTCTCTTTCGAAACTTTCGGCGCCACTCGGCTGCCACGCCATTCTCGGCAACCACGACTGGTGGCACGGTGTCGATAGTGTCCGCGCAGCCCTCGTCGACAATGGCATTCCGGTCCTCGAGAACACCGCCACGCTTATCCGTCAGCAGGATGGCCCAGCATTCTGGCTCGCGGGTCTTGGCGACCAGTGGGCCATGCAGTTTTCTCGCGGCGTGTACAAGGGCGTCGACGATCTGCCTGGAACAATGGCCGGAATACCCAACGACGGCAATCCGATATTGCTCCTTGCGCATGAACCGGACATCTTCATTACTGTCCCTGACCGTGTCAGCCTGACGTTATGCGGCCATACACATGGCGGACAGGTGCGCTTGCCATTCGTTGGCCCCCCCATCATCAATTCAGCCTACGGACAGCGCTTCGCTTATGGGCATGTCGTCGAGGGTGGGAGGCACATGATCGTATCCGGGGGTTTGGGCGTATCATGGCTGCCGGTGCGCTTCGGCGTGTCGCCGGAGATCATGGTCGTCGATATCGGCCCGAAAACGTCCTCTCGTCCTGTAGACGAACCATCTGCTGTATCACGAGACCTGCCGTCCGCCGTCGATCGTTCGCACGAGGGTATTGATGGTTGTGTACATGCCATATTCCCATCGCATCCAAGACGAACGCGGCACAGTCTATCATCCCTTTCTCCGACGGGCGGAGTCGGCGGATAGCTCTCGATCCACTAGAATGCCTTTAAGAAGCTGAGCCAGGCGTCCCGAAACACCTTTCTTCGACACATTCTCGGGGAAGGGAAAACCTGAATGGGTACGGCATCTTGTAGCCCCATCCTTGTTGTTGGCGCCCGAGCAGAACGCATCTTGGAGCATGCAAATGGCCCTGGTTGCACGAGATCTCCTTTGGGCCATCGGCGAGCATATTCCTATTGGATGAGGCGGCGCGAACCAGCGTTTCAGGACTACTCAAATTCCTGAAGGGGCCTGCGCCCGGCAGCATGCTAGGACTGTTGCACGCAATAGCGGATCAAAACCGTGATCCTGGACATAGTCGGCCGAACCACACCGAACACATTCCTCTTTGAAATCCAGCGTTCCGCGGTGGGCTGTCATTCAGCCGAGCCGAGCCGCAGATGGCCGATGGCGTGTAGGCAAGCGAAGAAACATACGGCAGGTCAATATCCCTGTATGGCATCGACCTCGATATAGAGAGGGGCTGCAATTCAGCCCCAGCTATAGACCGTTGCGGCCGGATCAGACGGGCTCGCGGGTGAGATAAACCGCAATTGAATTGCGCTCCACCAAGCGGGCCGCAAGGACACGGTGCTCGAAAGGTAACGTGGCCTCCGCCAGCCTCTTCAAGAGAAGCTCCGCTGCCGTCGCTCCAATCAAATGTGCCGGCTGCGCGA